>NZ_JBHXSG010000002.1:0-376998 GCF_042714835.1 Streptomyces sp. NPDC058678 | reverse complement strand
AGCATCCGAAACCCTTCGTCTGGACGAAGACCGCTGACGAGATCCTCGACAAAGTAGCCGCCTACTGCCGACGAATCTCTGACTCAGGTCACTAGACGGTGTCGTGGATCACATGTGTGGGGATGAGTCCGGGGCCGGGGGGATTTCCGTACCCCTGCGTGACAACGCGCGTGTCGATGCGAGGATGAGGGCGCCATGACAGCCGGGTGGGGTTCTCGCACAGTACGGGCCGCGGTGTTCGCTGCCGTCTGTGTGCTGCTCGCCGCCCTGGGTCACGTCATGATGTCCGGCAGCCACGTACCCGCCTGGGTGCTGGCCGCGGGATTCGGTGTGACCGGAGCCGTCGGCTGGGGTCTGTCAGGGCGGGAGCGCGGGCTTCCCCTGGTCGTGGCCGTCGTGGTCACCGTCCAGACACTCCTGCACTCGGCGTTCTCGCTCGCGCAGCCGGCGAGCGGGGCGTCGGCGAGCGGCCCGCCGGCCCCGGACATGGGCTCCTCACACATGGGCTCCGCCCACACGGCCTCGGCGCACATGGACGGCATGGACGGCATGGCCTCCATGAACTCCCTGAACTCCATGAGTACGAGCCACATGGGGCACTCCACCGGCCTCGACACCTCCTCGTTCGGCATGCTCGCCGCCCACCTCCTGGCCGCACTGCTCTGCGGCCTGTGGCTGGCGCACGGCGAACGGGCCGCCTTCCGTATTCTGCGGGCCGTCGCCGGATGGCTGGCCGCCCCGCTGAGGCTGCTGCTGGCACTGCCCGCCACCCCTGACCGCCCGCGTCCGCGGGGACGCCGCCCGCACCCGGACCAGGCGCCGCGCCTGCTCCTTCTCGTTCACGCGATCACTTCTCGGGGTCCGCCCGTGGGGACGGCTGTCGTCTGAAGACAGCTGGTATCCCGAGGCCGCCGTACGGGCGCCTCGGGCCGCGGCCGTACGCCCACGCAGGCGTCGTACGTCGTACGGCCGCATCCCCTCACATCACGGATGCCCCGAGAAGGACACCAAGTGATCGCTACAAGGCACTCCATGGACGACTCGACGACTGCCTGGGCGCTCGCCGCCCGTGCCGGTGACACCGAAGCCGTCGAGCTCTTCGTCCGCGCACTGCACCGCGACGTCCTGCGGTACGTCGCCCACCTGGGCGCCGATCCGCAGGCCGTGGACGACCTGGCCCAGGACACGTTCCTGCGGGCGCTCGGCAGCCTGCACCGGTTCGAGGGCCGTTCCTCCGCCCGTGCCTGGCTGCTGTCCATCGCCCGCCGCGCGGTGATCGACAGTTACCGGTACTCGGCGGCCCGGCCCCGGCTGCACGACGCGACGGACTGGCAGCTGGCCGTCGAGCGGGCCCAGCCGTGCGGTCTGCCCGGCTTCGACGACGGCATCGCGCTGGCCGACCTGCTGGCGGCGCTGCCCCAGGAGCGCCGGGAGGCGTTCGTTCTCACCCAGCTGCTGGGCCTGCCGTACGAGGAGGCGGCGGCGCTGGCCGGCTGTCCGGTCGGCACGGTCCGTTCCCGGGTGTCCCGGGCCCGCGCCACCCTCATCGACCTGCTGACCGCGGCGGAGGACCAGTGCCCGCAGCCGGCCGCCCTGGCGGCCTGACGCGGCTCAGCGGCTCGTAGCGGCCTGACGCCTGTCGCCTGACGCGGCTTGGCGGCCTGTAGCCACCTGTCGTCTGACGGCCTGCTGACGCTGCCCGACTCGGCGCAGTTTCCGCACCAGCCCGGCCGCCGTGCCGAGCGCGGCCAAACCGGTCCCGGCCAGGGCGAGTGCCTTGGCCGGGCGGACGTCCGGGCGGCCGGGCGGGGCGGGGCCGGGCGCCGGGGGCGACGCCGTACGCGCTACCAGGGAGGCCGGGGACGGCCGGGGTCGGCATCTCCGCGAGGTGGACCGCGAGGGCGAGTTGCCCGTCGAGGTCTCGGTGAGCCCGCAGAGCAGCGGCTCCTGAGGCAGCTCCACTCGCCGGCCCGCGTGCCCCAGCGGCCGTACGGCCGCCTGACCGGCAACAGGACGCTTCCACGCGCCCCGTCGCCGTACGGTTCGCGACCACCCGAGGCTTACTCGGCGGCTGTCTCCTTGGCGAGACCCGGGAGCAGCGCACGCATCGCCTCGCACTGGGCCGGCCCGATGAACTCCTCCAGCGCCTGGATCACCGTCTCGGCCAGCAGCCCGGAGGACTCCTTCAGCAGGGCCCGCGCCTTGTCCGTCAGGGCCACCTCGACGCCCCGCTTGTCGCCGCAGACCGACTTGCGGGTGACGAGACCGGCGTGCTGGAGGCAGGCGATCTGGTAGGTGAGCCGGGTCTTGGGGCGGCCCAGGAGCTCCGCGATCTGCGTCATGCGCAGGCCCGCGGGCTGTTCGGCCAGCAGACACAGGACCAGGAACTCGTCATGGGAGACGTCGAGCCGCTCCTTGACGACGGAGCGCAGCCGCTGTTCCACGGCCCCGGTGGAGGCCAGCACCAGCATCCAGGCGCGGAGTTCGTCCGGCAGGAGTCGGGTGCCGGAGGAGGAGGGGCATTCGGGCAGGTCGGCCATGGATTCGAGTCTACCCGTTGTCCAATTTTGGATTATTGGGTTAGTGTCTGGTCATCCAAATTTGGACGACAGGAGCAAGGGATCATGACCGTCACCGTTGAAACAGGTACGTGGCAGCTCGACCGCACCGCCTCCACCGTCGCGCTGCGGCACAAGACGATGTGGGGCCTGGTCACGGTGAAGGGCACCTTCTCCGGCGTCACGGGCCGGGGCGAGGTGCGCCCCGACGGTTCGGCCGTCGGCACCGTCACTCTGGACGCCGCCTCCCTCGACACGAAGAACGCCAAGCGCGACACCCACCTGCGATCCGCCGACTTCTTCGACGTCGACAACCACCCCGAGATCACCCTCGCCGTCCGCAGCGCCGAACTCCGCGCGGACAAGACGGTCCAGGTCGTCGCTCAGCTCACCGCGCGCGGTGTCAGCAGGCCCCTGACCCTCACCGCGAACCTCGTGGAAGCGGACGCCGACGCGCTCACCCTTGCCGCCGAATTCACCGTCGACCGCGAGCAGTTCGGCATGGGCTGGAACCAGATGGGCATGATCCGCGGCGTCACCACGATCACGACCACGCTCCGCTTCAGCCGGACCGCAGTCTGACGTACGTACTCGACAGCGTCTGCGGCGAGGGCGTGAAGGCCCGCAGCCGGATCGGGACGCCCGGCTGTCGGGGCACGGTGTACGTCCCGCTCGGCGGCCGGAGTTCGTACGTCGCCGTCGTGTGCGCGGGCAGCGCGGCCGGACCGCGCACGACCGGCCAGTAGGGGTCCATGCCCTGACCCGTGGTGAGCGTGAAGTGGGGGGTCAGGGCGGCGTCGTCCGTGTTGGTGACCCGCAGGGTCAGCCTGGAGAGGGCGGTCGCCGAGACGCGGTGCACCGCGGCGACCCGCATCCGCAGCGGAGGCGTCCCCGTCGCCGCCAGCGCCGAACTCGCCAGCGCGGGCGCGAGCAGCAGGACGGCCGCCGCGGCCCGCGCCGGACGTCGGTGCGGGCCGCACAGCAGGCGCGGCCTCGGCTGCCACGCGCCGGCGAACTCCGCCGGGGGCGCGGTGACCGCGGCCGCAAGCCACAGCGGCGTCATCAACAGGTAGTAGCCGTCCTGCGAACGCGTCGCCAGATAGAAGGCGCACCACGGCAGGACGGTCGCCGCGGGACCCAGCCGCCGTACGAACAGCACGAACAGCCCCAGCAGGCCCGCGACCAGCAGCAGACTCGCATGCGCGTACCAGTCGAGCCGGTCGCTGCCGTTCGTGAAGTAGAGCGAGACGTCCACCAGGCCCTGTCCGTGCAGCACCGCGCCCTGGGTCAGCGGCAGGCCGATGCCGGTGAGCCAGGGACCCGGCTCGCTCACGATGAAGTACGTGTTGATCAGCAGCCATACGGTGACGGCGGCCCCGGCCACCCGCAGCACCACCAGCGCCGCCGCCCGCGCGCCCAGCTCGCCGCGCCGCACGGCGTAGACGCCGGCCAGCAGGAACGGCGCGAGAAACCACGGCAGTTGCTGCGCCGCGCAGGCCGCTCCCAGACAGGCGGCCTGCGCGAGCCCGGCCGGGCCGAGCCGCCCGCCCCGTCCGATCCGCGGCCAGCGCACCACCACCGGCACCAGCAGGGCCAGGGCCAGGATCGCCGGGTATCCGAGCCTGCCGTACGAGGGCAGCATGCCGAAGCCGAGGCACACCATGGTCGCCGCCGACCGCCACGGGCCGGGCAGCAGCCGCCACAGCACCACCGTGCCGACGACCAGCGCGAGCGAGGCCAGTACCGCCGCCGGGGTGCCGCCGTGGCCCAGCCACAGCAGGGGAGCGGTCAGCAGCGGTGCCAGCGGGGGATAGCCGTACGTGAGGTCGTAGCCGCCGCTCATGGTCGGGGTGAGCCCGACACCGGGGTGGCCGAACAGCCAGGGCCAGGGCTGCCCGTAGACGGCGTGCCCGGCGACCAGTTCCCGGGCGGCCTGCGTGGTGAGGTCCGCCTCGTCGGAGCCCCGGTGGGAGAGCACGAGCGCGCACAGGGCGAGCGTCACCGCGGTCACCAGGACGCACAGGTCCAGCCGCGCCAGCGACCGCTCCCGGCGCACCACCAGCGCCAGCACCCCGTACGCCAGGATCGACGCGTAGCAGACGCAGATCACCGCGGCCACGGGCAGCCGGTGTTCGGCCGCCTGCGTCCACACCGAGCGCGTACCGATGAGCAGGCTGATGTCGGCGAGCAGCGTCAGGACGCGATGCCACTGCGCGGGGGGTTCCGGGGCGGCGGGCCCCGCCGGCTGAAGCCGCCGACCGGGTGCCGACAGCTGGGTATCTGCCAGGAGCACGCCACCGGACGTTAATCGTGCCTGGTGAGCGAGGTGCCGAAGGCGGTGAAGAGCGCGGTGTGAGGGCGGTAAGAAGCGGGCATCCCGGGCAAAGGGCGCCTCAGTGGACGTCCCGCGCAGGGCCCCTCAGCGGACGTCCCGCTCAGCGCGCCTCAGTACACGTCCCGCTCAGCGCGCCTCAGTACACGTCCCGCACGTACCGCTTCGCCGCCGCCAACTGCTTCACCCACGCCGACGCCTCGGTCTCGTCCAGCCCCCCGTGCGCGACCGCGATGTCCCGCAGGGCCCGGTCCACGTCCTTCGCCATCCGGGAGGCGTCGCCGCAGACGTAGAAGTGGGCGCCGTCCTGGAGCCAGCGCCACAGCTCCGGGCCGTGCTCACGCATCCGGTCCTGCACGTACACCTTGTTGCGCTGGTCCCGGGAGAAGGCCGTGTCGAGGCGGGTCAGGGCGCCCTCGTCGAGCAGCGCGGTCAGCTCGTCCTCGTAGTAGAAGTCGGTGGCCCGGTGCTGCTCCCCGAAGAACAGCCAGTTCGGTGCCCGGTGACCGAGCGCGAGCCGCTCCTGGAGGAAGCCGACGAACGGCGCGACACCCGTACCGGGGCCGACCATCACCATCGGCGTCGAGGCGTCGGCGGGCGGGCGGAAGTGCGGCGAACGCTGCACGAACACCGGCACCTCCGTGTCCGCCTCGGCGTCGGCGAGGAAGGGCGAGCAGACCCCGCCGCGCGGCCGGCCGTGCAGGTTCTCGTAGCGCACGACGGACACCGTGAGCGAGACCTGGTGCGGGTCGACGAGCGGGCTGGACGATATGGAGTACAGCCTCGGTTGCAGCTTCTTGAGGACGTCCGCCCAGTCCTGCGCGGCCGCCCGCACGGGGTGCTCGGCGAGCACGTCCACCGCCTGGCGGCCCCAGCTCCACTGCGCGAGGCCGTCCTTGTTGTCGGGACGCAGCAGCCTGCGCAACTCCCGGTCGTCACGGACGTGTTCGGCGACGAAGCGGAGCAGATCGGGAGTGATCCTCGTGATGTCCAGGTGCCGGTGCAGGGCCTCGGCGAAGGGAACGTCACCAACACCCCCGAGGAAGACGGAGGTCGCTCCCTCGACGCCGGTCGCCGCGAGCCATTCCTCCACCAGGGCGGACGAGTTGACGGGCCGCACCCCGAGGGCGTCCCCGGCCTCGTAGGTGAGCGACGACCCGCTCGTGTCGAAGGTGAACCGCCTGACCTCCTTGTCCGCGCCGGGCCGGCTGAGCAGCCGGTTGCCGACGAGACGGGCGGCGGTGGGGTCGGGCTTGGGGGAGCGGGCCGGTTTCGCGGCCGGGGGCCGCGGGCCCCTCGCGGGATCCTGGACGTCGGTCCTGGTGCCCAGCGCGCCGAGCACCTCGTCCAGCCACGCGTCCGCCGACGGCTCGAAGTCCGGTTCACAGTCGATGCGCGGCGCGAGCCGCACCGCGCCCAGCTCGTCCAGCCGTGCGTCCAGTCGGCGGCCGTGCCCGCAGAAGTCGTCGTAGGAGGAGTCGCCGAAGGCCAGGACGGCGTAGCGGACCCCTTCCAGACGCGGGGCCTGCTCCCCGGACAGCGCCTCCCAGAAGCCGGAGCCGTTGTCCGGCGCGTCCCCGTCGCCGAAGGTGCTGGTGATCAGCAGCAGATCGGCGCCGGACGGGAGCGCGCCCAGGTCGGTGTCGTCCATACCGACCAGCGTCGCCGTGTGCCCGCTCTGGGACAGCCGGTCGGCTACGGCCCCCGCGAACTCCTCGGCGTTGCCGGTCTGCGAGGCCCACAGGATGACGACCTCGCGGCCGCGCCGGACCTGGGGCTCGGCCGTGGTCCGCGAGTACATGCCGGCCAGGACGCCGTTCACCCACAGCGCGTGCTCGGGGCTGAAGGGCGCGTCCGGCGGGAGCACCGGGATGCCGGGGGCACCGGAGTTGATGCCCGCCAGGAAGCCGGTGAGATAGAGCCGTTCCTGAGAGGTGAGGACGGGCGGCGGGGCCGGTGCGATCCCGAAGGGGTCCGCGCCCGGGGTGACGGCGGTCGGGACGAGGACGTCGGCAGGGGGCGCCGGTGCCGCCACCCGCGTCAGCGAGACCGCGCACACCTTGAACTCCGGCTGGAACGACACCGGATCCACCGCGTCGCTCGTGACGGCGTTGACGCTCAGGTACTCCCCGAACAGGTCGTTCCAGTGGAACGGCGCGAAACAGGCCCCCGGCCGCACCCGGTCGGTGACCACCGCGGGCAGCACGGCCCGCCCCCGCCGCGACGCGACCTCCACCCGGTCGCCCTCCGAGACCCCGAGCTCCCGCGCGTCCGCGGGATGCAGCTCCACGAACGGCCCGGAGTTCAGCTTGTTGAGCTTGGCGACCCTGCCCGTCTTCGTCAGCGTGTGCCACTGGTGCTGCACCCGACCGGTGTTCAGGACGAACGGGTAGTCGTCGTCCGGCATCTCGGCGGCCGGCATGTGAGGACGCGCGTGGAAGACGGCCCTGCCGCTCGCGGTCGGGAACCGCAGCCCGCCCTCGTCCACGTACCGGATGGGATTGCGCTCGGGCCCGTCCTCCGACGCGGCCGGCCACTGCACGGGCGTCGACCGCAGCCGCTCGTACGTCACCCCGCGCAGGTCCCACCCCGTGACGGGGTTCCAGAAGCGCCGGATCTCCTCGAAGATCTCCTCGGCACTGTCGTACGAGAACCCCTTCTCGTACCCCATCTCCCGCGCCACGGCCGCGATCAGCCGCCAGTCCGCCGTCGCCTCGCCGGGCGGGTCGGCCACCGCCTGGGTGAGCGTGAGGTTGCGCTCGCTGTTGACGAAGACGCCCTCGCCCTCGGTCCACATCGCGCCGGGCAGCACGACGTCGGCGTACGCGTTGGTCTCGGTGTCGCCGAAGACGTCCTGGGTGACGACGAACTCGGCGGCCTCCAGCCCCTCGATGACGGTACGGCGGTTGGCGACCGAGGCGACCGGGTTGGTGCAGATGATCCAGCAGGCCCTGATCTCGCCGTCGGCCATCTTCTGGAACATCTCGACGGTGCCCTTGCCGACCCCGTCGGCCCGGACGGTCCCCGGCGGCAGCTCCCACAGCTCCTCGACGAACGCCCGCTCGTCCGGCACGAGCACCGACCGCTGCCCCGGCAGCCCCGGCCCCATGTAGCCCATCTCGCGGCCGCCCATCGCGTTGGGCTGGCCGGTGAGGGAGAAGGGCCCGCTGCCCGGACGGCAGATCGCACCGGTCGCCAGATGCAGGTTGACCAGCGCGTTCGTGTTCCAGGTGCCGTGCGTGGACTGGTTGAGCCCCATGGTCCAGCAGCTCATCCACTCACCGGCCTCGCCGATCAGCCGCGCGGCCTCGCGGAGGTCGTCCTCGGCGAGGCCGGTGATCTCCGCGACGACGTCCGGCGCGTAGTCGGCCAGGAACTCCTCCATCGCCTCCCAGCCCTCGGTGTGCGCGGCGACGAAGTCGGGGTCGGTGTGCCCGTTCTCCACCAGCAGATGCAGCAGCCCGTTCAGGAAGGCCAGGTCGGTACCCGCCTTGACCTGCAGGAACAGATCGGCCTTGGCGGCGGTCGCGGTGCGCCGCGGGTCCACGACGATCAGCTTGGCGCCCGCCTTGACCCGCTCCATCATCCGCAGGAACAGGATCGGATGGCAGTCGGCCATGTTCGACCCGATGACCAGGAAGACGTCCGCCTTGTCGAAGTCCTCGTACGACCCCGGCGGCCCGTCGGCCCCCAGCGACAGCTTGTATCCGGCACCCGCGCTGGCCATGCACAGCCGCGAGTTCGACTCGATCTGGTTGGTCCGCACGAACCCCTTGGCCAGCTTGTTCGCCAGGTACTGGGCCTCCAGGCTCATCTGCCCGGAGACATAGAAGGCGACCGCGTCCGGCCCGTGCTCGTCGATGATCGTGCGCAGCTTCCGCGCGGTCTCGGCGATCGCGTCGCTCACCGGCACCGGCACCGGCTCCTCGCCCCGGTTGTCCCGCACCAGCGCCGTGGTCAGCCGGCCGGGCGCGGCGAGCATCTCGGCCGTCGTCGCGCCCTTGGTGCACAGCCGCCCCGCGTTCGCCGGGTGCGCCTTGTCACCGGACGCCTTCAGGACCGTACGCCTGCCGTCCGGGCCCATCCCGACATCGAGCAGCATGCCGCAGCCGACACCGCAGTACGAGCAGACCGTGCGCACCTGCTGCGTCTGCTGCGTCAGTGGGGTCGTCGTCATGCCGACAACCGTACGAATTGCCCGTTACGCCTATGTGACACAACTTGATCACCAGGGGTTACGCCCGCTGCACAGGCGTCCCGGGGGCGGTGTGAGGGGGGTCGCGGAGCGTGTCGCTGTGGGCCGAACGGGTGACCATGCGTAAGAATTACCGGATGCAGACAGCAGTGCGAGCCGAGAACGGAGCATGCCGGTGAACAGCCACGATGTCACCGACGAACAGTGGGAGGGGCTCGCCCAGGTCGTTCCGCTGCGGGGCCGGGACGCCTGGCCGTCCTCGGTCGGGCACCGGGCGATGCCCGAGGCCCAGACCGAGGCCCGGCGCCGCTTCGTCGTGTTGAGGGTCACTGTGTTCGCGGACGCCCGCGAGGTCGCCGAGACGCTGATGGCTGGCATACCCGTCCTCCTCGACCTCACCGCCGCGGAGACCGACGTCGCCAAACGGATCCTCGACTTCAGCACGGGTGTCGTCTTCGGACTGGCGAGCGGCATGCACCGCGTCGACCGGAACGTGTTCCTGCTCACGCCGGCCGGTACCGAGGTGACCGGACTGATGGAAGGTGTGGGCGTACCCGGCACGTGAGGCCGGTCCCCCGATCGTAGGAAGGTCCTCGGGGTGGAACGGTTCGCCTGCCGGCGGAGTCCTACGGTCGGCATATGACCGTGTCCTGTACGTCCCCCACGTCCCCCACGTCCGTCTTACCCTCCTCTTCGGTGCCGTCCGGGGACGGCACCGGGCGTCCGGACCGGCCGTGTGTCACCGAACTCCACCTGTCCGCCTTCGCCGGGCACCGGCGTGCCGGATTCCCGCTCGGCCCGCTCACCCTGTTCGCCGGGCCCAGCGGCTGCGGCAAGACGAGCGCGCTGCGGGCGTACGAGGCACTCGCCCGGCTCGGGGGCGGGGCCGCCGTCGGCGAGGTGTTCCCCGACCCGGCCGCCTGCGTCCCCGACCGCGCCCGGCCCGACGCCCAGCGCCGGCGCGGGTTCCGCATCGGCTGTACGGCCGACGGGCCCGAGGGCCCGGTCCGGCTCGACGTCGCGATCCAGGCCGAACCCGAACTGCGCATCGTGGGCGAGCGGTTGTCGGCTGACGGCCTGGTCCTCCTGGAGACCGCCCTGCGCGACCCCTCGCGTCGCACCGTGCAGGCCGCCTGGCACACGGCGGGTTCCGCACCCGTCACCCGCGCCCCGCTGCCCGACGACCGGCTCGGCACCGCTCTGCTCCCGCTGCGCGTCGCCGGCAAGACGGACGGGCAGCGCAGGGTGCTCGCCGCCGCCGAACAGATGGTCGTCGCCCTGCGCTCCGTCTTCGCCTGCGATCCCCGCCCCGGCCGGATGCGCGCCCCCGTCCCGAGCGGCACCGGACGCCTGCTCGGCGGCTGCGACAATCTCGCCGACGTGCTCTGGCGCACCCGCGCCGAGTGCACGCGACGACACGCGCAGCTCGTCACGGCGGTGCGCGCCGGATGCGCCGGCCCCGTCACGGACCTGTACGCCGAACCGCTCACCGACGGGACCGTACGCGCGCTCCTCGACCGGGGCGACGGGATCCGGACGCGGCTCGGACGGCTGGGCGACGGGGAGTTGAGGTACCTCGCGCTGGCACTGGTGCTGTTCACCGGGCCCGGAGTGCTGGAGGTCGACCCGGTCGGCGAGGTACCGGCGGCCCTGCAGACGCTCACCGTGCTCGCCGACAACCTCGACCGGGGCCTGGATCCACGCCAGCGGACCGAACTGCTGCGGCTCGCCGCCCGCATGTGCGACCGCGGGCACATCCGCCTGGTCGGCGCGGTGAGCGACGCGTCCTGGGGCGCCGGTGTCGCGGGAGTCACGGTGGTACACCTGGAGCTGTGACCGAACCTCTCGACGTGCCGAAACTGCAGCGCAGGCTGGCCGAGTTCGCCGCCGCGCGCAACTGGCAGCCGTACCACACCCCCAAGAACCTCGTCGCCGCGCTCAGCGTGGAGGCGTCCGAACTGGTCGAGATCTTCCAGTGGTTGACGCCGGAGGAGTCCACCCGCGTCATGGCCGACCCGGACACCGCGCACCGCGTCACGGACGAGGTGGCCGACGTCCTCGCCTATCTGCTGCAGCTGTGCGAGGTGCTCGGTATCGACCCGCTGGCGGCGCTGGACGCCAAGATCGACCGGAACGAGCGGAGGTTTCCGGCGCCGTAGGCCCGATGCGCCGTAGACCAATCCGGGGAGCGACCGAGTCCGTTTTCACTCTCCGCAGTCATTCGGCGGTTCGCAACCGTTTCGTTGTCCGAAGATTTCCGCCTTCCTCTGGCTTTTCGTCTCAACCGCCCTCACTCTGGGTAGTGAACAAGGGAGTTCGGGCGGACGTGCCACAAGCGCGTCGGGACACAGACGGGGGCAGCGCATGGACGCTGTGCGGCTCATCGTGACGAGCAGACGCGCCCTGGCGGGAGGCGGTGACGCACCCCATGTCATGGCGGAGGTGTGGCAGGCGCAGGCCCTGGCCCAGGCGATAGGCAGCCGCCTCGCTGTCGCCGGGCCGCCGGAACTGCGGGGCGAGGCACTGGGGTTGACCGAGCTGGCGGGCAGAGGCTGCGGTGTCCTCGACCGCCCGGACATCGCCATGGAACACCTCCGCGCCGCCCAGCTCACCGAACTGGGCGACGCCCGCCAGGCACTCCTCTGCCTCGGCGGCCTCCTCGGCGAGGTGGGCATCGCCCTGGTGGGCCTCGCCAGCGCGGCGGACGACGAGGCCACGTACTGGCAGTGCATGGAAGCGATCGACGCCGCGGACGAATCGAGGGACAGGGTCCTGGACATGCTGAGGAGACTGGCCGACAGGGACGAGGCGTTGCCGGCGTAGACGGGTCGTCGCGTCGCTGGCGGGTGTCTCGGGGCGGTTCCGCGGGCGGCATGTGTGTGCCCCTCTGGGCGGTCGGTCTCGCGGGTGCCCCGCGGGGTCAGGTCCCGTGGGTACCTCTGCCGTCGGTCCCGCGCGCATCTGCGTCGGTCCGCGGGCAGTCGTGCCGCTGGGGCGGCACGGGTGGGCGCGGGCGGCACCCCGTGAGCGCCGGGCTGCGCGACCCACCCCCGGCGCCGACCCCGCCCACCCGGAAGCAAACGGCCGTCAGCCGGCCTCCCCGTCCGCCACCACTCCACGCCCCGCGCCCCCGGCCGACTGGAGGTCCGCGTCCAGCGCCGACAGGTCCGCGTTCAGTGCCGCCATCAGCTCCTCCATCTGCTGGAGCAACCCCTTCGGCTGCCCGGCGGCGGAACCGGCACCGCCCTGCTGCGGCACGGTTTCTTCGGACATGACGGCCTCCTCGGCCCAAGGCCCCTCAGGGGGCCGACGCGGGTGACGGACGACGCCCCGGCGGCGACCGTCCGGTGCGGGCGCCGGTCGGTCCGGCTCCGCCCGAGCCCAACGATCACCGCCGTACCGGGTCACTGGCCGGATCGCTCCTCGCGCGCGGCCCGGACCGATTTTCACCCGACCGGGCACGGGTGCGACCGAAGGGACCGGTGAGGTTGACCGCGATCGCAGCGTGCAGGATGGAGGCATGGATCTTCGCATCTTCACCGAGCCCCAGCAGGGCGCCACCTACGACACCCTTCTCACTGTCGCCAAGGCCACCGAGGACCTCGGCTTCGACGCGTTCTTCCGCTCCGACCACTACATGAAGATGGGCTCCGTGGACGGCCTCCCCGGCCCCACCGACGCCTGGACAACCCTGGCGGGCCTGGCCCGCGAGACGAAGCGCATCCGCCTCGGCACGCTGATGACCGCCGGAACGTTCCGGCTGCCCGGCGTGCTCGCCATCCAGGTCGCGCAGGTCGACCAGATGTCCGGCGGCCGGATCGAACTGGGCCTGGGCACGGGCTGGTTCGAGGAGGAGCACGCGGCGTACGGCATCCCGTTCCCGAAGGAGAAGTTCGGGCGCCTGGAGGAACAGCTGGAGATCGTCACCGGGCTGTGGGCGACGGAGATCGGCGAGACCTACGACTTCCACGGCAAGTACTACGACCTCACCGACTCGCCCGCGCTCCCCAAGCCCACCCAGCGCAAGATCCCCGTGCTCATCGGCGGCCACGGCGCCACCCGTACTCCGCGGCTGGCCGCGCGGTACGCCGACGAGTTCAACCTGCCGTTCGGCTCGATCGAGGACTGCGAGCGCCAGTTCGCCCGGGTGCGTGCCGCCGCCGAGAAGGCAGGCCGCAAGGCGGAGGAGATCACCTACTCCAACGCCCTCGTCGCATGTGTCGGCAAGGACGACCAGGAGGTCGCCAGCCGGGCCGCCGTCATCGGCCGCGAGGTCGACGAGCTGAAGGCCAACGGCCTGGCCGGCACCCCGTCCGAGGTCGTCGACAGGATCGGCCGCCTTGCCGAGGCCGGCTGCGAGCGGATCTACCTCCAGATCCTCGACCTGTCCGATCTGGACCACCTGGACCTGATCTCCTCGCAGGTGCAGTCGCAGCTGTCGTAGGGCGCCGGAAGGTGACTGTGACAAGCCTGTGGCCGGAACTGTGGCCTCCGCCACAGGTGCTGTGATCCGGATGCTGGTGGGGTGGCCCGATGCGAAGAGCCACCCCCCTCCTGCCGGTCCTAGTCGCCGCGGCCCTGCTCGTGACCGGCTGCGGATCGGAGACGGCCGGTTCCCGGAGCACCGGCACCAGCGGGTCGTCCCCGAGCCCCGTCACCGATCCGGGAGTCGACGGTGTCCGGATCACCGGTCTGTCCTCTCCGTCCCCCGGCAGTGGCACCTCCGATCTTTCCGCGGCCTATGAGGTCGTCAACGACGACACCGAATCGCTGACGTACACCGTCCTGTTCGGCTTCACGACGGCCTCCGGCGAGGTGATGACCAAGCTGAGCCAGACCGTGCGCGACGTCGGACCCGGCCGGACCGTGCGGCGGACCGTCGACATGCCCACCCTGGTGCCGGGCGCCCACGACGTGACACGGGTGAAGGTCTCCGAGGTCACCAGCGTCCCCGCGGCCGAGGCGCCGGCCGAGCCCGGCGACTGCCCCTCCTCCGGGATCAACATCACGACCGACGAGGGCGACGCCGCCATGGGGCTGCGTGTCGTGGGGCTGTGGCTGGAGAACTGCGGCACCGCCGACTACCACGTCGAGGGCTACCCGCGGCTGGCCCTCCTCGACGAGGACCGCGAACCGGTCGACGGCGTCAGGATCCTCCAGGGCAGCGGCGCCATCACCACCGCCGTCACCGGCTCCGACGACCCGCCCCGGCCCGTGACCCTGAAGCCCGGCGAGCGCGCCCGGGCGAGCCTGGTGTGGCGCAACACGACCCAAGCCGGGGTCGCCGTCAACGTTCCCTATGTCAGGGTCCGGGCGAAGTCCGGCGCCGCACCGTTCATGGTGACCCCCCACCTCGACCTCGGGACCACCGGAAAGCTGGGGGTCAGCCCCTGGCAGGCGGAGGAGCGGTAGCCGCGCGGATAAACGAAAGCGCCGGTCGGCAGGCGTATGGGATCGTATGACCGTCGTCCTGCCGAGCCCTCGGGATCACCACCCTGAGGGCTTTCGCACGTACGACCGCCATCACATCCACCGGCCGGAGAGGCCTCCCTGTGTTTCTGACGATCAGTACCACCGGCACCCCCGAACGCCCCGCCACCGATCTCGGCTTCCTGCTGCACAAGCATCCCGAGAAGGCGCAGGCGTTCTCCACGTCCTACGGCAAGGCGCACGTCCTCTACCCCGAGGCGGACGCCCAGCGCTGCACGGCGGCGCTGTTGCTGGAGGTCGACGCGGTGGCACTGGTCAGGCGCGGCAAGGGCAAGGGGCGCGGCGGCGCACCCGACGCCGCGCTCGCGCAGTACGTGAACGACCGCCCGTACGCCGCCTCCTCGCTGCTCGCCGTGGCGCTGAGCGGCGTGTTCTCCAGCGCGATGCGGGGCGTGTGCGGCGCCAGGCCCGAAGCCGCCGAGCAGACCAGGCCGCTGCGCATCGAGGTGCCCGCCCTTCCGGCCAGGGGCGGCCCGGAACTCGTACGACGTCTCTTCGAGCCGCTCGGCTGGGCGGTCACCGCTGAACCGGTGGTACTGGACAGCGAGTTCCCGGAGTGGGGCGACTCGCGCTACGTCCGTCTCGTACTGGACTCGGATGCGCTGACGCTCGCCGAGGCGCTGCGTCACCTGTACGTGCTGCTCCCCGTTCTCGACGACGCCAAGCACTACTGGGTGTCCTCGGACGAGGTCGACAAGCTGCTGCGGGCCGGCGAGGGCTGGCTGCCCGGGCACCCGGAGCAGAAGCTGATCACCAGCCGCTATCTGTCGCGCCGCTGGTCGCTGACCCGGCAGGCGATGGAGCGGCTGGAACTCGTGCGACTGGCCGAGGCCGACGACACCGAGGTCGAGGAGATCGACAACGCGGTCGAGGCGGAGGGCGAGACCGAGGAGAAGCCGACCGCGCTCGCCGTGCAGCGCCGGGACGCGATCATCGCCGCGCTCGGCGAGTCGGGTGCCGCCCGGGTGCTCGACCTCGGCTGCGGGCAGGGCCAGTTGGTGCAGGCACTGCTCAAGGACCCCCGGTTCACCGAGATCGTCGGTACCGACGTGTCGATGCGGGCACTCACCATCGCCTCCCGGCGGCTGAAGCTGGACCGCATGGGGGAGCGGCAGGCCTCGCGCGTCCAGCTTTTCCAGAGCTCGCTGGCGTACACCGACAACCGGCTCAAGGGGTACGACGCCGCCGTGCTGAGCGAGGTGATCGAGCACCTCGACCTGCCCCGGCTGCCCGCCCTGGAGTACGCGGTGTTCGGCTCGGCCCGTCCGCGCACGGTGCTGGTGACGACCCCGAACGTCGAGTACAACGTCCGCTGGGAGAGCCTCCCGGCCGGACACGTCCGGCACGGCGACCACCGCTTCGAGTGGACGCGCGCGGAGTTTCGCCGGTGGGCGGACGCGGTGGCCGAACGGCACGGATACGGCGTGGAGTTCGTCCCCGTCGGACCGGACGACCCCGAGGTGGGACCGCCCACGCAGATGGCGGTGTTCACGATGAAGAGCGTGACCGAGAAGGAGGCGAAGGCGGCATGACCGAGACCCAGAACCGGACGCAGAACAAGGGACGGGTTCTCCCCGTCACCGACCTCTCCCTCGTCGTCCTCGTCGGCGCCTCAGGCTCCGGCAAGTCCACCTTCGCCCGCCGGCACTTCAAGCCGACCGAGATCATCTCCTCCGACTTCTGTCGCGGCCTGGTCTCCGACGACGAGAACGACCAGAGCGCGACCCGGGACGCCTTCGACGTCCTGCACTACATCGCGGGCAAGCGCCTCGCCGCAGGCCGCCGCACGGTCGTGGACGCCACCAGCGTGCAGCAGGACAGCAGGCGTCAACTGATCGACCTGGCCAGGCAGTACGACGTGCTGCCCATCGCCATCGTGCTCGACGTGCCGGAGGAGGTGTGCGCCGAACGCAACGCGGCCCGCACCGACCGCGCCGACATGCCGCGCCGCGTGATCGGCCGCCACATCCGCGAACTCCGCCGTTCCGTACGGCATTTGGAGCGCGAGGGCTTCCGGAAGGTGCACATCCTCCGAGGCGTCGAGGACGTCGAGAACGCCACCGTCGTCACCGAGAAGCGCTTCAACGACCTCACCCACCTCACCGGCCCCTTCGACATCGTCGGCGACATCCACGGCTGCGCCTCCGAACTGGAGACGCTGCTCGGCAAGTTGGGCTACACGGACGGCGTCCACCCGGAGGGGCGTACCGCGGTCTTCGTCGGCGACCTCGTCGACCGCGGACCGGACAGTCCGGGCGTGCTGCGCCGCGTGATGTCGATGGTGAAGTCGGGCAACGCCCTGTGCGTGCCCGGCAACCACGAGAACAAGTACGGCCGTTACCTCAAGGGCCGCAACGTCCAGCACACCCACGGACTGGCCGAGACCATCGAGCAGATGGACGGCGAGAGCGAGGAGTTCAAGCAGCAGGTACGGACGTTCATCGACGGGCTCGTCAGCCACTACGTCCTCGACGGCGGCCGACTGGTCGTCTGCCACGCCGGTCTGCCGGAGAAGTACCACGGCCGCACCTCCGGCCGGGTCCGCTCGCACGCCCTGTACGGCGAGACCACCGGCGAGACCGACGAGTTCGGGCTGCCGGTGCGCTACCCGTGGGCGGAGGACTACCGGGGCCGGGCGGCCGTGGTCTACGGCCACACCCCGGTCCCCGAGGCCACCTGGCTCAACAACACCATCTGCCTCGACACCGGAGCCGTCTTCGGCGGCAGACTCACCGCGCTGCGCTGGCCGGAGCGCGAACTGGTCGACGTACCGGCGGAGCGGATGTGGTACGAGCCGGCGAAGCCGCTGCGCAGCGAGGCGCCGGGCGGGCACGACGGGCGCCCGCTCGACCTCGCGGACGTGCACGGACGCCGGGTCGTGGAGACGCGGCACGCGGGCCGGGTGTCGGTCCGGGAGGAGAACGCCGCGGCGGCCCTGGAGGTCATGAGCCGTTTCGCGGTGGACCCGCGGCTGCTGCCGTACCTTCCGCCGACCATGGCGCCGACGGCCACCTCGCACCTCGAGGGGTACCTGGAGCACCCGGCCGAGGCCTTCGCCCAGTACAAGGAGGACGGCGTCGAGCGGGTCGTGTGCGAGGAGAAGCACATGGGCTCGCGGGCGGTGGCCCTGGTGTGCCGGGACGCGGAGGCGGCCGCCAAGCGCTTCGGTGTGGACGGCCCCACGGGCTCGCTCTACACCCGCACCGGCCGCCCGTTCTTCGACGACGAGTCGGTGACGGAGGAGATCCTGGGCCGCCTGCGGACAGCGATCGGCGAGGCGGGCCTGTGGGCCGAACTCGACACGGACTGGCTCCTGTTGGACGCCGAACTGATGCCGTGGTCGCTGAAGGCGTCCGGCCTTCTGCGGTCGCAGTACGCGGCCGTGGGTGCCGCCTCCGGTGCGGTGTTCCCGGGGGCGCTGGCCGCCCTGGAGGGCGCGGCGGCACGCGGTGTGGACGTGTCGGAGCTGCTCACCCGCCAGCGTGAACGGGCCGACACCGCCGCGAAGTTCACGGACGCCTACCGGCGCTACTGCTGGTCCACGGACGGCCTCGACGGCGTGCGCCTGGCACCGTTCCAGATCCTCGCCGTGCAGGGCCGCAGCCTCGCCGCCCTGCCGCACGACGAGCAGCTCGCCCTGCTCGACCGGCTCGTGGAGCACGACAGCAGCGGGTTGCTCCAGACCACCCGACGCCTGTACGTCGACACCGCCGACCCGGAGTCGGTGCGAGCCGGCGTCGACTGGTGGCTGGAGATGACCGGCCGCGGCGGCGAGGGCATGGTCGTCAAGCCGGTCGGCGCGGTGGTGCGCAGCGCGGCGGGCCGTCTGGTGCAGCCCGGCATCAAGTGCCGGGGCCGCGAGTACCTGCGGATCATCTACGGTCCGGAGTACACCCGCCCGGAGAACCTCGCCCGGCTCCGCGGCCGGTTCCTGAACCACAAGCGTTCGCTCGCGATCCGCGAGTACGCGCTCGGCCTGGAGGCACTGGACCGGCTGGCCGAGGGGGAGCCGCTGTGGCGGGTGCACGAGGCGGTGTTCGGGATGCTGGCGCTGGAGTCGGAGCCGGTGGACCCGAGGCTGTAGTCGACGACAGCGCCCCGTGGGGCCCGCGAGGGTCGGTTTTCGGCCGAGTCGCCCAACTGGAGGGCGACCGACCGGACTTCGGCCCGTGCGGCCCCACTTGTCCCTGGTGAAGCGCCAGTTGCCATGCTAGCTTCGCAGGTCGGTCAGGCAGGCGTACCGGCTTCATGGGGGACAGTCGGTGGAGACAGGCGCGGGGTTGGACAGGCCCGGGGACGGTTCCGCGCGCCCGCGGGGACTTCAGCTCCTCCAGGACCTGACCGACGGCCTGTGCGAGCTGAGCTGCACGGAGGACTCCGAGAGCCGCCGTCAGTTCGCCGCGCTGCTCGGGCAGCACCTGGGCCGACCGGTCGACGTACGCGGTGTCCGGCAACGTGAGGACGTGGTGGCGCTGGTGCGCGTCGCGCTGAACGTGGCGGGCGGGGAACGCGTACTGGTCGGGGTGGTCCGCCTCCTCGAAGGAAATCCGGCGGGCGACGAACTCGACCGGCTGATCGACCCCTTTCCTGCCGCCGCCCTCGAGACGCCGCTCGGCCCGCTGAGCCGCGACGACGAGAGCAGTGCCCGCGCAGTCCTGGCCAAGGGCGAGATCTCCGCGAGCCGGCTGCGGGACGACCTGGTCGGCGAGCTCAACGGCCTCGACCTGCCCACCGGGCTCTTACCGGAGCAGCTCCTGACACACGTCCTGGAGTGGAACACCCAGCCCGACGGCCTGCCGCCCGCCGTGCTCCTCCTGGACCGGGCGGCCCGGCTCGCCCTCGCCCCCGGCCACCGCGCCGCCCTGTCCGGCTGGGCCGACGACTGGGCCCGACGCGCCGGTCTGACCCAGGAGCTGGAGCAGCGCAGGGCCGCACGCGACGGGGCGGTGAGCGACCCCGACATCCCGCGCTGTCTGATCGTCGCCGTCGAACCCGCCCGGGACGGCACCGGCGAGATCGTCGTACGCCCCTGGCTCAACACCGTCCCCGGCCACTGGAACCCCCAGCCCGGCGAACCGGCCACCACCACCCTCGACGGCCTCGGCACCGCTGTCGAACAGGCACTCGAACAGGGTGCCCGGCTCTGGTCGGTGCCGCACGGCGCCGCCCCCAGCGGACGGCTGCAGTCGCTGCCGTGCATCGAGTTCGTCCTGCCGTACGACCTCCTCAACCACGACGTGGCCGGGCTGACGTACCGGATCGGTGAGGGGCGGGCGCTGCCGATCGGGCTCAAGCACGGGGTGCACCTGCGGAGCCTGGAGCGCATGCGCAGCAACGACACCCTGGTCAGGGAGCAGTGGCGGGAGCGCTGGCGCACCCTGCGGGAGCACGGGGTCACGGTGCACGGCTGGAGTGAACCCGATGGTGGGCGCCTGGACGCATGGCAGGCCGTGCTTGCTGGGGAGAACAGACATACGGCCGTGGTGCTGGACGCCCCGGCCGACCGCCTCGCCCTGGAGGCGCTCAAGGCCGCCATCGCGGAGGGAATCGGACTCGCGGTCTGGGACCGCAGAGGGGTTTTCGACGAGGAGCGCAGGGAGGTGGTGACCGCCGTGTTCGCCGCTGTGCCGATGCCCGTGCAGATTCCGATGGCCATCCATCGGCTGCGCAAGACCGCCGAGCTGCACACCCAGGGGCCGCGGCTCCTCGGCCGTCACATCGGCTTCTTCTGGGACGACCCCACCCGGCTCGTTGACATCGATCCCGGCGATCTCGCCGGTGAGGAGGCACCGGCATGAGCGCGCACGAGCAGACCTCCCCGAACGGCTGGCGCGTCTTCCACGCCACGGGCAGTGCCCCGGCCGTCCCGCCCCGGCTGCCGGAGCCGCCGCCGTGGCGCCGGTTCCGCGGCGAACCGCTCCAGCCCGCCCCGCCCGACGACCCGGAGGCCGCGCTGCGCCGCCTGGGCCCCGGTGACATCACCCCGCAGCTCGGCCCGGACGAGATCGACACCGTCAACGCCGCCCTGCTGCTGCGCAGGCCTCTGCTGATCACCGGCCCGCCCGGGGTCGGCAAGTCCACCCTCGCCTACCTGATATCCCGTGAACTGGGCCTGGGCCGGGTCCTGGAGTGGAACATCGTCAGCCGTACGACCCTGCGCGACGGCCTGTACGTCCATGACGCCATGGGACGCGCCCAGGCCATCGCCGCCTGGCAGGCGGGACTGAGGGACGCGGGCTTCACCGAACCGGCCGGCGCCGGGGCGGCCGACGAGGGGCCCGTCGAGGACGTCAACCCGGCCCTCTCGTCAAGAGATCGTCAACTCCCGCCGTTCCTCGGGGACTTCATCACGCTCGGCCCCCTCGGCACCGCCCTGCTGCCCTACGATCGTCCCCGTGTGCTTCTCGTCGACGAGCTCGACAAGAGCGACATCGACCTGCCGAACGACCTGCTGCACGTCCTGGAGAACGGAAGCTATGACGTCCCCGAGCTGGTGCGCGACGCCGCGGACACCGCGCGCGTCCACACCAGTGATCCCGGGGGCCACGCGCTGGTGCGCGGCGGCCGGGTCGAAGCGCGGGAGTTCCCGGTCGTGGTGATCACCAGCAACGGGGAACGCGAATTCCCCGCGGCCTTCCGTCGGCGCTGTCTGCCGCTGGAGATGCGCACCCCCACCCGGGAGCAACTCCTGGCCATGGTCGAAGGGCACCTCGGAGCCCGCCCGCAGGGCACCGAAGACCTGGTCGACCTGTTCGTTCAGCGGGTCCAGGCCGGCGGAACCCACTCCCTCGACCAGCTACTCAACGCTGTCCAGATGACTACCGCGGGTGGTTTCCAGGCGGATGGTGGCGGGCGTAAGCTCGTGGAAATGCTGCTCCGCGACCTCGCGAAGGGCCGCTGAATGACCGGCTTTCCCAGGGAGCGCGCGTCCGGGCTCGGCGACGAGAATCCCGTTTCGGGGTCGTCGCCTCCTTCGGCGTTCTCCGAGTCCGTCGAGTACCCGCGAGAGCACGGAGCGACGTTCCCCGCCGCCCTGGACCAGGACGCTCCGGCCCGCCCGCCCCATGCCGAGGAACAGTCCGCGCCGCGCTGGCAGGAGGTCGCCGACGCGGTCTGGCTCGCCGCCCACTGGTCCCGCCACGACCGCCCGGCCGGCGAAGACGCGGCGCGGGGCTCCGACGCCACGCCCTCGCGGCGCGCGGGCACGGCCGCCGACGCCGTACGGCCCCCCGGGACGCCCGCGGCCGACGAGGCGAGCCCCGCGATTCCGTCCGACGATGCCGTACGACCGCCGCGGCGCTCGCCCGCCGACGCCGGTACCCCCGGCCTGCACACCCCGCCGTCCCTGGACCCCGCGCACCGGCCCGCACTGTCGGACACCGACCGCACGAGTGGTGAACTCGCCGTCCCCGCCCGGCTGTTACCCGATCCCGAAGGTCCCTTCGCGCTGCATGTCGGGCGACCGCTGCTGCCCGACGACCGCCCGCAGCAGGGGCCCGGCCGGGCCACGGCCCTGCTCGCGCGCGCCCTGCACCAGCTGGCCCGGCGCATCCCCTCCCGCGACACCCTGGAGCTCGACGAGGAGACCACCGCCGAGCAGGGGCTCGCCGACGGCATGTGGCTGCCCTTCCTGCGGCCCGCCCGCACCTCGGCCTTCGACCTCGTGCTGCTCACCGACGACGCGCCCACCCTGCGCATCTGGGAGGAGTCCGTCACCCGCCTCGCCCGGGCCGCCGAGCACAGCGGTGCCTTCCGGGGTGTGCGCACGGTCCGGGTGAACGTGCCCCGCACCGGGTCCGCCACCTTGCGCTGGAGCACCGGACGGGCCGCCGCCGACCCCGCCGAACTCCTCGACGGACGCGGCGGCCGTATCTTCCTCGTCGTCACCGACGGCCTCGCCCACGGCTGGGCCGCGCCCGCCGCCGACGAACTGCTCGGCCGGCTCGCGCACGCCGGCCCCACCGCCCTCGTGCACCTGCTGCCGCCGCACCTGCGCCACCGCTCCTCGCTCTACCCCTACCAGGCCGTCCTGGAGGCCGGCGGCTTCGGCGCCGCCAACGACGGCCTCGCCCACTGGGCGCCGCCCGGCGGCCCCGACCCGCTGCGCCCGCTGCCCGCCGCCGGCGACGGCTCGGTGCCGGTGCCCGTGCTGTCCCTGAAGCCCGGATCCGTCGCCGCCTGGGCCGACCTCGTCACCGGCGAGCGCGGAGTCCGCCGCGCCCTGCCCGTCGTGCTGGCCGGCACCCTCACCAAGGGCGCCCCCGCGCCCGGGCTGCGCGCCCCGCGTTTCCCGCGCGCCGCCACCGCCGCCGTACGCCGCTTCTTCACCCTCGCCACCCCCGCCGCCCGTCGGCTCGCCACCCAACTCGCCGCCATCCCGTTCGAGTTCGACCTCGTGGAACAGCTGCGGCGGCGCACCATGCCGGAGACCGGGCCCGACCACCTCGCCGAGATCCTGATGGGTGGGCTGATCGACTGGGACAGCGGCGGCGAGGGCCGGCCCGAGTTCGCCGAAGGGGTGCGCGAGGCGCTGCTCGCCACCACCACCCGCAGCCAACTCGCCCGCACCGTCAGCGTGGTGGGCGAGCTGCCCGCCGCCGGCGAACGGGGCGTCGCGCTGCGCGCCGCCCTGCGCGACCCGGCCGGCGCCACGCTGCCCGACCCCGCCGAGCACGGCTGGGTGCGCAGCGAACTGGCCGTGATGCGCGCGCTGTCGGGACCGTACTCCGAACGCGCCAAACGCATCGAACCCAACCTCGCCAGGCTCGGGTCCGGTGCGGCCGAACGGGTGGCTGCCCGTTTGCCCGCGGCCTCACTCTCCGAGGTGAACCACGCGGGCGGCGAGGGGTCAGCGGGCGGCGGAGATGGCAGGGATCCAGCAGACGTCCCCGACGGACCTGGAGCGCCCGTGCAGAGCCTGGTAACCGACGCGAACCAACAAGAAGCCCCGGAGGCTGAGCAGCTCATGCAGAGCACCACGACCGCAACACCGGCTCTTCTGGTGAACGTTCCCCTCAGGAACACGTCGTTCGTCGGCCGCCAGACGCTGCTGAGGTCCGTGGAGGAGCAGCTCAGCGCCCAGGACACCGCGGCCGTCCTGCCGCACGCACTGCACGGCCTCGGCGGCGTCGGCAAGTCCCAGCTCGCGCTGGAGTACATCTACACCCACCAGCACGACTACAAGGTGATCTGCTGGATCCCCGCCGAGCGCGAGAGCCTCATCCTGGCCGCCCTCGCCAGTCTGGCCGCCCAGCTGGGCGTCGCCCCGACCGGCCAGGACAGCCTCGGCGCCCCCGCCGCCAACACCGCCGTGCCCGCCGTACTGGAGGCACTGCGCACCGGAGCGCCCTACGACAACTGGCTGCTCGTCTTCGACAACGCGGAGGACGTCGAGGCGGTGCGCAACTACTTCCCCACCAACGGGCCCGGCAAGGTCATCGTCACCTCCCGGAACCGGGCCTGGGAACGGGTCGCCACCCCGCTGCCGGTCAACGTCTTCGAGCGCGAGGAGTCCATCGAACTCCTCCAGAGGCGCTCGCCGGACCTGAGCGCCGAGGACGCCGACCGGCTCGCCGAGGCCCTGGGTGACCTGCCGCTGGCCGTCGAGCAGGCGGGCGCCTGGCGCGCGGTCACCGGCATGCTCGTCGACGAGTACCTCGACCTGCTCGCCCAGCGCAGCCCCGAGATCCTCGAACTGGACCCGGCCCCCGACTACCCGGTCTCCGTCGCCGCCGCCTGGGACATCTCGCTGGAGCGGATCCAGCAGAACAACCCCGGCGCCCGACAGCTCCTCGACATCTGCGCCAGCATGGCCCCCGAGCCCATCCCGCGCTCCATGCTGCGCGGCAGCCGGGGCGTCAGCATCACCCCCGAGATCGACCCGCTGCTGCGCGAGTCGATCCGGCTGAACCGAGCGGTGCGCGACCTCAGCCAGTTCTCGCTGATCAAGGTGGACCCCCGCTCCGACACCCTGCAGATGCACCGCCTGCTGCAGACCGTGCTCCTGGCCAAGCTGAGCGCCGACGAGCGGCAGCGGATGCGGGACGCCGCCCACCAGCTGCTGTCGGCCGCCAAGCCGGGCGCCTACGGCTCCTCACTGGAGTGGCGCTCCTACCAGGCGCTGCTGCCGCACGTGCTCACCTCGCAGGCGGTCACCAGCACCGACACCTGGGTGCGCGAACTGGTCTACGACACCGTGTGGTTCCTCTACTACTGGGGCGACCACGAAGGCGCCGCCGACCTCGGACGGCAGGCCTGGAGCGCCTGGATCGCCGCCTCCGGCGAGGAGAACATCCACGTCGTACGGATGACGAAGAGCTTCTCCTTCCTGCTGCGCCAGGTCGGCCAGGTCCCCGAGTCGATCCCGCTCTCCGAGAAGGCCCTCGAAGTGTCCCGCCGGATGGAGGTCGAGCCGGAGGAGCTGATCGACTCCCTGTGCGAGATGGCCGACGCCCGCCGCTACCAGGGCCGCTTCCAGGAAGCGCGGGAACTCGGCAAGGAGGCCACCGAGCTGGCCCGGTCCCTGTTCGGCTCCGACGACCCGGCCACCCTGCGGGCCACCCACAGCTGGGGCGTCGACCTGCGGCTGTGCGGACAGTTCAAGGAAGCGCTGCCGCTGGACCAGGAGAACGCGCGCCTGCGCGACCTGCTCTTCGGCCCGGCCAGCTTCTTCACCCTCAACACCCTCAACGGCCTGGCCATCGACATGCGGGAGGGCGGTGACTACCCGGGCGCCCGCGACTTCCAGGAGGACGTCCACCGGCGGGCGCGCACCGCGCTCGGGGAGGAACACCCGCTCACCCTGCGCATCGCCCGCAACCTCGCGGTGTGCCGACGCCGGGACGGGGCGCTCGCCGAGGCCGCCAAGCTCGCCGAGGAGACCCTGCGGCGCTTCGTCGCCCGCTACGGCCCCGACCACTTCGACTCGCTGTCCACGGCGATCAACCTGGCCGTCGACCAGCGCCTGTCCGGTGACCTCGAAAGCTCCCGCCAGCTGGCCGACGTGACCCTGCGGCGCTACGAGCAGCGCCTCGGCGAGGACCACGCGTACACGTTGCTGGCCCGCGCCAACCTGGCCGCCACGCTGCGGACGCTCGGGTCCCTCGACGCCGCGCAGGACCACGAGGACGCCGCGGCAGCCCGACTGGCCGAGACGGTGGGCGACCGCCACGTCATCACCCTGACCGTCGCCCTCGGCCAGGCCAACACGGCGTACGCCCGCCTGGACTTCGAGCGGGCGCACGAGATCGACCAGGCCAATCTGCCGCTGCTCGCCGAGGCGGCGGGCGAGGACCATCCGCTCACCTTGTCCTGCACGGCCAACCTCGCGCTGGACCTGCGGGGGCTGGGCCGCGGGCCGGAGGCGGACGAACTCCAGCGCAAGGCCGTGGACGGCTTCACCCGGATCCTGCGGGCCGACCACCCGTGGCTGTTGGCGGCCCGTCAGCGGCGGCGGATCGAGTGCGACATGGCGCCGATGCCGCTGTAGCCTCCGGCGGTCGGGCGGTGTTTTCCGGGGTGGCGTGGGGTTGTGGCGACAGTGCGGGCCCGGTGGGGGCTGGTCGCGCAGTTCCCCGCGCCCCTGGAGGGCGCGGTTCCCCGGCCCGCTGGAGGGCGTGGGCCCCCGGCCCTTGAAGGGCGCAGTTCTCCGCCCCGCTGAAGGGCTGGGGCACCCGGGCCCCTGAAGGGCGCGGTTCTCTGCCGCGCTGAAGGGCTCGGGCACCCGGCGGGCAGGTGTCAGCCCATGTCTGTCGCGGGGACGGGGGCCGGGTGGACCGGGTGGGGGCGTTCGGCCAGGCGGTGGACCAGGAGGAGCAGGGGCTGGGTGAGGAGGGTCGTGGCCAGGGCCATGAAGACCAGGACCGTGTAGAGCGGCTCGCTCAGCAGGCCGGCCTGCAGGCCGGCGTTCAGGGCGATCAGTTCGGTGAGGCCGCGGGCGCTCAGCAGGACTCCGACGGTCCGTGCGTCGTCCCGGTCCAGCCCGCCCAGCCGTGCGGCCACCGTCCCGCTGCCGATCTTCGTCGTGATCGCCAGTACGGTCACCACCAGCAGGGCGACCCACCCCGTGCCGTCCATGGTGTTCAGCGCGACGGACTGCCCGGAGACGACGAAGAAGAAGGGCAGGAGCAGCGAGCTGACGTCGTGCAACGGCCGCAGAAGCTCCGGATCGAGGGTTCCGCCCTTCTCCCGGGGCACCACGACCCCCGCGAGCAGCGCGCCGAAGATGACATGCAGTCCGAGGGAGTGCGTGACCCAGGCCGACCCGAGGGCGAAACCGATCAGCAACGCCAGCCGCAGAGAGGGCTCCATCCGCGTCCGCGGCCCCCACAGCAGCAGCCGCAGCAGCGGCCGGGCCGCCACCAGCATCAGGGCGGTGAAGCCGACCGCGATCAGCGCCCGCCACGGCCACCCCAGCGCGTGCTCGCCGCCGTCGCCGTCCATCATCGTCCCGGCCAGCACGGTCCACCCGATCACGTCGAGCAGTCCGGCCGCCGACACGGCCACCACGCCGGGCACCGTACGGGCCAGGCCGTTCTCCCGCACTATGGCCGTCAGCACCGGCACCGCCGTTATCGACAGGGCCACCCCGGCGAACACCACCATGGCGGGGGAGAGGTCCCGCGGCATGCCCAGGTCCCGCAACTGCTCCTGGAACAGCAGTGCACAGCCGCTGCCCACGGCCATCGGCACCACGAAGGCCGCCAGTGCCACCGTGGCCGCCGTGCGCGCCCGTGCGCCCAGGACCTTCAGATCCAGTTCGTAGCCCACCGCGAACAGGAACACCACCAGGGCGAACTGCGCGAACCCGGTCAGGGCCGGACCGATGCCGTCGGGGAACAGCTTGTCGTACGCGTCCGGTGCGAGGCTGCCGAGCAGTGAGGGGCCGAGCGCTATGCCCGCGGTCAACTGGCCGACGATGTAGGGCTGTTTCAGCTTCCGTGCCAGCCAGCCGGCGGCGTGTGCGGCCACCAGGATCAGGGCCGAGGCCCCCACGAAATGCATGACCATCGCGTCAGGGCTCACGGTGTCCCCCTGGTGTCCAGTTGTCGGAGCCGTTGTCCGGCCGCGGGCGGGTCTTCGCAGGTGTGCTCGACCCAACCTCCTTATGCTACTGGTAAGTTGACGGCGTAACGGAAGTCGTACACAACGCTGCACCGGTGTCACGGGGGGCACATGACGGCGGTCGTCTTCATTCACGGGACAGGGGTGCGCGAACCCGGCTTCTCGAAGCTCGCGGGGCGCGTGGCGGCCGGGCTGACCGCCCTGCGCGACGGACTTCGCATCGTGCCGTACTACTGGGGAGGCACGCACGGCGCCACGCTCGCCGCAGGTGGGGCGAGTCTTCCCGCGCGGGCGGGGGCGGGGGGCACGGCCCGAGGCCTCGGCCTCGCCGAAACCCCGGCCGCCGCCGACGCCGACGACACCGCGGCCGCCTGGGCCGCCCTCTACGCCGACCCGTACGCCGAGCTCGCCCTCGCCGCGGCATCCGGTGACACGGTCGTGGAGCGGGCGCCCGGTTCCGTACCGCCGGAGCAGAAGCTGCAAGCAATGCTGGCCGCACTCGCCGCCCAAGGGGACGCCACCGCAGCCGAGTTGGGCCCCGGTCTGGCCCGCGCCGCCACCGACCTCGCCGCCCATCCGCTGCTCGGCCCCGCCGCCGACGCCCTCGACCCCGACGACCTCGCCGCTCTCGCCGCCCGCAGCCTGGCCGCCCGGCTCATCGCCGACGCCCTGGACGCCGACACGCCGCTCGTCCCGGTCGGCGACACCCGGGACGCCGTGGCCGACCGGCTCGCCGAAGCCCTCGGCGCACCGCCCCGGGGCACGGCACGCGGGCTGCGCTCCCTACTGCTCCGGGCCGCCGGATCAGCCGCCTCCCATGCCGTCGTACGCCGTCGGCGCGCCCTCACCGAGGCCGCCCACCCCGCGGCCGGGGACATCCTGCGCTACCTCAGCCGCGGCGAGGCGGTCCGCACGGACCTGCGCACGCTCGTCGCGGGGCTGGAGCCGCCGGTCGCGCTGGTCTGCCACAGCCTCGGCGGGATCATCGCCCTGGACACGCTGATCTCCGCCCCGCTGCCCCAGGTCCGCCTCCTGGTGACCGCCGGCTCCCAGGGGCCCTTCCTGTACGAGTCCGGCTCCCTGCCCACGCTCGAGCACCCCGCCCCGCTGCCGCCGCACGTCCCGGACTGGCTGAACCTGTACGACCCCCGCGACCTGCTCTCCTACCTCGGCGCCGACCTGTTCCCGGGCCGCGTCACCGACATCGCCGTCGACAGCCGCCAGCCGTTCCCCGCCGCCCACAGCGCCTACTGGACCAACCCCGAGGTGTACCGCCACATCGTGGACCGCCTGCCGTGACGGGGCGCGACTCGGTCATGGACCCCACCCGGGTGCACGCCCTGATCGTCGGAGTCGAGAGGTACGACGCCGGATCCGGCTGGGACCTGCCCGGGCCCGCCCGGGACGCGGTCGCGTTCCACCGGCTGCTGCGCGAGGCCGGGGTGCCGGAGGACCGGCTCCGGCTCCACCTCGCCCCTTTGCCGCCGTACGTCCCCGGCCTTCCGTACCGACCGGCCGACCATGCGACGCTGCGCCGCGCCCTCGTCCGGGAACTTCCCCTCGCCCAGGGGGACGTCCTATGGGTGTGGTGGGGCGGGCACGGAGTCCTGGACCGGGCCGGTCACCTGCGGCTGTTCTGCGCGGACGCGACCACCGCCGACAAGCTGGGCATCGACCTGGACTCCGCCCTCGCCCGGTACGCCGGCGACGCCGTGCCCGCCTTCGCCGAGCAGCTGTGGATCGTGGACGCCTGCGAGAGCTTCGAGGAGACCCTCGGCTTCCGGGAGGCTCTGCCGCCCGACGCGCTGCCGGTGGGGCGGCGCAACCTCGCCCATCGCCAGACCCTGTTGCGGGCCGCCGGGCGCGGCCGGGTCGCCGCCAACGACCCCGAGCGGGCCACGGGTCTCTTCTCCGAGGTGCTGCTCGGTCTGCTGGCCGACCGCGCGGCCGCTCTGCCCGCCCCGCCCGATCCGGAGGAACTGTTTCCGGCCGTACGAACGCGTATCGCGGCCCTCAGGGAAGCGGGCCGTACTCTGCAGTATCCGGAGATTCGGCTGCAGAGCCCCGAACGCACCGAGATCGTTCCGGTGGTGGACCGGGACCCCGCCCCGCGGCCGGTCTCGCCGCTGCTGCGGGCCGTGGAGGCGCTGCTCGCCTACCCGTTGATGTACGACCCCACCGAACGGCAGACGGTGGTCGGCGCGTTGAACCCGCGTGTCACGGCGACACTGCCCCGTCACACCAAGGCCCGCACGGATGCCACCGGCATACTCAACGGGCTCGCCCGGCACCACCCGGAAGCCCTGCGGGAGCTGCTCGACGCCGTGGTCGCCCTCGACGCCGACCCCGAGCGGGGGGCCGAACTCGACGCGGCCCTGCGTGAATTCGAGGCCTCGACGAGACGCCGAAACGATCGGAAATGATCGAGTGGCGTGATCGTACGGTTTTCGACCCGGGCATGTATGGCCATGATGGAAAAGGACACGGGCACGGGGCATCGCGTGCCACCGTGCGAGAAGGGGGAGCATCTTGGACCAGCCGCCCGCACTGCACCACCCCGCAGCAACCGCTCGTGCGTCGGCCGCCGCTCGGCATGTCGACGTCTGGGAGTCGGATCTGGCGGACCTCGCGGCGCTGCCCTTGACCGCCGTGGACGGTCTCGCTCCGCTCCACCCGAACGCCCGTCTCCTCGAGGAGGTCCTGCGCGCCCGCAGCAGCATCCGGGGCGGAGGTGAGGGGAACGGGGGAGCCAGGGCCGAATAGGCGGCTCCCCCGACGGCAGAACCCTGACGAGGCCCTGTGCGCCCGTCGGGGTCCCCGCATGCCCGCACCCGCGACCGGAGGTCCGCGCCCATGAGCAGTGAGCTACGCCCCGCCCCGTTCCGCATGCCCGAGCGGCTGTTCGCGGAACTGGCCGCGGGCGGCGGCTCCGCGGCGGCCGTCGCCTTCCTCGAACGAGGCGAACGCGCCCGCCGGTTACTGCTCCTGCGGACCCTGCTCGACCGTCTCGACACCCTGCCCACACCGCTGACCCCGGCCGCCGACGCCTGGCGCGTCCTGAAGGACGCGGCCGCGCGGGCCCCCGAGCCGGTGGACCGGCTGCTGCTCGCCCCCGCGACCGGCGGCTGGATCGCCCACGTCCTGCGCCGAACCCACGGCACCGCGTCGGGACCGCCCCTGTGGGCGGAGGCCGGCCACCTGTGCGCCCTGGCGGTGACGGCATCCCTGCACGCCGGCACGGAAACGGAACTCCGGGTCGCTCTGGAGGACGGGGCGCTGACCCTGCCAGGACTCGGTCTGGCCCGACTTCCCGATGGGGAAGGGGGGTTGACGATCGGGCAGGCCCGTACGAGCAGGGGCGTGCTGATTCTTACGGGGCCGGGGCGCGACGGTGACACGACGTCCGTGACCGTCCGGCCGGGGACGGTGCGGCTGAGGAGCGGGGCAGTGCGGAACGGGGAGGCCGGCACCTCAGACGGGGATCCGATGCGGGGCACACGCGCGGTGGACTCCGCGGTGCCGCAGGCGGGGCGTGGCGGAGCGGCTGACGCCGACCGGGTGGGGTCGATGCCTCGTGATGGTGGTCCGATGCGGGGGACGCGTGCGGTGGACTCCGCGGTGCCGCAGGCGGGGCGTGGCGGAGCGGCTGACGCCGACCCGGCGGGGTCGATCCCTCGTGGGGGAGGAGCGCGGGACGATGACCTGAAACCGCTGGACGGCCGGGAAGCCTTCCCCGTGGCCGCGGCCTCCTCCTGGTTCCCCCTGCGCACCCTCACCCACGCGACGCCCACCGGTACCCTCGCCATCCCCCTCGACGACCTCGACCCCTACCGCGACCTGGACGACCCCCTGCCGCCCGCCCGGCTCGACGACGCGGAGGCGGACGCGTGGCAGCGGGTGTTCGAGGAGGCGGTCACCGTGCTCGCCGTGCCGGGCGGCGTCGGGCCCGGGCGGCTCGACCCGGCGTGGATCCGGGCGGTCGTGCCCTGCGGCCGTACGAGCACGCGGCCTCCCGCCCCGCCGACCGTCCAGGTCTCCGCCTCCAGCGGCGACTCCTTCGGCGCGATGGTGATCGCCCGTCCGTCCGCCGCGCTCGCTCTCGCCGAGACACTGGTCCACGAGTTCCAGCACAGCAAGCTGGCCGCCCTCCTCCACCTCTTCCCCCTGCTCGACGACGACCGGGAAGAGCGGTACTACGCCCCTTGGCGCCCCGATCCCCGCCACCTCACCGGCCTGCTGCACGGCGCGTACGCCTTCACCGGCGTCGCGGGCTTCTGGCGGGACCGCCTGGCCACCGCGCGGGACGACCGGGCGGCCGCCGAGGAGGAGGCCGGGTACCACTTCGCGTTGCGTCGCCTGCAGAGCCGGCTCGTCGTGCGCACCCTGTTGGCCGAGGGCCGTCTCACCGTCCAGGGCCGCGCCTTGGTGTCGGGCCTGGCCCGCACGTTGGACGGCTGGCTGCGCGAGCCCGTGCCCGCCGCCGCCCTGGCCCGGGCCCGTACGGCCGCCGCCCTGCACCGCACCGAGTGGCGGCTGCGCAACGTGGCTCCGCCGGACGATGCGGCGCACCCGGCGGGCACCCCCCGCTTCCGCCCCGACCGCACCTCCTGGCCGGACCTGCGCACCCACGCCTTCGCGATCCGGCCCGCCACCCCGCACACCGCCGACGAGTACCTCGCCGCCGGAGATCCGGGCGCGGCGCTCGTCCGTTACGACGACGAACTGGCCGCCGACCCCGCCGAACCGCACAGCCTCGCCGGCTGGATCGTCGCCCGCGCCACCCTCGCCCCCGGCCGCACGGCCCGCCGTATCCTGGCCCGCCCCGAGCTGCTCCAGCCCCAGCCCAGCAGCTGACCCGGTCCGGGCGTTCCCTCACCCCACCAGGCGCAGCCGCTCCTCACACATCCCCACCCGCACCGACTGCCCCCACGTCAGCTCCACCGCGTCCGCCTCCATCCCGTCCCCGAAGGCGATGAGCCGCTCCGACTCGACGGTGATGTGCAGACCGGACGACGCGGTGAGTTCGCCGGCCACCGACGATGTGCCGGTGGCAGGGGACGGCCAGGCCTCACGTACGAACCACAGCAGGCGCGGCTCCGTGGGCGACGGCAACGGCCAGTGTCCGCCGCGCTCCTGCCACACCGACCGGATCCACCCGGTCGCCCCGGTGCCCGTGCCCACGAGCACCCCGGAAGAGGCCTGGGCCTCGACGACACCCCCGTCGCCCTCCAGGCCCAGGCGGTATCTGGCCGTCTGGTGCCCGACGGCTGCCAGACAGATCTCGTTGAGGGCGACGACCCGCTGGGTGTCGTCGGCGACGGCCTCGACCATGGTGCGTTCCTCGACGCCGACGGAGCGGGTGAGGACCGCCGGCAGCAGTGCCGCCGCGTCCCGTGGGCGGTGCCGGACCAGTACCCCGGGGTTGCGTCCGGGGTCGGTGTCGATGCCCAGCACCGGCTGTCCCCCGAGGTACTTGGCGACGTTCGCCACCAGCCCGTCCTGCCCGACCACGACCACCACGTCCTCGGGCGCGAACAGGAAACGGTCCAAGTCGGCGCGCTCCACTGTCGCCTGGCGCCAGGTCAGCGGCACCGCCGAGCCGACCTCGGCCAGCGCCTGCCGCGTCCGGCGGTGCCGCTCGGTGAGCTCCGCGATGTCCCGGCCCCGGGAGGACAGGAAGAAGGCGGCCTGTCCGTGCGTGCCGTGCCGGGCCACCAACTCCTCGTACTCCGTGGTGCGATGGACGACGACGATCCGCGGCGCGAGGCTCACGCCTGCTCCCGGGCACCCAGCTTGGCCAGCAGCCCGGTCAGCACGTCCGGTGACACCGTCACGCTCTCGATGCGCGGCAGGTTCTCCGCGATCCGTGTCCCGGTGAGCGCGTGCAGCGTCGCCACGTCCACCTCCGCGTGCACCCGCAGCCAGGCGGCCTGTGCCTGGGCCCGTGCCTCGCCGACCTCGCGCGCCCCTTCCGCCTCCGCCCGGGACAGCCGTACGGCACGAGCCGCCTCGGCCTCCGCGAGCCGCACCGTCCGCGCCGCCTCCGCCTGTGCCCGGACGGCGTCCGCCGCCGCGTGCTCCTCGGCCTCGCGCCGGGCGTTCGTGCCGCGCTGGTCGACCAACTGCTCCTCGCGGCGCGCGAGTTCGATCTTGCTGGCCAACTCGTTCTCCGCGATGGCCCGTTCCCGTTCCACCGCGAGGGCCCGCCGTCCGTAGGTCGCCCGGTCGGCCTCCTGCTGGATCTGCTCGCGGGCCGGTGTGCGCAGCGCGCGCTCCACCTCGGGCTCCGGTCGCAGCGCCACCACCCGTACGGCGACCACCTCGATGCCGGTCGCGGGCAGCCGCGGCTCGGCTTCCAGACCGGCCGATATCCGCTCGCGCACCGAGGTCACGCCGTCGACCAGCGCGGCCGCCAGCGGCGTACGCGCCAGGACGTCCAGCGCGTGCTGCTGGGCCGTCTCGGTGAGCAGTGTGCCGAGCTGCTCCAGCGGCGCACCTCGCCACACGCCGGTGTCCGGGTCGATGGAGAAGTCGAGGCGGGCGGCGGCGACGCCCGGGTCGTCGATCCGGTAGGTGACCGTCGCCTGCACCGCCACGTCCTGGAAGTCGGACGTACGGGCGTGGAAGGTCATCGCCAGTTCCCGGTCGTCGACCGGTACCTCCGACAGCGCGGCGGTCAGCGACCGGAACCAGAAGCTCAGCCCCGGCCCGTCGTGCAGCAGGCGGCCCGCGCGGTGGTGCCAGATGTGCGCCGTCGGTGCGCCGCGCAGGTGGCGCAGGCCGAGGCGCCGGGTGATGTCAGCCATGGGATCCCCTCGCTTTTCGTCTGGTCGACGATAACCGGACGCGATGATTATCGTCAAGAGGACGAAAACAAGTGGTCGCAGAAACACGTGAGCGACGGGTCAACCCGCCCTCCGATGGTCAGGATGGAGGCATGGGATTCCATGTCGACTCCGAGGCCGGGCGCCTGCGCCGCGTCATCCTGCACCGGCCGGATCTCGAGCTCAAAAGGCTCACCCCCAGCAACAAGGACGCGCTCCTCTTCGACGACGTGCTCTGGGTGCGCCGGGCGCGTGCCGAGCATGACGGGTTCGCCGACGTGCTGCGCGACCGCGGTGTCGCCGTGCACCTCTTCGGCGACCTGCTCACCGAGGCCCTGGCGATCCCGGCGGCCCGGACGCTCGTCCTGGACCGGGTCTTCGACGAGAAGGAGTACGGGGTGCTCGCCACCGACCACCTTCGCGCCGCCTTCGAGACCCTGCCCTCCCGGGACCTGGCCGAGGTACTGGTCGGCGGCATGACCAAGCGGGAGTTCCTGGAGGTGCACGAGGAGCCGACCTCGGTGCGCTTCCATGTCATGGAGCTCGACGACTTCCTGCTCGGTCCGCTGCCCAACCACCTCTTCACCCGCGACACCTCCGCCTGGATCTACGACGGTGTCTCCATCAACGCGATGCGCTGGCCCGCCCGGCAGCGCGAGACCGTGCACTTCGAGGCGATCTACCGGCACCACCCGCTGTTCCGTGACGAAACGTTCCGGGTCTGGTCGGAGGGGCAGGTCGACTATCCGTCGACCATCGAGGGCGGGGACGTGCTCGTGATCGGCAACGGTGCGGTGCTCATCGGCATGAGCGAGCGGACCACGCCCCAGGCCGTCGAGATGCTCGCGCACAAGCTGTTCGACGCCGGCTCCGCCGAGTCGATCGTGGCCCTCGACATGCCCAAGGGGCGCGCTTTCATGCACCTCGACACCGTGATGACGATGGTCGACGGTGACACCTTCACCCAGTACGCCGGGCTCGGCATGCTCCGCTCCTACACCATCGAGCCGGGTGTCGGTGACAAGGAACTCAAGGTCACCGACCATCCGCCGGAGCACATGCACCGCGCGATCGCCGCCGCGCTCGGACTGAACGAGATCCGTGTCCTGACCGCCACCCAGGACGTGCACGCGGCCGAGCGCGAGCAGTGGGACGACGGCTGCAACGTCCTGGCGGTCGAGCCGGGCGTGGTCGTCGCCTACGAACGCAACGCCACGACCAACACGCATCTACGCAAGCAGGGCATCGAGGTGATCGAGATCCCGGGGAGCGAACTGGGGCGCGGGCGTGGTGGCCCGCGGTGCATGAGCTGTCCGGTCGAACGGGAGAGCGTATAGGCCGGACAGGTCGAACGAGGGGTCGTATAGAAATGCTGGGGGTCGTATAGACTTCCACGGTCCTTGTTCTCGTACCCCTGGAGCGCCCGCCATGGCGACAGTCCCGACCGCCCTCGGCGGCCGCCACCTCCTCAAGGAGCTCGACCTCACCGAGCAGGAGTTCCTCGGCCTGATCGAGCTGGCCGCCGAGCTGAAGGCCGCCAAGAAGGCCGGGACCGAGACGCGGTACCTGCGCGGCAGGAACATCGCGCTGATCTTCGAGAAGACCTCGACGCGCACCCGCTGCGCGTTCGAGGTCGCCGCCGCCGACCAGGGCGCCTCGACGACGTACCTCGACCCCTCGGGTTCGCAGATCGGCCACAAGGAGTCCGTGAAGGACACCGCGCGCGTGCTGGGCCGGATGTACGACGCGATCGAGTACCGAGGGGACAGCCAGGAGAAGGTCGAGGAGCTCGCCGCGTACGCCGGTGTCCCCGTCTACAACGGCCTCACCGACGAGTGGCACCCCACCCAGATGCTCGCCGACGTGCTGACCATGACCGAGCACAGCGGCAAGCCGGTCCGGGACGTCTCCTTCGCCTACCTCGGTGACGCCCGCTTCAACATGGGCAACTCCTACCTGGTCACCGGGGCCCTGCTCGGCATGGACGTGCGCATCGTCGCCCCGAAGTCCTACTGGCCCGCCCAGGACGTCGTCGACCGGGCCCACGAGCTCGCCGGGACCAGCGGGGCCCGCATCACCCTCACCGAGTCCCTGGCGGACGGCGTCCGCGGCGCCGACTTCGTCGCCACCGACGTCTGGGTCTCCATGGGTGAGCCCAAGGAGGTCTGGGACGAGCGGATCGCCGCCCTCGTGCCGTACGCCGTGACCATGGACGTCCTGCGCGCCACCGGCAACCCGGACGTCAAGTTCCTGCACTGCCTGCCGGCCTTCCACGACCTCGGCACCAAGGTCGGACGCGAGATCTTCGAGGCGCACGGCCTGGAGTCGCTGGAAGTGACGGACGAGGTCTTCGAGTCGGCCCACTCGGTCGTCTTCGACGAGGCGGAGAACCGTATGCACACCATCAAGGCGGTCCTGGTGGCCACCCTGGCCTGAACGCCGGTTACCCGGTCACACCGGTCACACCGGTCACACCGGACGGCGCTGAGGCGGCACGGTCGGCAGTCTGAACCACACCGCCTTGCCCGACCCGGTGGGGCGGTGACCGCAGGACGAGCTGAGGGCGCGGATCAGCAGCAGTCCGCGTCCGTGCTCCTGCCAGGGGTCGGGCTCGGTGTCCACCGGCCGCGTGAGGTTGCCGGGCGGGGCCGGGTCCGGGTCGTGCACCTCGACCTGGCAGCCGCTCGGCAGCAGCTCCACCACCAGCTCTATCGGCGCGTCCCCGGCGGTGTGCTCCACGGCGTTCGCCACCAGCTCGGCCGTCAGCAGTTCCGCGGTGTCGCTGTCGGCCCCGTGCTCCAGCTCGGCCAGCGCCGTGCGCACCAGGGCACGGGCCACCGGCACGGCCGCGGCGGAGTGCGGCAGTGCGATGCGCCAGGAGGCGGAGGCTGCGGGGCGTTCGTGCAAGGCGGTTCCGTTCATGAGCAGGCTGTCCTGCTTTCAACCTGATGAATGGTACGGCGCCGCCCGGCAGAGGCGTCCGGACGGGCACCGTGCGGGACCTTCGGCCCCGTTGCGGGCGGCTTACCCGGATGAACGGCGGGCCTCGCGCGGTTGCTCCCGCCGTTACGGGGGTGTCGACGAGCCGTGACGGATGTGACGGGCCCGGGTCAGATCCGCGGTGATGTCCCGACCGGGCCGACGGGACTGACGGGACTGACGGGACCGACGGGACCGACGGGACTGACGGGACCGACGGGGCCGACCGGGGTCGACGGGGCCGACCGGGGTCGACGGGGCCGACCGGGTCGACCCGGAACCGACTGGACCGACGTATCGCGCACTCATGACGACAGTCACGGATGAGTGATAACTTCGAAGGACAGAGCTCCGTGAGGCAGTGCCCGCCACCGAACGAGGAGGCCGCACCTCGTGAGTCCCTTCACCGGCTCCGCCGCCCGCACCCCCCACTGGCGTCACCTGCGCGTCGACCTCGCCGACGGCGTCGCCACCGTCACCCTCGCCCGCCCCGACAAGCTCAACGCGCTCACCTTCGGCGCCTACGCCGACCTGCGCGACCTGCTCGCCGAACTGTCCAGGGAACGGTCCGTGCGCGCCCTGGTCCTGGCGGGGAAGGGGCGCGGCTTCTGCTCCGGCGGTGACGTCGACGAGATCATCGGCGCCACCCTGGACATGGACACCGCCGAGCTCCTCGACTTCAACCGGATGACCGGGCAGGTGGTGCGGGCCGTACGGGAGTGCCCCTTCCCGGTGATCGCGGCGGTGCACGGGGTGGCGGCGGGCGCGGGCGCCGTGCTGGCCCTGGCGGCGGACTTCCGGGTGGCGGATCCGAGCGCCCGCTTCGCCTTCCTCTTCACCCGCGTCGGCCTCTCCGGCGGTGACATGGGCGCCGCCTACCTGCTGCCCCGGGTCGTCGGCCTCGGCCACGCCACCCGGCTGCTCATGCTTGGCGAGCCGGTCCACGCCCCCGAGGCCGAGCGGATCGGCCTGATCAGCGAACTGACCGACGAGGGCCGCGCCGACGAGGCCGCCCAGTCCCTGGCCCACCGCCTGGCCGAGGGCCCGGCACTGGCGTACGCCCAGACGAAGGCGCTGCTGACCGCCGAACTGGACATGCCGCTGGCGGCAGCGGTGGAAATGGACGCCGCCACCCAGGCCCTCCTCATGAACGGCGAGGACTACGCCGAGTTCCATGAGGCCTTCAAGGCAAAGCGACCTCCCAAATGGAGCGGGCGGTGAGCGCGCCCACCCCAGGGGCGCGGGGCTGTGTCGATGTGCGGCTCCGCCGCGGGGCGCGACCGGCCCCCACCGGCCCGCAATCGGGCGACGCGACCAGCCATGCCCGACGTATCGCGATCATCGGCGGCGGCCCCGGCGGCCTCTACGCCGCCGCGCTGCTGAAACGTCTCCGCCCCGACCGTGAAGTCACCGTCTGGGAACGCAACGCCCCCGACGACACCTTCGGCTTCGGAGTGGTCCTCTCCGACGAGACCCTCGGCGGCATAGAACACGCCGACCCGGCCGTCCACGAGGCCCTCCAGCAGCACTTCGTCCGCTGGGACACCATCGACATCGTCCACCGGGGCACCCGCCAGACCTCCACAGGACACGGATTCGCCGCCCTGGGGAGGAAACGCCTCCTGGAGATCCTGCACGACCGCTGCCGCGCCCTCGGCGTAGAACTCCGCTTCCACACCGAGGCGCCCGACCCGGCCCGGCTCGCCGAGGCGTACGACCTCGTCATCGCCGCCGACGGTGTGCACAGCACCACCCGAGAGGCATACGCCCATGTGTTCCGGCCCCATGTGGCCACCCACCACTGCCGATACATCTGGCTCGCCGCCGACTTCGCCCTCGACGCCTTCCGCTTCGAGATCGCCGAGACCGAACACGGCGTGATGCAGCTGCACGGCTACCCGTACGCGGCCGACGCCTCCACCGTGATCGTCGAGATGCGGGAGGAGGTCTGGCTGGCGGCGGGGTTCGGAGAGCTGGACGAGCAGGAGTCCGTCGAGCATTGCGCCAAGATCTTCGCGGACGCGCTGGGAGGGCGGCCGCTCAGGTCCAACAAGTCCGCCTGGACCACCTTCCGTACGGTGGTCAACGAGCGTTGGTCGCACGGCAACGTGGTCCTGCTGGGCGACGCCGCCCACACCGCCCACTTCTCCATCGGCTCCGGCACCAAGCTCGCCGTCGAGGACGCCCTCGCCCTGGCCGCCTGCCTGGAGGAACAGGACTGTCTGGAGAGGGCGTTGGCGGCGTACGAGGCCGAGCGGCGGCCCGTCGTCGCCTCCACCCAGCGTGCCGCCCGCGCCAGCCTGGAGTGGTTCGAGAACCTGAGGCTGTACCTCGACCAGCCGCCCCGCCGGTTCGCCTTCAACCTGCTCACCCGCAGCCGCCGCGTCACCCACGACAACCTGCGGCTGCGTGACGCCCACTTCACCGAGGCCGTGGAGCGCGAGTTCGGCTGCCCGCCCGGCACACCTCCGATGTTCACGCCGTTCCGGCTGCGCGGCCTGACCCTGCGCAACCGGGTCGTCGTCTCACCCATGGACATGTACTCGGCAACCGACGGCCTCCCCGACGACTTCCACCTCGTCCACCTGGGGGCACGGGCCCTCGGCGGCGCCGGCCTGGTGATGACCGAGATGGTGTGCGTGTCACCCGAGGGCCGGATCACCCCCGGCTGCACCGGCCTCTACACCGGCAGGCAGGCCGAGGCATGGAAGCGGGTCACCGCCTTCGTGCACACGCGGGCGCCGGGCACCGCGATCGGCGTGCAACTCGGCCACAGCGGGCGCAAGGGCTCGACGAAACTGATGTGGGAGGGCATGGACGAGCCCCTGGAGGACGGCAACTGGCCGCTGGTGGCCCCGTCCCCGATCCCGTACAAGCCCTGCAGCCAGGCCCCGCGCGAGTTGTCCCGCGCCCAACTCACCGACATACGCGAGCAGTTCGCGGCCGCCGCCGCTCGCGCGGCCCGTGCCGGTTTCGACCTTCTCGAACTGCACTGCGCCCACGGCTACCTGCTCTCCGGCTTCCTCTCCCCGCTGACCAACCGCCGCACCGACGCCTACGGCGGCTCGTTCGCGCGGCGGCTGCGCTTCCCGTTGGAGGTCTTCGACGCCGTACGCGGGGTGTGGCCGGAGGAGAAGCCCCTGACCGTCCGCATCTCCGCCACCGACTGGGCCGAGGGCGGAAACACGGCCGAGGACGCCGTCGAGATCGCCCGCGCCTTCGCCGCGCACGGCGCCGACGCGATCGACGTGTCGACCGGGCAGGTCGTCGCCGACGAACGGCCGGAGTTCGGGCGGTCGTACCAGACGCCGTTCGCGGACCGGATCCGTCACGAGGTGGGGGTCCCGGTGATCACGGTCGGCGCGATCTCCTCCTGGGACGACGTCAACTCCCTGATTCTCGCCGGGCGTACGGACCTGTGCGCACTCGCCCGCCCTCATCTCTACGACCCGCACTGGACCCTGCACGCCGCGGCCGAGCAGGGCTACGACGGGCCGGGCGTCGTCTGGCCGGCGCCGTACCGGGCAGGCAGCCGACGCCCGCGGACGGGACGCACGGACGCCCCCAAGCCCCGTCTGACGCTGGGGACTTGATCGCCTTCCGGGCTTCCGGAGTGCTTGGTCACCCCAGCGAAGCGGGTCATACGCCCGCGAAGGCGGCCCCCGCGTCCCGCAGCCGCTCGTGCAGCGCCCGGAACACCGCGGCCGAGCGCACGCCCGGCCAGTCCGACGGGAGCAGACCGGCGGGCAGCCCGGGATCGGTGTAGGGGAGGTGGCGCCAGGTGTCCAGGGCGAGGAGGTAGTCGCGGTAGGCATCCTCGGCCGGGGTGTCCGCGCGCCGCTCCCAGTCGTGCAGCACGCGCGCGTGACGGTCGAGGAACGCCTCGTGCTCCTTGGCGATCGCCGCCAGGTCCCACCAGCGGGCGACCGCCTCCACCGTCGGCGCGAAGCCGAGGTGCTCGCCGCGGAAGAAGTCGACGTACGGGTCGAGCCGCAGCCGCTGAAGCGTGTGCCGGCTCTCCTCGTACAGGCCCGCCGGAGCGATCCACACGCCGGGCGCGGCGGTTCCGAAGCCGAGCCCGGCGAGCCGGGAGCGCAGCACGTGCCGCTTCTGCCGCTCGGACTCCGGCACGGAGAACACCGCGAGCACCCAGCCCTCGTCGTCCGGCGGTGTCGTGGCATAGATGCGCCGGTCACCGTCCTCGAGCAGCTGACGGGCGTCCGGCGACAGTTCGTACCCCGCCGCGCCCTGTGCCGTACGGGCCGGCAGGAGCAGCCCGCGGCGTTTGAGCCGGGACACGGACGAGCGTACGGAGGGGGCGTCGACGCCGACCGCGGCCAGCAGTCGGATCAGCTCGGCGACGGGCAGTGGGCCGGGCAGGAAGCGGCCGTACGCGCCGTAGAGCGTGACGATGAGAGACCGTGGTGCATGCTGGTCGGACACGTTGATCATCTTAGTTCGTCGGCATCACTGCTGGTCACCTTCGGTGTCACCTGCGTTGTCGGCGGCGGCGCGCAGTCTGAAGCGTTGCAGCTTGCCGGTCGCGGTGCGCGGCAGGGTGTCCAGCAGGACGATCTCGCGCGGGCATTTGTAGGGTGCCAGTTCGGACAGGACGAAGGCGCGCAGTGCCTCGGTGTCCCGTTCGGCGCCCTCCTTCAGGACGGCGAAGGCCACCACGACCTGCCCGCGCGCCTCGTCGGGCCGCCCCACCACCGCCGCCTCCAGGACGTCCGGGTGGCGCAGCAGCGCGTCCTCGACCTCCGGCCCGGCGATGTTGTACCCGGCCGAGATGATCATGTCGTCGGCGCGGGCGACGTACCGGAAGTAGCCGTCGGGCTCGCGGACGTACGTGTCGCCGGTGACGTTCCAGCCGCCGCGCACGTACTCGCGCTGCCGGGGATCGGCGAGGTACCGGCAGCCGACCGGGCCGCGCACGGCCAGCAGACCGGGCTCGCCGTCGGGCACCGGCGCGCCGTCCTCGTCCTGCACGCGCGCGTGCCACCCCGGGACCGGCATCCCCGTCGTCCCCGGCCTGATGCGCTCGTCGGCCGCCGAGATGAAGATGTGCAGCAGTTCGGTGGCGCCGATGCCGTTGATGACGCGCAGCCCGGTCCGTTCGTGCCAGGCCCGCCAGGTGGCGGCCGGCAGGTTCTCGCCGGCGGAGACACAGCGGCGCAGGGAGGACACGTCGTACGTGTCGAGCTCGTCGAGCATCGCGCGGTAGGCGGTCGGCGCGGTGAACAGGACCGACACCCGGTGCTCGGCGATCGCGGGCAACAGCTGCCTGGGACCGGCCTGTTCGAGCAGCAGGGCACTGGCACCGGCCCGCATCGGAAAGACCACCAGCCCGCCGAGACCGAAGGTGAAGCCCAGTGGGGGACTGCCGGTGAAGACGTCCTCGGGGTGTGGCCCGAGCACATGGCGGGCGAAGGTGTCGGCGATCGCCAGCACGTCCCGGTGGAAGTGCATGCAGCCCTTCGGGCGGCCGGTGGTCCCGGAGGTGAACGCGATCAGCGCGACATCGTCGGACGCGGTGTCCACGGCGGTGTACGGCTCTTCGGGCGTCGCCAGGTTCAGCAGGTCGCCGGGGGTGTCGCCGCCGTACGTCGTGATCCTGAGCCCCGGCATCTCGGCCTTGGCGAGGTCGTCGACGGCCCGGATGTCGCACAGGGCGTGCTCTATGCGGGCGATCTCGCACATCGTGGCCAGTTCGTGCGGGCGCTGCTGGGCCAGCACGGTGACGGCGACCGCGCCCGCCTTGAGCACCGCCAGCCAGCAGGCGGCCAGCCAGGGGGTGGTGGGGCCGCGCAGCAGGACCCGGTTGCCGGGGACGACCCCGAGGTCACGGGTGAGGGCGTGCGCGATGCGGTCGACGCGGGTGTGGAGATCGCCGTACGTCCAGGTCCCGCCCGTCGGCGTGTGGAACACCGGTCGGTCCGCGGCCTGCCCGGCGAGCAGCTCGGCGGCGCAGTTCAGCCGATCGGGGTAACGCAGCTCCGGCAGGTCGAAGCGGAGCTCGGGCCACTGCTCGGGGGGCGGCAGATGGTCGCGGGTGAAGGTGTCGACGTGGGCCGAGGGGTTCATGGCGGTTCGCCCCCTTGCCTTGTGGGCGTCGGTGGTGGGCGTCGGGTCGGCATCCCCGGGTGGGTTCGCGCATCGAGCGTATCGTGTTGGTGACGGCAGTCAACGGTGCGCGATACCGTCGGGGGAGTGGCCGCAGGGCCGCGGGGGAGAGAGGACCGGCAATGCCCGCATTCTCACTCGAACCACCACAGATCGCCTGGGCTGCGGAACTGCGTGCCCTGGCCGCGGACCGGCTGCACCCCCTCGCGGAGAAGGGCGAACCGGGCCACGTCAACCGCCCGCTCGTCACGGAACTCGGCCGCCTCGGCCTGCTGTCCCGCCTCTTCACCTCCGGCGCCCTCGACCTCTGCCTGATGCGGGAGTCCCTCGCCTACGCCTGCACCGAGGCCGAGACCGCCCTCGCCCTCCAGGGCCTGGGAGCCCACCCGGTCCACGCCCACGGCACCCCCGCCCAGCGAAAACGCTGGCTGCCCCGGGTGGCCGAGGGCACGGCGGTGGCGGCCTTCGCCCTGAGCGAGCCGGGGGCGGGATCGGACGCGGCGGCGCTGACCCTGCGGGCGGAACGAGAGTCCGCGCGGCGGGCGGGCGCGCCGGGAGCCGAGTCGGGCGCCCCCCTCGCCGCGGAGTCCGACGGCCCCGCCCGCTGGCGGCTCACCGGGGAGAAGTGCTGGATCTCCAACGCACCCGAGGCCGACTTCTACACCGTCTTCGCGCGCACCACCCCCGGCGCCGGCGCCCGCGGGGTCACCGCCTTTCTCGTCCCCGCCGACCGCCCCGGTCTGACCGGCGCGGCCCTCGACATGCTCTCGCCGCACCCCATCGGCAGCCTCGATTTCGACGCCGTCCCGGTCACCGCCGACGACGTGCTCGGCGAGACCGACCGCGGCTTCCGGGTCGCCATGGACACCCTCAACCTCTTCCGCCCCAGCGTCGGCGCCTTCGCGGTCGGCATGGCCCGTGCGGCGCTCGACGCGACCCTCGCCCACACCGCCCGACGGGATGCGTTCGGCGGCAAGTTGCGGGACCTGCAGACCGTCGCCCACCAGGTCGCCGAGATGGCCCTGCGCACCGAGGCGGCCCGCCTCATGGTGTACGCGGCGGCGACGGCGTACGACGAAGGCGCCCCGGACGTCCCGGGGCGCGCGGCGATGGCGAAGCTGCTCGCCACCGAGACCGCGCAGTACGTCGTCGACGCGGCCGTCCAACTCCATGGCGCCCGCGCCCTGCGCCGCGGCCACCTCCTCGAACACCTCTACCGCGAGGTACGCGCCCCGCGCATCTACGAGGGCGCGAGCGAGGTCCAACGCGGCATCATCGCGAAGGAGTTGTACGCGAATCTGGAGGCCGCGGAGGCCATGGATGCCGTGGATCCCGTGAGTGCCCAGGAGGCCGACGCGTGACAGCCGAGCGTGTGAACCCGCCCGAACTCTCCCCGCCCACCGGCTTCTCCCATGCCGTCGTCGCCACCGGCACCCGGCTCGTGTTCCTCGCCGGCCAGACCGCCCTCGACACCGAGGGCAAGGTCGTCGGCGACACCCTCCCCGAGCAGTTCGAGCGAGCCCTCAACAACCTCCTGGCGGCCCTGACCGCCACCGGCGGCACCCCCGCCGACCTCGCCCGCGTCACCGTCTACGCCACGGACATCGCCGCGTACCGCACCCACGCTCCCGAACTCGGCCGGATCTGGCGGGAGTCGGCGGGCCGCGACTACCCGGCCATGGCGGTCGTGCAGGTCGTACGCCTGTGGGACGACCAGGCGCTGGTGGAACTCGACGGCTTCGCGGTGCTGCCCTAGAACCAGCGGCTTTCCCCGCATCGCGGGAACGTGATCAGGCGGCGATCGTCAGCCGCTCCGCGACCGCCCGGTGCGGGGCGACGACCCGGCCGTCCGGCAGCAGCTCGCCGGTGTCGTCGAACACGATCGCGCCGGTGCACAGCAGGTTCCACCCCTGCTCGGGGTGGGCGGCGACGACGTGCGGGGCGTGGTTGTCGGTTGCGGGGCACGAGGGCTGGTGGGAACACATGGCGCACCTCCACGGCGGTAGGACCATCGGATCGGACCGGGTCCTTGTGACAGACCATCCTCCGGCGGCGAACTCATCGGAACAGCCTGCTGTGAAGCGTGACAACACGCGGACAACACCCGGACCGTTCCACGACCGTCGGTGCGGACTCGCCACCGAAAGGGTGACGGTCACCGCCGAGGACGCTCGCGCCCGGTACCAGTGGAGGCCCCCACTTCAGGAGGTTCTCCCCATGTCCTTGCGTCCCGTCCTCACCGCGACGGCCACCGCCACCGCTGCCGCGCTGCTCCTGCTGGCCGCCCCCGCCGCCGCCTCCGCCGCGCCGACAACCGCCGACCCGGACGAGACGGTGACGGTCGACCCGAGGGGCCGTATCGCGTCCGACGGGACGGTCACCCTCTCCGGCACCTACCGCTGCACGGGCGCCACGGGCCCGGTGTTCGTCAGTTCGGCCGTCGGCCGGCACCCCTCCTCGGCCGGCGAGGGCATCGGCGGCACCCGCGCGGTGTGCGACGGGCTGGAGCACACCTGGGCGAACACCGGCAAGCCCTCGACGCGTTCGCTCCAGGCAGGCCCTGCGTACGTCGAGGCCACCCTGATGGAGCTGCGTCCGGAGGGGGGCCTGCTACTGCCCCACGTCCACGCGACCCGGCAGCAGGACGTCACCCTGATCGAAAGCTGAGCGCGGCGTCAGTCCATCAGTCCCGCGGCGACCGTGGCGCCCAGTTCCCAGCAGGCCTCGGTGTCCGCTTTGCGGGGCTCGCCCGTCACGGTCACGGCCTCGGCGGCCCGCCGCCAGCCGAGGCCCGTCGTGATGGCCTCGATGCCGCGGACCGCTCCGGTCACGTCGTTGCCACCGTGCACGTAGTAACCGAAGGGGCGGCCCTGCGTCGCGTCGAGGCAGGGGTAGTAGACCTGGTCGAAGAAGTGCTTGAGCGCACCGGACATGTAGCCGAGGTTCGCCGGCGTACCGAGCACGAACCCGTCGGCGGCGAGGACGTCGGACGCCGTGGCGGCCAGCGCCGCCCGCCGCACGACGTGGACGCCCTCGATCTCCGGGTCCGTCGCACCGGCGACGACGGCCTCGAACATCGCCTGGCAGTTCGGCGAGGGCGTGTGATGCACGATCAGCAAAGTAGCCACCCCCGCACCCTGCCGTGCGGGCGCCGAGAGCCGCAAACGGGGGCGGTTCGGCCGGTCGCCGACGGAGCCCGCCGACAGCAGCGGTCCGCCGAGGACGATCGTGCGGGCGTCGGCGATCCACCGGGCCATCGAAACAGGGAGACGTGGGTGGCCCACCGCACCGAATTCCTGGGATCGGTGCCCTCTCAGGCCTGCGCGCGACTCTCGCGCGTCCGGAACTCGCTCGGGCTGACACCGTGTTCCCGCTTGAACGCGGCGCTCAGGGCGAAGGCGTTGGCGAAGCCGACGCGGTCCGCCACCGTGGCGAGTGTGGCGTCGGCATCGCGCAGCAGGTCGGCGGCGAGGGCGAGGCGCCGTTCCCGCAGGTAGGTCATCGGAGGCTGTCCGACCAGCGTGGTGAAGCGCCGGGCCAGGTTCGCTCGGGACACGCCGGTCCTCGCGGCCAGGCCCGGCAGGGTCCACGGGTGTGCGGGATCGGCCTGCATCAGGCGCAGAACGTGGCCGACCACGGGGTCGCTGTGCGCCCGGTACCAGGCGGGGATCTGGGCCCCGGGGCGGGTGAACCAGGCGCGCAGGGCGGTGATGAGCATCAGGTCCAGCGCCCGGTCGAGCAGGACCTGCTGCCCGGGCTCCTCGCGGGTGATCTCCTCGAAGGCCGACAGGCTGAAGGGGCAGGTGCCCACGCTCGCGTCGATGACGGCCAGGGGCGGCAGCGCGGCGAGCAGCCGGCCCGGAATGCCGTTGTCCCCGGTGTACAGACCGCTCAACAGGAGCGTGCTGTCCGGCCCGGCCGGGCCCGGGCCGTCCCTGCCCGGAGCCCGCGCGGCGGCCAGCTCCTCGCCGTCCACGGTGGTGCACCGGCCCCCGGGTCGGATCGCCACGTCCGGTTCGGTGGCCGGGTCGTCCGCGATCACGTACGGTGCTCCGCCGCACAGCACCGCGACGTCCCCGGGACCGAGCCGGACCGGATCGCCGCCCTGAGGGGTGATCCAGACGGAGCCGTGCAGCAGGACCGCGAGGGCCAGCGGTGAGCCGTCCTCTAAGCGTGCTGCCCAGGGGCCGGTCAGGGAGGACTGGTGGAAGAGCGCGCCACTGGTCCGTACCGCGTTCAGGAGGTCCGTCAGCGGATCCGTGCTGGTCAGGCCCGAAGGATCCATGCCGGTCAGGGTAGACGAACGCGTATGGACATGAGTCCGCACGGCATGGCCTGGGCTCACGGCGACTGGTTCAGTTGAGCCATGAACGACGAGATGATCTTGGTGACAGGGGCGACGGGCAAGACCGGCCGTCGGGTGGTGCGGCTGCTGGAGGAGCGGGGCGTGGCGGTCCGCGCGGCATCCCGTTCCGGTACGCCTTCCTTCGACTGGACGGACCGCTCCACATGGGAGCCGGCACTGCGGGGCGTGACAGGTGTGTACCTGGTGCTCCCCGACCTCGGCCGCCCGCAGGCCGCCGAAGCCGTTGCCGCCTTCTCCCGGCAGGCCGCGGCGGCCGGAGCCCGGCGCGCGGTACTGCTGTCCACGCCCTCCGACGCCTGGGGCCCTGCTCAGGAGCACGTCCTCGCCGCTGAGCGGGGACTGGAGCACGCGGGCCTGGAGTGGACCGTGCTGCGGGTGCGCTGGTTCTTCCAGAACTTCAGCGAGGACTTCCTGCGCGACCCAGTCCTCAGCGGCGAGGTGCGGCTGCCGGCCGGGGACGGAAAGGAGGCGTTCGTCGACGCCGACGACATCGCCGCGGTGGCGGTCGCCGCTCTCACCGAGGCCGGGCATGCCGGCCGGCACTACGAGATCAGCGGGCCCCGGCTGATGACCTTCGGGGACGCGGTGGAGCAGATCGCCCGGGCCACCGGCCGGAACCTCCGTTACGTGGCGCTCACCCCCGAGGAGTACGCGGACGAGCAGCGCGCGCAGGGCGTGCCCGAGGAATGGGTGCACCTGTCGGTCGGCCTGTACGAGCACGTCCGTGCCGGCGTCCTCGAGTCGATCGGTGACGGCGTGGAGCGGGCCCTCGGCCGTCCGCCCCGGGACTTCACCGAGTACGCCGACACCGCCGCCCGGCAGGGCGTCTGGAACACCTGACTCCCGTCGGCCACCGCCACGGCACCTCGCCGACGTGGGCCGTGCCGCGACCGCGGTCGAGTGCGACAGGGCTTGGAGCGAGCTTTCGCTCCAAGCCCTGTCGGCTGTTCACCTCAGAACCTACGAGGACATACCCGAGGACACACCCCTATGGGCAGGACCACCAGAACCAGAGCCGCGACAGCCAGGGCGGCCGCCGCGGCGCGCGAAGACCGCACCCAGGAACTGCTCCGCTCCCGCGAGCGCCGACACCGCGCCTTCCTGCTGACCATCGGCGTGATCGTCGTCGCCTGACTCGTCGGCCAGTGTGCCTTCGACCTTCACCAGGAGCGGGAACGCGAGGCCGCCGCGGCCAGGAAACACGTTCGCGGCGAAAGGGTCTGGGACGCCGACACGCTCAAGTACGGCCATGTCGAGGAAGACGTCGACTACCCCATGACCCCGCCCGTCGGCGGCGACCACGACAAGGCGTGGATGACCTGCGACGGCACTGTCCACACGATGCCGATCCGCGAGGAGAACGCCGTGCACTCGCTGGAGCACGGCGCCGTGTGGATCACGTACAACGGCACGGCGACCGCCACGGACCGCAGGGAACTCGCCGGAAAAGTGACCCGCACGCCCTACACCCTGATGAGCCCCGTCCCTCACCAGTCCGGGACGGTCACGCTGTCCGCCTGGGGTCACCAGCTCACGGTCGGCACGGCCTTCGACCCGCGCGTCGAGCAGTTCCTCACCGCCTACGTCCAGGGGCCGCAGACCCCCGAACCGGGAGCCCCCTGCACCGGCGGGCTCACCACCCCCTGAAGGACGGACGGACGGACGGCCGCCGCCTCCGGTTTCTCCTGCGCTAACACCCCGCTGACACGAATCTGCCAATGGTTCCGGAAGTGAATTCCGCATTTGACAGACCGACCACGTTCATGGGCACAGGGAGTTCCCTTCTCCGGCGCGTTGCCCCTATGTCGAGCAGGAAGTCAAGTCCAAAAACAATTACGCGGAGAATGGCTTCCGGAGGCCGTTACCGGTGTCAGCCGGGTGTTACGGTTCGTCTCTGTATTGCGGTCAGGTGGTCCTGTCGCCTCTTCATCGGGCGTTTTCCGAGTCGAATTTGACATTCCAGGTCCTTTCCCGGTCGGGGTAAAACCCCTTTTCCATTCCCCTCTCTTTCTTTGGAGTGCTTTCTTGTCTGCCGACAGCACAACCACGATCCCCGGGCAGCCGGGTGCCGAGGCGTCCGGGGCCTCCCCGGGCGGGCGGCATCTCGGCCTGGCGCTCTTCGTCATCGCCGCGGCCCAGCTGATGGTGATCCTCGACGCCACGATCACCAACATCGCCCTGCCCGCCATCCAGACCGACCTCGGCGTCTCCGACGCCAACCTGGCCTGGATCGTCAACTCCTACGCGCTGGCCTTCGGCGGACTGATGCTGCTCGGCGGCAAGGCGGGCGACCTCTTCGGGCGGCGAAGCGTCTTCCAGGCGGGCATAGCCGTCTTCACCCTCGCCTCACTGCTGGGCGGACTCGCCCCGAACGAGAGCCTGCTCATCGGCGCCCGCATCCTGCAGGGCGTCGGCGCCGCCCTCGCCGCGCCCAACGCGCTGGCCCTGATCACCACCACCTTCCCGCCCGGCAAGTCCCGCAACACGGCGATGGGCGTCTACGCGGCCATGGGTGGTGTCGGCGCCACGGTCGGCCTCCTCCTCGGAGGCGTACTGACCGACGCGCTCGACTGGCGCTGGGTGTTCTTCATCAACATCCCCATCGGCCTGGCCGTCCTCGCCGGCACCAGGACCCTCGTCGAGGCCGAACGCCACCCCGGCCGTCTGGACGTCCCCGGCGCCGTCACCGGGACCGGCGGACTCATCGCCCTCGTCTACGGCATCACGCGCGGCGGCGAACACGGCTGGACAGGCGGCCTGACCCTGGCGTCCTTCGCCACGGCCGCCGTACTCCTCGTGGTGTTCCTGCTCGTCCAGACGCGCGCCGCCGACCCGATGATGCCCCTGCGCCTGTTCAAGGACCGCAACCGCTCCGGCAGTTACGGCACGATGCTGTTCGTCGGGTCGGGCATGTTCGCCATGTTCTACTTCCTGACGCTCTACATGCAGCTGATCCTCGGCTACAGCGCGGTCAGGACCGGCTTCGCCTTCCTGCCCTTCAGCGTGGGCATGGCGGCCGCAGCGGGCATCAGCTCCAAGCTGATCACGCACCTGGCACCCCGGCTGATCGCCGGACCCGGCCTGCTGGTCGCGGCCGTCGGCATGGTCTGGTTCGCCACCCTGGAAACCGACTCCTCGTACGCCGGGCACCTGATGCCGGCGATGTTCGTCACCGCACTCGGGCTGGGCATGGCCTTCGTCCCCATGACGCTGGGCGCGGTCAGCGGCATCGACCACAAGGACACGGGCATGGCCTCCGCACTGCTGAACACCGCCCAGCAGATCGGCGGCGCGCTCGGTCTCGCGGTTCTGTCGACGATCTCCACCTCGGCCGCGAACGACAAGCTGCCCGAGGCGGCCTCGTCCTTCTACCGGGGCCTGGCCACCAAGGACTTCCCGCTGGTCGCGAGGGCGGGCGAGGCACTGACGCACGGCTACACGATGGCCTTCGTGGCCGCGGCCGCCATGTTCCTGCTCGGCGTGGCGGTCATGTTCCTGGCCGTCAACGCCGGCAAGCAGCGGCACACCGAGGGCGCACCGCCCGTCCACATGGGCTGACCGCGCGGAGGGCGCGACCGGCCACGTCGACGTACGGCGCGAGGTGTCACCGCGACACCTCGCGCCGTACGGGATCGGACATTCCCATGACCACCCCACACCGCACCCAGCCGGGGCACCGGTCTTCCGGGCTCCCGCCGGCACCCGAGCCGATCCTGGCCCTCAACCAGGCCTGCGCCCTGCTGGGCAGGGCCTGGGCCGGTCTGGTCATCGCGGCGCTCGCCAGGGGCCCGGCCGACTTCGGCCAGGTGTGCGAGCGAGTCCCCGGCATCAGCGACGGCACGCTCACCGACCGCCTCCAGGAATTGGCCGACCTGGACCTGATCACCCTGACCGTCGTCCCCGGCCCCCACCGCGCACCCGCTACGCCCTCACCTCCCACGGCAACGCCTGCCTCATCCCGCTGGCCGCCCTGACCGTGTGGGCGCAGGACCACCTGCCGCCGAGCAGCGTGCCGACCTCGGGCGAACCGCCCGCGCCCGACCACTGACCCCGCCCGGCGCCGGAGCCGCCTGCCTGCTGCCCGCCCTCGTCTGTCGACCACAAGGAGGCACGTGAAGAAACTGGTCCGGTCCCGCAGCGTCACCCCCGTGACGCCCACCGACATCGCCCGCTGGGCCGACGCGTTCGGCTTCGCCGGCTTCGGCAGCACGGAACAGCACTTCGCGACCGAAGGCGGCGCGAACATGCCCAACAGCCTGCTGCTGTACGTCAAACTCGCGGCGCAGACCAGGCAGCTCGTGTTCACGCCGCTGTCCCGCGTCCTCCCGGCCCGGATCCCACCCGCCGGCTGCTCGCACAGCCCCAGCGGTGACCCGCTCAGATGTCCCGGAACGTCTCGATCTGCGCCCCGACCGAGTTGAGACGCTCGGCGAGATCCTCGTACCCCCGGTTGATGACGTACACGTTCCGCAGCACGGACGTGCCTTCCGCCGCCATCATCGCCAGCAGGACGACCACGGCTGGCCGCAGGGCGGGCGGGCACATCATCTCGGCGGCGCGCCAGCGGGTCGGGCCCTCGACCAGTACCCGGTGGGGGTCCAGCAACTGCAGCCGCCCGCCGAGACGGTTGAGGTCCGTCAGGTAGATCGCCCGGTTGTCGTAGACCCAGTCGTGGATGAGTGTCTTGCCCTGAGCGGCGGCCGCGATGGCCGCGAAGAAGGGGACGTTGTCGATGTTCAGGCCGGGGAACGGCATCGGGTGGATCTTGTCGATCGGTGCCTCCAGCTTGGAGGGCCGGACGGTGAGGTCCACCAGGCGGGTGCGGCCGTTGTCGGCGGGGTACTCCGGGGTGCGGTCGTGGTCGAGGCCCATCTCCTCCAGGACCGCGAGTTCGATCTCCAGGAACTCGATGGGGACGCGGCGCACCGTCAGTTCCGACTGTGTGACGACCGCGGCGGCCAGCAGGCTCATCGCCTCGACCGGGTCCTCGGAGGGGGAGTAGTCGACGTCCACGTCGATGTTCGGCACACCGTGCACGGTGAGGGTGGTGGTGCCGATGCCCTCGACCCTGACGCCCAGGGCCTCCAGGAAGAAGCACAGGTCCTGGACCATGTAGTTCGAGGACGCGTTGCGGACGACGGTGACGCCGTCGTGCCGGGCCGCGGCGAGCAGCGCGTTCTCGGTGACGGTGTCCCCGCGTTCGGTCAGCACGATCGGCCGGTCGGGTCGTACGGACCGGTCGACCGCCGCGTGGTACTGGCCCTCGGTCGCCGCGATGTCCAGCCCGAACCGGCGCAGCGCGATCATGTGCGGCTCGATGGTCCGCGTGCCGAGGTCGCAACCGCCGGCGTACGGCAACATGAAGCGGTCCATGCGGTGCAGCAGGGGGCCGAGGAACATGATGATGGACCGTGTCCGTACGGCCGCCGCCGCGTCGATCGCCGCCATGTTCAGCTGGGCCGGCGGCACCAGCTCCAGGTCGACGCCGTCGTTGATCCAGCGGGTGCGTACGCCGATGGAGTTGAGCACCTCCAGGAGGCGGTACACCTCCTCGATGCGGGCGACCCGGCGCAGCACTGTGCGCCCCTGGTTGAGCAGCGAGGCGCACAGCAGTGCCACACAGGCGTTCTTGCTCGTCTTCACGTCGATGGCGCCGGACAGCCGACGACCGCCGACCACGCGCAGGTGCATCGGGCCCGCGTAGCCCAGAGAGACGATTTCGCTGTCCAGCGCTTCACCGATGCGAGCGATCATCTCAAGGCTGATGTTCTGGTTGCCGCGCTCGATGCGATTGACGGCGCTCTGACTGGTGCCGAGCGCCTCGGCGAGCTGCGACTGGGTCCAGCCCCGGTGCTGCCGGGCGTCACGGATGAGCTTGCCGATGCGTACGAGGTAGTCGTCTGCCATGGGGTTGAGGCTATCTCAGATATGAGATGGCGCCTCTTGGGGAGGGCCGTTCGGGTGACCGGCGGCGATGGCGGCGACGGACCTGAGGAATCGTCAACGCCGCTTCGCGGTGCGGGTGCGGCGCCATCCGAAAGGTCCGGGCAAATCAACCGAAGTCGTACGTCGTCCTGTGCTGCTGGTCGTGTGCCTCGGCCCGTGGCTGCCGCCGCCGGTGGTGATGGACCACGAGCGCCGGTTGATGTTCAGGCGCACGCCGGGCAGGATCCGGAAGCTCTTGCGGAATGTGAGGGGCATGTGGGCCTCTCTTGAGGATCGGTCAGTTGCTCCCAACTCCTGTCGGATACCCCCACTTGGCGAACTGATGGCAGCACTCCACCGTCTCCTCGAAGGTGACCGACGTCACCGCTTCGGTGCCGTACGGCGGTACGACGGGCGCGATGTCGTACCGGTGTCGTGAGGCCCGCCCCTCCTCGTCCCGCAGTTCGACGACCCCCGGCTCCGGGCAGCTCCACGTCAGGAGCGTGACGTGCTCCCCGCCCAGGTTGGCCAGGCTGCTCCACCCCTGCCCGTTCGCGCGGAGCTCCAGCGCGGACGACTCCATCACGCCCTGGTCGAAGGGGGAGCTGTCCCAGTAGCCGATCAGCGACTCGTCCAGGCCCGCCCGCGCATCCGTGGCGTCCCGCTCGGCGATCCACAGCAGGAAGGCGGTGTCGGCCCCGCCGACGTCGACGACACGCGTGCCGTGCAGGAGAACTCCCAGGCCGTGCTCCTCGTCCCAGGGGCAGGAGAGCTCGATGCCCACGTACGGGATGCCGTCCCTGGAGACCGGGTGGACATAGAGCGCGCTGAGGCGCACGAGGTCGGCCAGGCCGGACGCGGTGGCCAGGTCCTCCGGCTTCAGGGTGTGCACGGCGTGGGCGCTCAGGGCGGGCCGCGCCCCGGCGAGCAGGGCGGGCAGCCGGTCGGCCGTCCACGCGGCCGCCGCGATCTCGGCGTCGTCCAGCGGGTGGCCCTCGCGGCCCTCGGGGGCGTAGTACAGGGGTACGAGTGTCCCCGTCGCGGCCGCCCAGGTGTCCGGCGGCAGTGGCACCCGTGCCATCCAGGCGAAGTCGTCCCAGGAGAAATCGGCTCGGTTCATGGTCACAGGAGGACATCACAGGGAGGCCGGGCATGACCAACGCGGCCCCATGTACTAGAGTTATCTCGACATCGAGATATCTGCCGAGGCGCGCCGCGGTCGCACGTCGTCATCAGTCCGGCGGTAAGGCACGCCTAACTTAGCCTTACCTTAGCGGATCGGCCAAGAGGGCGTGGCGGCAGGATGCGGTGGTAAGCGCACAAAAATGAAGGAGACTGTCGTGTCGGCGAACAGCTTCGACGCCCGCAGCACGCTGCAGGTGGGCGACGAGTCGTACGAGATCTTCCGGCTGGACAAGGTGGAGGGCTCGGCCCGACTGCCGTACAGCCTCAAGGTCCTGCTCGAGAACCTGCTCCGCACGGAGGACGGCGCGAACATCACCGCCGACCACATCCGCGCCATCGGCGGCTGGGACTCGCAGGGCCGGCCCTCTCAGGAGATCCAGTTCACGCCGGCCCGCGTGATCATGCAGGACTTCACCGGTGTGCCGTGTGTCGTGGACCTCGCCACCATGCGTGAGGCCGTGAAGGAGCTCGGCGGCGACGCGGCGAAGGTCAACCCGCTCTCCCCGGCCGAGCTGGTCATCGACCACTCCGTCATCGCCGACAAGTTCGGCACCAACGAGGCCTTCGCGCAGAACGTCGAGCTGGAGTACGGCCGCAACCGCGAGCGCTACCAGTTCCTGCGTTGGGGCCAGACCGCCTTCGACGACTTCAAGGTCGTACCCCCCGGCACCGGCATCGTCCACCAGGTCAACATCGAGCACCTGGCGCGCACGGTCATGGTCCGCAACGGCCAGGCCTACCCCGACACCCTCGTCGGCACCGACTCGCACACCACCATGGTCAACGGCCTCGGCGTCCTCGGCTGGGGCGTCGGCGGCATCGAGGCCGAGGCCGCGATGCTCGGCCAGCCGGTCTCCATGCTCATCCCGCGCGTCGTCGGCTTCAAGCTGACCGGTGAGCTCACCCCCGGCACCACCGCCACCGACCTGGTGCTCACGATCACCGAGATGCTCCGCAAGCACGGCGTGGTCGGCAAGTTCGTCGAGTTCTACGGCGAGGGCGTGTCCGCCACCTCCCTCGCCAACCGCGCCACCATCGGCAACATGTCGCCGGAGTTCGGTTCCACGGCCGCGATCTTCCCGATCGACGACGAGACCATCAAGTACCTGAAGCTGACCGGCCGCTCCGAGCAGCAGCTGGCGCTCGTCGAGGCGTACGCCAAGGCGCAGGGCCTGTGGCTGGACCCGAAGGCCGAGCCGGACTTCTCCGAGAAGCTCGAGCTGGACCTGTCGACGGTCGTCCCGTCGATCGCCGGCCCGAAGCGTCCGCAGGACCGCATCGTCCTCGCCAACGCCGCCGAGCAGTTCAAGACGGACGTCCGCAACTACGTCGACGACGTGGACGAGGCGGGCAAGGAGTCCTTCCCGGCCTCCGACGCCCCGGCCGTCCACCCGAACGGCGCCCCGTCCAACCCGGTCACCGTGACCGCCCCCGACGGCTCGACGTACGAGATCGACCACGGTGCGGTGACGGTCGCGGCCATCACCTCCTGCACCAACACCTCGAACCCGTACGTCATGGTCGCCGCCGCGCTCGTCGCGAAGAAGGCCGTGGAGAAGGGCCTGACCCGCAAGCCGTGGGTCAAGACCACCCTCGCCCCGGGCTCGAAGGTCGTCACCGACTACTTCGACAAGGCAGGGCTCACCCCCTACCTCGACAAGGTCGGCTTCAACCTCGTCGGCTACGGCTGCACCACCTGCATCGGCAACTCCGGCCCGCTGCCGGAGGAGGTCTCCAAGGCCGTCAACGACCACGACCTGGCGGTCACGTCGGTCCTCTCCGGCAACCGGAACTTCGAGGGCCGGATCAACCCCGACGTCAAGATGAACTACCTGGCGTCCCCGCCGCTGGTCGTCGCGTACGCCCTCGCCGGCTCCATGAAGGTGGACATCACCAAGGACGCCCTGGGCATCGACCAGGACGGCAACCCGGTCTACCTCAGGGACATCTGGCCCTCCGAGGCCGAGGTCAACGACGTCGTGGCGAACGCCATCGGCGAGGACATGTTCAACAAGTCCTACCAGGACGTCTTCGCGGGCGACGCCCAGTGGCAGGCGCTGCCGATCCCGACCGGCAACACCTTCGAGTGGGACCCGCAGTCCACCTACGTCCGCAAGCCCCCGTACTTCGAGGGCATGACGATGGAGACCACCCCGGTCTCCGACATCACGGGCGCCCGCGTGCTCGCCAAGCTGGGCGACTCGGTCACCACCGACCACATCTCCCCGGCCGGTGCGATCAAGGCCGACACCCCGGCGGGCCAGTACCTCACCGAGCACGGTGTGGAGCGCCGTGACTTCAACAGCTACGGCTCGCGCCGCGGCAACCACGAGGTCATGATCCGCGGCACGTTCGCCAACATCCGCCTGCGCAACCAGATCGCGCCGGGGACGGAAGGCGGCTACACCCGCGACTTCACGCGGGACGGCGGGCCGGTGTCGTTCATCTACGACGCCTCCCGCAACTACATCGAGCAGGGCACCCCGCTGGCCATCCTGGCCGGCAAGGAGTACGGCTCCGGCTCGTCCCGCGACTGGGCCGCCAAGGGCACCGCGCTCCTCGGCGTCAAGGCCGTCATCGCCGAGTCGTACGAGCGCATCCACCGCTCGAACCTCATCGGCATGGGCGTCCTGCCGCTCCAGTTCCCGGAGGGCGCCTCGGCCGCCTCCCTCGGCCTGACCGGCGAGGAGACCTTCTCCTTCACCGGTGTCGAGGAGCTCAACAACGGCACCACCCCGCGCACGGTGAAGGTCACCACCGACACGGGCGTCGAGTTCGACGCGGTCGTCCGCATCGACACCCCCGGCGAGGCGGACTACTACCGCAACGGCGGCATCATGCAGTACGTGCTGCGCAGCCTGATCCGCAAGTAGGCGGAACGGCAGGGCAGTTGAGGGCCGTATCCCCGGCGACGGGGGTGCGGCCCTCCGCCGTGCCCGGACCAGGACATCCCAGGTCATCACCCACCCTCAGGTGGAACACAGGGTTCCCTCAGCGGGCGGGGACACGATCGGTACATGACTGGCACTTCCGGGTCCCGAACCGGCCGCGTCCGCGTGCTCCTCGTCGATGACGAGCCCACGCTCACCGAAGTGTTGCCGGTGGCCGTCGCCGGGGCGGGCCGACGGTCCTGCCCGGCCGCAGACGGGCACAGTGCGCTGCGCGTCGCCCGCCGTAGCGCCCCGCACGCCGTCGCGCTCGACGGGATGCTGCCCGACCTCGACGGGCCGCAGGTGCCGCGCCGACCGCGGCAGGGACCGCCGAAGCCGCCCGTCCTCATGCTCACCGCCCGCGAGGCGCCGGAGCACAGCCCGCGCCGCGAGATCGACGAGGGCCGGACGCCGATGATCCACACCGTGCGCGGGCCGGGCCACGCGATCAGGCCCACGGAGGAGGGGAGATGAGCGCCAGGCCGCACCCCGGGCCGCGCACGCACTCCCTGCGCACCCGGCTGCTCCTCCTCGTCGGCGTCACCCTCGCCGTCGTGTGCACCACGATGGCGTTCACTACCGCCCTCGTCCAACGCGCCTACCTCATGGGCGACCTGGACGACCGCGTCACCAACGCCGCCGAGCGCAGCCTGAGCGATGCCGCGCTCCACCCGGTCGTCGAGGACGACCTGACCCTCCTCGACGAGAGCGGCCACCCCGCCGGCATGCTCGCCGCCCGGCTCGACACCGACGGCACCGTCCTGTCCGCGTCGGTCGTCGCCGAGGACGCCGCTCCCCAGGCCCTCACCACCGCCCAGCGCACCGCCCTGGAGGGCATCGGCACCGACGGTTCGAAGCACACCCGGAGCGTCCCCGGCCTCGGCACCTACCGGGTCACCGCCCTCGACAACGACGGGGTCCGCGTCCTGACCGGACTCCCGATGGGCGACGTACAGCGCATGATCAGCGGCCTGGTCGTGGTCGAGGCAGTGGTCGCGGGTCTTGGGCTGGCCGTCGCCGGCTGTGTCTGCGCGGTGGTCATACGCCGCCAACTGCGGCCCCTCGGCCGGGTCGCCGCCACCGCCGCCGAGGTCTCCCGCGCGCCGCTCGGCGGGGGCGAGGTCACCGGCCTGACCCGGGTGCCCGAACCCGACACCGACCCGGGCAGCGAGGCCGGCCAGGTCGGCGCGGCACTCAACCTCATGATCGACCACGTCGAGTCCTCCTTCGTCGAGCGGCGGCGCAGCGAGGAGCGGGTGCGGCGCAGCGAGGAGAAGATGCGGCGCTTCCTCGCCGACGCCAGTCACGAACTGCGTACGCCGCTCGCGTCCATCGCCGGGTACGCGGAGCTGATGAACCGTGGCGCCGACCGCGTGGAGCCGGTACTGGCCTGGAGCCGGGTCTCCGCCGAGTCGGCCCGGATGACCGGCCTGGTGGAGGACCTCCTCCTGCTGGCCCGCCTCGACGAGGGCCGGCCTCTGCAGTCCACCGAGGTGGACTTGGCGGCACTGGTCGCGGAGGCCGTGTGGGACGCGCGCGCCGCGGGCGGCGGCCACGACTGGCAGCTGGAACTGGGCCTCGACGCCCCCGCGCTGGTCGTCGGCGACGAGGCCCGGCTCCACCAGGTGGTGGCCCACCTGTTGGCCAACGCGCGTATGCACACACCCGTTGGAACGACGGTGGTGGCGTCCGTCGAGGCCACGCCGGACCACCGCGTCATCCGCGTCCGCGACAACGGCCCCGGCATCCCGCCCGCCCTCCTGCCCAGAGTCTTCGAACGCTTCACCCGAGCCGACACCTCCCGCTCCCGCCCGGACGCGAGAGCGGGCGGCTCCGGCCTGGGCCTCGCCATCGCGGCGGCGATCACGTCCGCGCACGGCGGCCGGATCGACGTGCACAGTGTCCCGGGGCACACCGAGTTCACGATCGACCTGTCGGCGGCAGACCACGCGGCGGGGGTGCGGGGGCCCGGAGCAGTCGGGCACCGGTGTGAGGCGACCCCACGTCGTCGGCCCACGGGCGGGCACCAGTCGGGGTGCCGCTGAACTGCGGTACGGCACAGGGATGGGCGATGGGCGAACCGGAACAGGCCGGCGGGCACCGGGGACGCGCACATCGAATTCACAGGCGGCTACGCGCTCGGCCGACTTGCAACAGGCGGTTCTGGAGCTGTTGTGGATCAGGCCGAACGGCATCGCCGACGTGCTCCGCGTGCCTGGCTCGCAGTCACACGTAAGCGATCTTCACTCACCTAGGTGTAAGTCGGAAGGCCCCTGCCGTCAGTTCGGCGCAGGGGAAGCAGTTCCGTCGGCCTGGATGTCGAAGTTGATCTGGTCTCCGTCGACAGAGGTCACCTTGACCGTCACGCCCAAGGGGCTGCCGTCGTCCGCGGTGAGCGTACAACGGGTGGTGGTGCCGACCTTGCCGGCGAGGTCCTCGGGGCAGTTGATGTCTGGCTTCGGCTGGCCCGTCGTGGCGGCGAGCTTTTCGGAGAGAGTGGTGGCCAGCTTGTCCAATGACATCTTCGGCGTGGACGTACCCACGTCGACCGAAGCCGAGCAGCCGACGAGCAGCGTGCCGACGGCCACGACCGAGAGGCTCGCACGGTCCGCCCGGACACCGGCGCGACTTCGTAGTGCGTCCCACCCGAGCGGCAGATCTTGCACCTGCAATCAGCCCCCTCATAGGTTGCTTTCATGGGACTCTTCGACAAGTTGACCGGAACCAAGCGCCCCGATGACGGTGTCGCTCCGCGCTCGGCCGATGAGGTGCGGGCCGCTCTTCTCGGCGTCAACCGGCCGGATGTCCCGTACGTCATCCGCGACGGCGGCCCGGAGGGCGCCGACCTGGTAGCGGAATGGCGGATGGCGGAGCCCGCCTGGCAGGCCGTCTTCGTCGAGTCGCAGCTGTCTCGCGCCGTCCGGATCCGGATGCGGCTGGTCCAGGGGGACCATGAGGTGCGCGCCCTCGAGGAGGGGTGGGAGGTCACCCGGGTGGGGAATCCGCCGACGCTCAAGATTTCCGGGGCGTACTCGCGTGGCCCCGACAGGACCGTCTCGCGCCACTACACGGTCCAACGCGGGGACAGCGGCAGCCTCGAAGCGACGGAGACCTTCCGCTTCGACGCCGCCGAACTGCGCAACCCCCTGCAGAACGCAGTCCTTGAGGCGGGCTGGACCTGGCGCGGAGTGGTCTTCGGCAAGCCGTGAGGCCGATGAGCCCCAGGTTCGCCGCCTTGGTGCGCATCGCTCCACCATTCTCCGGCCGCCGCTGTCGACGGCGCCGTGTACTTCGTCCGCCCCGAGGATGTGTCACCGCGGTCGATGACCCTGTACCACCACGGAGGGCGCCACGGAGGGCGCCACGGAGGGCACGCCAGGCACCCAGGGCCGCACCTCATTAGGTGCGGCCCTTGTGCGCCATACGTTTACAAGTCGGCCACTCGGCGCTAGCTTCCCCCACAGGTGGGGTGGGAGCGCTCCCATGCGGGTGGACCGGAACCCGCCCCCGTGGCCGCCCCCACCCCCCGCTTCCGCACAGGCAACCGCACACGCGCACACGCGCGTTCGCACACGCATCCACACGGCCCGTACCTCAAGGAACGGACTGATCTGTCATGATCCTGACAAGAACAACGGCGAAGTCCCCGGACTCCTCACCGCGATTAACGCTCCCCACCCGCGCCAGAGCCCTCTTCCTCGTCCTCGTGGCCCTGTTCGCCACCATCCCGGCGCTCAGCCTTGTCGTCACGGCCGGCGGCGAGGCGGAGGCTCACGGCACTCCGATGAAGCCAGGCAGCCGGACCTTCCTGTGCTGGCAGGACGGCCTCACCGACACCGGCGAGATCAAGCCGGTCAACCCGGCCTGCAAGAACGCCCAACAGGTCAGCGGCACCACGCCGTTCTACAACTGGTTCTCGGTGCTGCGCTCGGACGGCGCCGGCCGCACCCGCGGCTTCGTGCCGGACGGCGAACTGTGCAGCGGCGGCAACACCAACTTCACGGGCTTCAACGCCGCCCGCGACGACTGGCCGCTGACCCACCTCACCTCGGGCGCGACCGTCGACTTCTCGTACAACGCCTGGGCCGCGCACCCGGGTTGGTTCTACGTCTACGTCACCAAGGACGGCTTCGACCCGAAGAAGGCTCTCACCTGGAACGACATGGAGGCCCAGCCCTTCCTCTCCGTCGACCACCCGCCGCTCAACGGCAGCCCGGGCACGGTCGAGGCCAACTACTCCTGGAACGGCAAGCTCCCCGACGGCAAGTCGGGACGGCACATCATCTACATGGTCTGGCAGCGCTCGGACAGTGCCGAGACCTTCTACTCGTGCTCCGACGTCGTCTTCGACGGCGGCAACGGCGAGGTCACCGGCATCCACGAGCCGGGCAACCCGACCGAACCGGTGCCGGGCACCTGCACGGCCACCCGTAAGACCACGGGCAGTTGGAACGGCGGCTACCAGTCCGAGGTGACCGTCACCAACTCCGGCGACGTCCCGATGCTGGGCTGGATGGTCGACTGGACGCTGCCGAGCGGCCAGAAGGTCGAGAGCCTGTGGAGCGGCAACGCGACGTACAACGGCCAGGCGGTGATGGTCCACAACGCCAACTGGAACGGCTCGCTGGATCCGGGGAAGAGTACGACGTTCGGCTACGTCGTCTCCGGCTCCGGCGGTGACTCGGCGACGACACTTCCCTGCCGAGTGGGCTGAACTCCGGCCCAGCCGCGATCACCTGAATCGCCGTACTGAACCTTCGCTCGGAGCGGGCCCGGTGGCGGTGTGCCGCCGGGCCCGCGAGCCGCCCGGGCGAAGGCCACCCGGGCGAAGGCCACCCGCGCCGACGGCCGCACCGGCACGGTCGAACTCGCCCTCCCGGGACCCGGTCGCCCCGCAGGCCCGGGAGACGAAGCCGTTCACGGAACCGGAGAGGCGGACCGTCTGCGGGCGTGAAGTCGCCGCCCGACCACGCGGACCTGTACGTGCTCACTCCACCCCGTGACGCAACACCCCCGCCAGCCAGCCGAGTTGGCGCCGCACGTGCACGGCGTCGCCGCCTTCGTGGCCGTTGTAGGGATAGGCGTGGATCTCCTTGCCGGGATCGGTGCCGGTCAACTCCCCGTAGCGGTTGAAGGCGGCGTACGCCCCGCTCGGCGGGCACACCGTGTCGCGCAGGCCCACCCCGAAGTGCGCCGGGGCCTGCGCGCGCCGCGAGAAGGAGATGCCCTCCAGGTAGGACAGCGTGCGGTACGCGGCCTGTTCGGCGCCCCGGTGCACGGACAGGTACGCGGTGATCTCGCCGTAGGGGGCCGCGTCCGTGAGGTCGAGGGCGCGTCGGATGCCGCACAGGAAGGGGGCGGTGACCAGGGCCGCCGCCAGATCCGGCACCAGCCCCGCGACGGCCAGGGCGAGTCCGCCGCCCTGGCTGTTGCCGACGACCGCGACGCGACGACCGTCGACCCCGGGCAGCTCCCGCACCGCGGCGACCGCGCGCACCGCGTCCGTGATCAGACGGCGGTAGTGGTGGTCCCGCGGGGCGAGCAGGCCGCGTACGGCGGGTCCGGGGCCGCCGGGCGCGCCCGCGTGCGGGTCGGGGGTGTCGCCTCCGCAGCCGTACTGGTCACCTTGGCCCCGGTTGTCCATGAGTAGGTGTGCGTACCCGGCGTTCACCCAGGTCAGCCGCTCGTGCGGAAGGCCGCGCCCACGGCCGTACCCGGCGTACTCGACGACCGCCGGCAGTGGCGCGCGCACCCCGGCGGGCCGGCTGTACCAGGCGCGGACGGGGTCACCGGCGAAGCCGCGGAAGGTCACGTCCCACGTCTGCGTCAGCCGCAGGCCGCTGTCCACGGGCCGGGCCGAGACCACCGGGTCGCTCTGTCCGGCCTCCTTGAGGGTGCCGAGCCAGAACTCGTCGAAGTCGGCGGGCTCTTCGGGATCCGGTCGGTACTGCTCGAGCTCTCTCCAGGGCAGGTCGAACGCGGGCACGGCGGCTCCTCACAGACTTCAACGACGCGGCTCGGTCCGATCGTTGCGGTCATGTGACAGAAAGTTCCGAAGTGGCCGCGCCGATCCCTTCATCTCTTCCACCCGCACCTTGAGGTGAATCCAGTGCGGTGTGGTCGCCTCCAGGCTCAACATCCCCGTGTGCAGCCCCCATTGACAGCGCTTTCTGCTGCCCCTAAGTTGCCGCGAAGTTACCGGTAAGAGCTCGAAAGTTTCGGTTCCCCGTCCCATGCCCCGGGAGGCCCGAGCATGAGCACGTCCACCACGTCGGCCCCACCGCCGGGCACCCAGGACCCGCCTCCGGCCAGAGCCGCACCCCGCCGTCGTCGGCGGAAAGCCGCGCGCCCCGGATGGCGGCGGTCCCTGCGCCGGGACTGGCAGCTGTACTCGCTGGCCGTCCTGCCGCTGCTGTTCTTCCTGGTCTTCCGCTATCTGCCGATGATCGGCAACGTCATCGCCTTCCGGCGCTTCGAGCCGGGCGGCTCTCTCTTCGGCGAGCAGTGGGTGGGGCTGCGCTATGTGCGCATGTTCCTCACCGACCCCACCTTCTGGCAGGTGTTCCGCAACACCCTCTGGCTCGGCGGGCTCACGCTGGTCTTCTGCTTCCCGATCCCGATCGTGCTGGCCCTGCTGCTCAACGAGGTGCGCAGACGTTCGCTGAAGCGGTTCGTGCAGTCGGTGTCCTACCTTCCGCACTTCCTGTCGATCGTGATCGTCGCGGGCATCACGATGCAGATGCTCGCCACGGACGGCCCGGTCAACCACGCCCTCGGCTGGTTCGGCCACGATCCGATCCGGTTCATCCAGGAACCGGACTGGTTCCGCACGATCTACGTCGGCTCGGAGATCTGGCAGACCGCCGGCTGGGGCACCATCCTCTACCTCGCCGCCCTCACCACGATCGACGAGGAACTGTACGAGGCCGCCCGCATCGACGGCGCCAACCGCTGGCAGCAGATCTGGCACGTCACCCTGCCCGGCATCCGGCCCACGATGATCACGCTGCTGATCCTCAACATCGGCACGTTCATGGCCGTCGGCTTCGAGAAGGTCCTGCTGCTGTACAACCCGCTGACCTATCCGAAGGCCGACGTGATCTCCACGTACCTCTACCGGACCGGAGTCGAGTCCAACAGCTTCAGTTACGCCGCCGCCATCGGCCTGTTCGAGGCGATCATCGGCCTGGTGCTGATCACCTCCGCCAACCAGCTCTCGCGCCGCACCGTGGGGACGAGCCTGTGGTGAGCGTCCACCGACCCACGCGTGGGTACCGCGTCTTCCAGGGCGTCAACGGAGTGATCCTCACCCTGGTCGTGGTCGTGACCCTGTACCCGTTCGTCAACATCGTCGCGCGGTCCTTCAGCGGGGAACGCCAGATCCGGGCCGGTGAGGTGACGTTGTGGCCCAAGGGCTTCAACCTCACCACTTACGAGATCGTCTTTCAGGACTCGATGTTCTGGCGGAACTACGGCAACACCGTGCTCTACACGGTCGTGTCCACCGTCGTCGCCATGGTCCTGACGACCTGTTACGCCTACGTCCTGTCCAAGAAGCACCTGCGCGGGCGGGGCCTGCTCGTCGGCATCGCCGTCTTCACCATGTTCTTCACCGGCGGACTGATCCCCAACTACGTGCTGATCAGCAGCCTGGGCATGAAGAACACCATCTGGGCGCTGGCGCTCCCGAACGCGATCAGCGTCTTCAACCTCCTGGTGATGAAGGCCTTCTTCGAGAGCCTGCCGACCGACCTGGAGGAAGCCGCGCAGATCGACGGGCTGAGCACGTACGGCATCCTGCTGCGCATCGTGCTGCCGCTGTCCAAGGCGGTCGTCGCGACGATGATCCTCTTCTACTCGGTGGCCTTCTGGAACTCCTGGTTCGCGGCGTTCCTGTACATGGACAGCACCGAGCTGATGCCGGCCACCGTCTACCTGCGCAACCTCATCTCGGGTGCCACCGGCGGCGGCAACGCGGGCGCCGCCACCGAGCAGCTCAGCCAGGTCGGGGCGAACATCCAGTCGGTCACCATCGTGCTCACCGCGCTGCCGATCCTGTGCGTGTACCCGTTCGTCCAGCGCTACTTCGTCTCGGGCGTGATGCTCGGCGCGGTCAAGGGCTGACGGCAACTCAATTCCCTACGGAACAAAGGAGTATCCGTGACGAACGCAGGAGAGCTGTCCCGGCGTCAGATCCTGGCCGCCGCAGGCTTCATAGGCCTCGCCACCCTCACCGGATGCGGCAGCGGAGACGACGGAGGCGACTCCAAGGACCTCTCCAAGAAGCAGAACGGCGCGATGAAGGAGTACCGCGCCGGCCAGCAGTTCAGGGCCGCCAAGCCGCTGTCCTTCTCGGTCCTGCACAACAACAACCCGGTCTACCCGATGAAGGACAGCTGGCTGTTCTGGAAGGAGGTCACCAAGCGCACCGGTGTCACCCTGAAGCCCGTCGACGTCCCCCTGGCCGACTACGAGAAGAAGCGCAGCGTCCTCATCGGCGCGGGCGACGCCCCGTTCCTGATCCCCAAGACGTACCACCCGGCGGAGGTCGCCTTCGTGTCCTCCGGCGCGATCCTGCCGGTCAGCGACTATGTGCACCTGATGCCCAACTTCCGGGCCAAGGTGAAGAAGTGGGGCCTGGAGCCCGAGCTCGACTCCATCCGCCAGTCCGACGGCAAGTACTACCTGCTGCCCGGCCTCCACGAGAAGGCCAAGTCCGGCTACTCGCTGTCCTTCCGCACGGACGTCCTCGACCAGCTCGGCCTGAGCCTGCCCACCACCTGGGACGAGGTGTACGACGTCTTCAAGGCACTCAAGGCGGAGTACCCCGACCGCTACCCCCTCTCGGACCGCTGGAGCACCAACACCCCCTACCCCGTCGCCGCCCTGCTCAGCTACCTCGGCCAGGCGTACGGCGTCCGGGCCGGCTGGACGTACGACAACATCAGCTTCGACTCCAGGGCGAAGGAGTTCGTCTTCACCGGCGCGCAGGACGGCTACCGCCAGATGATCGAGTTCCTGAGAAAACTGGTCGCCGAGAAGCTGATGGACCCGGAGAGCTTCACCCAGACCGACGACGCCGCCGTGCAGAAGCTGCTGGGAGAGAAGTCGTTCGCGATCAGCGCCAACCCGCAGGAGCTCGTACAGAACTACCGCTACAACCTGGAGAAGCAGGTCAAGGGCGCGAAGATCGACATGGTGCCGGTGCCGCTCGGCCCGGCGGGGCCGGTACTCATCGGCGGAAGCCGCCTCGAGAACGGCGTCATGATCGCCGGCAAGGCGCTCAAGAGCGACACCTTCGTCGCGATGATGCAGTTCGTGGACTGGCTGTGGTACTCGGACGAGGGCCAGAAGTTCTGCAAGTGGGGCGTCCAGAACGTCACTTACACCGCGTCCGGCGACCAGTACGAGTTGAAGCCCGGCATCAGCCTCATGGGCTCCGACCCGGACGCCCCGAAAGACCTGCAGAAGGACTACGGCTTCTTCAACGGCGTCTTCACCTACGGCGGCAGCTGGGCGCTGGTCTCCTCCTCGTTCAGCCCGGACGAGAAGAAGTTCCAGGACGCCATGTCCCAGCGGGAGCAACTCCCCGTCGACCCGGCCCACCCGCTGCAGTCCGTCGAGCAGGAGCAGGCGACGCTCTGGGACACCCCGCTGCGCGACCACGTCACGCAGAACACGCTCAAGTTCGCCCTCGGCAAGCGCCCGTTGTCCGAGTGGGACGACTACGTCACCGAGCTGAAGGCCAAGAACATGGACCAGCTGGTCGACGTGCACAACAAGGCGTACGACCGCTTCAAGAAGGAGAACGGGTGATCCGTGTGCCCGCCCCCGTCGAGGACGAGGCACCGCCCTGGTCGGACGAGCGGCGGTTGCTCGGAAGGGAGCCGCAGTGAGCACGAGCACGTCCGTCACCTTCGGGCAGGGCGCCCTCTCCCGCGCCGCCGCCCTGATCCACACCCTCGTCACCGTCGAGGCGCTGCTGCTCCTCGCCGCCGCGCCGGGCCTCGCCGGACTGCTGCTGGTGGGCCCCGACGCCGCCAACCTCCCCCTGGCCGCCGTATGCCTCCTGCCGCTGGGCCCGGCCCTGTCCGCCGCCCTGTACGCCCTCCACCACCGCGACCGTGACCTCGCCGACCTCCACCCGGCCCGCACCTACTGGCGGGGCTGGCGGCTCAACGCCCTCCCCGCCCTGAAGCTGTGGACGCCGCTGCTCGCCTGGCTGACCGTCGTCGCCTTCACCCTCACCCACTTCTCCGCCACCGGCCTTCCCGGCTGGTGGGCGGTACTGCTCGCGACCATCGGAGCCGGGTCCCTCCTCTGGGGCGCGCACGCACTGGTGCTCACCTCCCTCTTCGCCTTCCGTGCCCGCGACACGGCCCGCCTCGCCGCGTACTTCCTGTTCCGGCACGGCCGCGCCACGCTCGGCGCCGCCTCGCTGCTCGTCCTGGCCGCCGGACTGACCGCCCTGCTGACCGAGGCCTTGACCGCCCTGCTGGCCGCCACGCTGCTGCTGTCCCTGCTGCACAGCGGCCGCCCGGTGATCGCCGAGACCCAGGAGGACTTCACCGCATGACCGTGCCCGGCACCCCCAAGATCCCGTACGGCGGTGACTACAACCCCGAGCAGTGGCCGGAGCCGGTCTGGGACGAGGACCACCGGCTGTTCACCCGGGCCGGCATCGACACCCTCACCGTCGGCGTCTTCTCCTGGTCGCTCACCCAACCCGCCGAGGACGCCCTCGACTTCACGATGCTCGACCGCATCCTCGACCGCGCCGCCGCCGAGGGCCGCCAGGTCTGCCTCGCCACCGGCACCGCCGCCCTCCCGCCCTGGCTCGCGAAGAAGTACCCCGAGGTCAACCGCACCGACTTCGAGGGGCGGCGGCACCGCTACGGCCAGCGGCACAACTTCTGCCCCAGCTCACCGGCGTACCGCCGCCAGGCCACCGCGATGGCGGCCCGTCTCGCCGAACGGTACGTACGACACCCCGCGTTGCTCGCCTGGCACGTCAACAACGAGTACGGCGGGGTCTGTTACTGCGGCCTGTGCGCCGACGGGTTCAGGGAATGGCTCCGCGGGAAGTACGCCACCCTGGAGGCCCTCAACGACGCCTGGTGCACCACCTTCTGGTCCCACCGCTACACCGACTGGGCCGAGATCGAGCCGCCGAACGTCCTCACCGAGCACTGGCGCGGCCCCGATCACACCGCCTTCCAGGGCACCACCCTCGACTACTTCCGCTTCACCACCGACGCCCTCCTCGGCTGCTTCCTCGCCGAGAAGGAGGCGATCAGGCAGCACGACCGGGACACCCCCGTCACCACCAACTTCATGGGCATGTTCCGCCCCCTCGACTACCACCGCTGGGCGCCCCACCTCGACTTCGCCTCCTGGGACAGCTACCCGCCCCTCGACGCCCCGCCCACCTGGCCCGCCCTCGCCCACGACCTGATGCGCGGCCTCAAGGACGGTGCCCCTTTCTGGCTGATGGAACAGACCCCGTCCACCACGGCCTGCCGTGACGTCAACCCCCTCCGGCGCCCCGGCGAACTCCGCCTCGCCACCTTCCAGGCCGTCGCCCACGGCGCCGACGCGGCCCTGTACTTCCAGATGCGCGCCTCCCGCGGCGCCTGCGAGAAGTACCACGGGGCGGTGATCGGCCACGCGGGCCGCGACGACACCCGGGTCTTCCATGAAGTGGCCGACCTGGGAAGGGAGTTGGAGCTGCTCGGAGACGCGAGTCTGGGCGCCCGCACCCCCGCCCGCACCGCCCTGCTCTTCGACTGGGACAGCTGGTGGGCCCTGGAGATCTCCGACGGCCCGTCCCGTCTCGTCCGCTACCAGGACACCGTCCACGCCTACTACCGGGCCGCCCGCGAGGCCGGCGCCGACGTGGACGTGATCCCGCAGACAGCCGACCTCACCCCGTACGACGTGGTCCTCGCCCCAGTCCTGCACATGATCAAGGGCGATCTGGCGGACCGCCTGGAAGGGGTGGCGGCCCGCGGCGGCACGGTCCTGTCCACGTTCCTCTCCGGCCGCGTGGACGAACACGACCGCGCCTTCCTCACCGACGTCCCCGGCCCGCTCGCCCCTCTCACGGGCATCCGCGTCGACGAATGGGACTCCCGCCCACCGGACTTCGTACAACCAGTGAGGCTGGGGGAGTTGAAGAGCGAGGCGCGCCTCGTCTTCGAGATCGTCCTGCCACGCGGCGCCGAGCCGGTCGCCACCTACGGCGCCGACTTCTACGCGGGCACGCCGGCCGTGACCCGGAACCGGTTCGGCGAGAACGGAGGCGAGGCCTGGTACGTCGCCACCGCCCTCGACCAGCCGGGCGTCGACGAGGTCGTACGCCGTGTCCTCACCCGCCACGACCTGATCGGCCCGTACGCCGACCACACGACCGTGGAGACCGCGACCCGCGTCGCCCCGGACGGGACCCGACTCGTCTTCCTCCTGAACCACGTCCCCGAACCGGCCGCGCTGACGGCCCACGCCTCCGCCACCGACCTGCTGACCGGCAAGCGGGTCGAGCAGGGTGACCCGCTGACCCTCGACCCGCTCGGCACAGTGATCCTGCGGATTCAGTAGATGCGCCGCCCATGTGCGTCCGGCACACCCGACTTCCGGAAGAAGTAGCTGTTGACCTGATCGCGCCACTCGCGGGCACTGCGGAGCTGTTCCTCGTACCGCTCCGCGACCCGCGCGTGGCGTGCCGGGCCGACGAGGTCCGCGAGTGAGGCCCACACCTCACGGGCCTGCTCCACCTCCGTCACGCCCTCGAAGTGGGTGTCGTAGATGTGCTGGATCACCGTCTTCCCGCTGTGCAGTACGTGGTCGTACGACACGTGGTGGAAGAACAGCAGCAGCTCGTCGGGGCAGGTGGCCGGCGACTCGTACACCTCCGCCCAGGGCTTGACGTACTGCGCCGCGTACCCCGTGCCGGTCGCCGCGCTCCGGTCGACGCCGATGCCGTCCCGGTCGGCGAAGTGGTAGGTGCCCCAGGGGCTGTACTCGTAGCCGTCCACGCTCGGCCCGTAGTGGTGTCCCGGCTGCACCATGAAGCCGACCCCGAGCGGGGCGGTGTACTTCTCGTACGTCCGCCACGAGCCGTCGAGCACGGCGTGCAGCCCGCCCCGCAGCCGTACGGGGTCCGAGGTCTCCTCCGGTCCGAAGGTGAGCCGGATCCACTCGTCGAGGACGCTGTCCGGATCCGCGTCCGGCTGCCAGGCCAGCCGCCCGAAGGTGTACAGGTTGGCCTGCGCCAGCGGATGCCCCGTCCAGAACGGGTCGTCGCCGACGTTGGACACCGCCACCAGACCGCCGCGCGCCAACTCCCCGACACAAGCGCCCCCTTCACCCTCCGGCCGGAACCGCAGCACCTCGCTCCACATCGGTCCGAGCCAGCACACATGCCGCTGCTGACCGGTGTACTCCTGCGTGGCCTGTACCTCCACCGCGAGCCGGGTCCCCGGCATCGCGCCGATCAGCGGTGAGACCGGCTCCCGCACCTGGAAGTCCAGCGGCCCGTGCTTCACCTGGAGCACCGCGTTCGCGGCGAACTCCCCGTCCAGCGGGGTGAAGTGGTCGTGCGCGGCCCGCGCCCGGTCCGTCGTCCGGTCCCGCCAGTCCTGGCGGTGGTCGTAGACGAACGCCCGCCAGTGCACGGTGCCGCCGTGCGGGGCGAGTGCGGCGGCCAGCATGTTGGCGCCGTCCGCGTGGCTGCGGCCGTAGGCGAACGGCCCCGGCTGACCCTCCGAGTCGGCCTTCACCACGAACCCGCCGAAGTCCTCGACGCTCTCGTACACCCGCTCCGTCGCCTCGGCCCACCATGCGCGCACCGAGGCGTCCAGCGGATCGGCCGTGGACAGTCCGCCGAGCAGCACCGGCGCGGCGAAGCTGACCGACAGATGCGTACGGATGCCGTACGGCCGCAACGCGCCCGCGATCTCGGCTACTTCACCGATCCGGTCGGTCAGCAGGTGAGCCTCGGACTCGTGCACGTTGACGTTGTTCACCGCCACGGCGTTGATCCCGCACGCGGCCAGCAGCCTGCCGTACGCCGGCACCCGCTCCGTCTCGCCCCGCGCCCGCCCGTCCGCCCAGAACAGCGATCCGCCGGCGTAGCCGCGCTCCACCTGGCCCATGACCGGGTGCACGGCCACGTTGTCCCAGTGGTCCACCATCCGCAGCGCCACCGCGGGGCAGTGCGTCTCCCGCGCCCGTTCGCCGCGGAAGGCGTCCTCTCCGAGCCGTACGACGTGGAAGAAGCCGTGGAGCAACCCGGCCTGCCCTGACGCGGTGACGGTCGTCAGACCGCCTTCGCGCTCGTACGTGAACGCCTCTGAGCCGTCTGAGCCGTCGGAGCCGGTCAGCTCCAGCACCAGGTCGTCCGTCGTGTCGCCCGGCCCGGAGTCGCGTACGACACGGCCGCCGAACCGCGCACAGGCCTCGGCCGCTTCCCCGTGCACCGTCTCCACCAGGCGTCCCGAACCGCGGATCAGCGTGCGCCGGGTGCCGAGCGCCCGGAAGACGCCGGGCGGCAGCCAGGCGGGGTCGACGTCAGGCAATGGCCGCGCCCGTTCCGCGCGCCGCGCCGATCAGGTCGGTGCGGCCCGACTCGTCGTAGACCGAGATGTCGACGGAGGCGCCGTCCGGGATGTCGAAGTCCTTCACAGTGACGTCCACGACCTCGGAGGTGCCCGGCGCGGAGAAGGTGCCGAGGTCGTGGTAGCTGCCGCCGGACGAGTAGCCGACGGCGACGAAGAAGCCGTCCCCGTCGTTGCGGGTGTCGTACACCCAGAGCTTCTCGTCGTAGGGATGGAACTCCACCTTGCCGACGAACCAGCCGTCGTCGTTCAGTTCCATCTTGACGGCCAGGCCACCGGCGTCGTCCGCGAAGTAGGTGCCGTCGAACGGGTCCGTGAGATTCCCGCCGCTGCACGGGCAGTTGTCGGTGTCGTAGTAGTACTTGGCGAGACCGGGATTGGGACTGTAGGCCTGGGCCGGCGCGGCCGTCGCGCACAGCGCGCCCACCACCAGGCCGGTCCCCGCGAGCAGGCCCGGGAGCCGTCTCTTGAAGCTCATCCGCGCTTCCTCCCCCTCCGGATGTCGTGCCGCGCGGTGCTCACCGGCGGCCCGGCCATTCTGGTGCATGGGACGCTCGCGAGGTACCTGTCGACTGCCGGGATGTGGCGGATTCTGGCCGGCAACTCCGCCTGGGCCAGGGCAGGTTGCGTGTCGAGGACCAGCCGGTGGTGCCGGAACCTCCCCGTTCGGGGGTGCCGTCGGTGACGGTCAGGTCGACGCGGACGGTCGTGGCGTCGACGTCCCGGTCGCCGTCCGCCGTCGATGGGAAGATCCGGTACGTGAGCCGGGCCGCCCGGCCCACGGCCCCGACGACGCCGAAGACCTTGGTGCACGAGGACGCCCGCCCGTCCGCCGGCCGGCGTAGCGCAGTGCACGCTTTCCGGTGAATCCCGCGCCCGCCTTGGCGGTGGGCGAGCACTCGGGCCACGGTCGACCAGCGAGAGCATGCCGTGGCGGACAGGTACTCGCTGCCGCTGTGGAGAACTGAACGGCGGACGCGGGCACCCTCCCTGCGCCGTGGACAACGTTGTCAATGTCGCTGCGCAAGGATCGCCTCTGACTCCTGTGGCCCATGATGTCAAGAGTCTTGACTGTGGTATTCGAGCTCTATGTCAGGGATTTTTCAGGCAAGGTGCGCACAGGTCGCTCATATTTCCGGGAGGTCTCAACTCGGGAAAGACCCGCGGTCAACCTTGCATTCGATCTTGCTCCATTGACCTGAAGTGGACTATACCTGTCGACGATTCACACGATCCGCACGTCATGATCCGCACGAACCTGCTTGACCTGACCGCGGTGCCCGGGAGGATCCGGTACACCGCCTGAGTCCTGGAGAAGGCGAGGACTTGAGCATGGGATCCACTTCCGCCGAGAACAACGGCACCGGTGGCGTCGGCCGCCGCGATCTGATCAAGCGGTCCGCCGCGCTGGGCCTGATCTCCGTCCCCACGATGAGCTTCCTGTCCGCGTGCGCCAGCAGTGGCGGCGACGACAACGGGGACAAGGCCAAGGCCGGCAAGAAGACCGAGAAGAACCCGCTGGGTGTGAACGAGACCGCGGGGATGGAATTCGTCCTGTTCGACGGCGGATTCGGCAAGGAGTACGCCGAGGACGCCGTGAAGATCTACGAGAAGAACTTCCCCGAGGCCAAGGTGAAGTTCTCCGCGACCCAGAAAATCCAGTCCACCCTCCAGCCACGCTTCAACCAGGGCACCCCGCCGGACCTCATCGACAACTCCGGCGCCGAGCAGATGGACATGGGCGTCCTGGCCGGCAAGAACCAGCTCACCGACCTCACCCCGCTCCTCGACGCCCCGTCCTACGACGACCCGAACAAGAAGGTCCGCGACACGCTGCGCCCCGGCATCGTGGAGATGGGCCAGCTGGACGGCGACCCGGTCTGGATCATGTACTACGCCTACACGGTGTACGGCGTGTGGTACTCGCAGAAGGCCCTGGACTCGCTCGACGCCACCTATCCCGAGACCTGGGACGAGATGCTCGCGGTCTGCGAGAAGGCAAAGAAGCAGGGCATCGCGGGCTGGACGTACGCGGGCAAGTACCCGTACTACCTCCCCTTCTCGCTGTACCCGATGATCGGCAAGGTCGGCGGCGTCGAAGTCCTCGACGCGATCGACAACCTGGAGCCGAACGCCTGGAAGCACCCGGCGGTCAAGGCGTGTTTCGAGGCCTACTACGAGCTCTTCAAGAAGGGCTACATCCTCAAGGGCACACCCGGTCTGGACCACATCCAGTCGCAGACCGCGTGGGCCAAGGGCAAGGCGCTGTTCATCCCGAACGGCTCCTGGGTGGAGAACGAGTCGGCGAACGTCATCCCGGCCGACTTCGACCTCGCCGTCTCCGCGCCCACCGGCATCGACTCCTCCGACAAGATGCCCTTCGGCACCATCTGGGCCTCCGGCGGTGAGCCCTTCATCGTCCCGGCCAAGGCGAAGAACGGCACGGGCGGCATGGAGCAGCTGCGCATCATGCTCAGCGAGGCGTCCTCGAAGAACTTCACGAGCAAGGTCAAGTCGCTGACCGCGTACAACGGCGGCACCGACGGCATCACCCTCACCCCCGGTCTCAAGTCCGGTGTCGCGGCGCTGGAGAAGGCCGGCGACAACGTGGTGAATCCGCGTCTGCAGGACTGGTACGTGCAGCTGCAGAAGGAGAAGATCGGGGTGTCCGGACTCGGCGAGATGATGGCCGGCCGACTCACTCCGGCCGAGGCGATCAAGAAGATCCAGGCCTACGCGGACGAGACGGCCAAGGACAGTTCGATCAAGCACTACAAGCACCAGTAAACGGACCGGAGAAGCGATGCAGCACGGCAAGTACCGGTTCATCGTGGGGTTTTTGGCACTGCCCCTCGGTCTGTACGCGCTATTCGTGATCTGGCCGTTCATCCAGTCCATCTACTACTCGTTCACGGACTGGACCGGCCTGAGCCCCGAATTCAAGATGGTCGGCCTGGACAATTACCGGAGGATGCTGGACGACGAGATCTTCTGGAAGTCCTTGCAGCACAGCTTGATTTTCGCGGTCGTGCTGCCGCTGGTGACGATCAGTCTGGCGTTGTTCTTCGCCTTCATGATCAATGTCGGCGGACGGAGAAGGAAGGGCGGCCCGGTGATTTCCGGAGTCCGGGGCTCTTCCTTCTACAAGATCGTCTACTTTTTCCCGCAGGTGCTCTCGATCGCCATCGTGGCCCTGCTGTTCGCCTTCGCGTACAACCCGGACAGCGGTGCCATCAACTCACTGCTGCGCGGCATCGGACTCGACAGCGTCCAGCCCCTGTGGCTGGGTGACCCGAGCCTGGCCCTGTGGTGCGTGATGGCGGTGCTCGTGTGGTCCACGGTCGGCTTCTTCGTGGTCCTCTTCTCCGCCGGCATGGCCTCCATCCCGGCGGACCTGTACGAGGCGGCACTGCTCGACGGGGCGGGCCGCGCCACCACGTTCTTCCGGATCACCCTGCCGCTGCTGTGGGACACCGTGCAGTCCGGCTGGGTCTACATGGGCATCCTCGCCCTGGGCGCCGAGTCGTTCGCGGTCGTACAGATCATGACGACCGGGCCGGGCGGCCCCGACTACTCGACCACCGTCATGGTCCTGTACGTGTACCAGAAGGCGTTCCGCGACGGGCAGGCCGCCTATGCCACCACCATCGGCGTCGCCCTTCTCGTCGTCACGCTGGCCTTCGCCGCCCTCGTGATGCGGCTGGGCCGGCGCGAGCGGCTGGAGTACTGATCGAATGAAGACGACCGAGACCCCCGCCCCCGTACCGGCAGAGCCCGGCATTCCCGTCGCCAAGGTCGATGTCCCGGCCGGCCCGCCCCGCAAGGAGAAGAAGCAGGGCACCGCCCTCAACGTCTTCTCGCACGGGATCCTGGTCATCTGGGCGATCATGGTCGTACTGCCGCTGCTGTGGGCGGTGATGACGTCCTTCAAGGACGACAGCGCCATCTTCGGCTCGCCCTGGTCGCTGCCGGACCGGCTGCACTTCGACAACTGGTCGCGGGCCTGGACCGAGGCCAACATGAGCGACTACTTCCTCAACACCATTCTGGTGGTGGGGGGTTCGCTCATCGGGACCCTGGTGCTCGGCTCGATGGCGGCCTATGTGCTGGCCCGCTTCGACTTCCCGGGCAACCGGTTCATCTACTACCTGTTCATCGGCGGCATGAGCTTCCCGATCATGCTGGCGCTGGTCCCGCTGTTCTACGTCGTGAACAACATGGGCCTGCTGAACACGATCCACGGCCTGATCCTGGTCTACATCGCCTACTCGCTCCCGTTCACGGTGTTCTTCCTCACCGCGTTCTTCCGCACCCTGCCGACCTCGGTGGCGGAGGCGGCCTTCGTGGACGGGGCCTCGCACTCCCGGACGTTCTTCCAGATCATGCTGCCGATGGCCAAGCCCGGTCTGATCAGCGTGGGGATCTTCAACTTCCTCGGGCAGTGGAACCAGTACATGCTGCCCACGGTGCTGAACACGGACCCGGACAAGCGCGTCCTGACCCAGGGCCTGGTGCAGCTGGCGGTCAGCCAGGGGTACAAGGGCGACTGGTCGGGACTGTTCGCGGGCCTGGTGATGGCGATGCTGCCGGTGCTCGCGGCGTACATCATCTTCCAGCGGCAGGTGGTGCAGGGACTGACCGCGGGGGCGCTGAAGTAGCGGCCCCTCCACCCGTACGGCGACCGCTTCCGGATCTTCCGGAAGCGGCGGCCGTGTTTGTGTACATGAACGCGAGTGGGTTCAACCTCTTGACGGGAGGCAGCACGAACGGCTCAGCTTAGAGTTCACTAGTTGGACATAGACGGGGCCCCATTGAAGCGGTCCCGCGCGCAGGAGGTCGTCGTGGAGACTCCGGGGTCGCAGTCGTCACTGCACCGAGCCAACCTGGAGCGGGTCGTACGGGCCGTTCGGCTGGCCGGGTCGCTCACGCAAGCCGAGATCGCGCGGACCACGGGGCTGTCCGCGGCGACGGTCTCCAACATCGTGCGTGAACTCAAGGACGGCGGAACGGTCGAGGTCACGCCCACGTCGGCGGGTGGCCGCCGGGCTCGCAGCGTCTCCCTGAGCGGGGACGCCGGGATCGTCATCGGTGTCGACTTCGGGCACACGCATTTGCGCGTCGCGGTCGGAAACCTCGCCCACCAGGTGCTGGCCGAGGAGTCCGAGCCGCTCGACGTGGACGCCTCCTCGGCGCAGGGCTTCGACCGGGCGGAACACCTGGTCAATCGCCTGATCGCAGCGACGGGCGTCGACCGGTCGAAGATCGCCGGTGTGGGTCTGGGCGTACCCGGCCCCATCGACCTGGAGTCCGGCACGCTCGGCTCCTCCGCCATCCTGCCGGGCTGGATCGGCACCAAGCCCGCCGAGGAGCTGCGCGGGCGCCTGGGCGTACCCGTACACGTGGACAACGACGCCAACCTCGGCGCCCTCGGTGAGCTGGTGTGGGGCAGTGGGCGGGGGGTGCGTGACCTGGCGTACATCAAGGTCGCCAGCGGTGTCGGGGCCGGCCTGGTGATCAACGGGACGATCTACCGCGGCCCCGGTGGCACTGCGGGTGAAATCGGACATATTACACTTGACGAGTCCGGCCCCGTCTGCCGTTGCGGAAACCGGGGCTGCCTGGAGACCTTCGCGGCCGCGCGCTACGTGCTGCCGTTGCTCCAGTCCAGCCACGGGACCGATCTGACGATGGAAGGCGTCGTGCGGTTGGCGCGGGACGGAGACCCAGGCTGTCGTCGGGTGATCGCCGACGTAGGCCGACACATCGGCAGTGGAGTCGCCAATCTCTGCAATCTGTTGAACCCGAGCCGGGTGGTCCTGGGCGGTGATCTCGCCGAGGCCGGTGAGCTGGTGCTCGGGCCCATCAGGGAGTCCGTCGGCCGCTATGCGATCCCCAGTGCGGCTCGCCAACTGTCCGTGCTTCCAGGGGCACTTGGAGGTCGTGCGGAGGTGCTCGGAGCACTCGCCCTCGCGCTCAGCGAGATGGGTGATTCGACCCTTTTGGACAGCACGCTGCATGCCGCGACGCCTGTCTTCACTTAGAGAACGCAGGACGCCGTTGCCATCTCGTTAAGTATTTACTTCTTGACGTCGCACGCGTGGCCGAGTTGACTTCCAGCCACCTCGGCCGCAACGACGCGGCCTCGTCAGGGAGGTTACAAAGTGAACACGCGAATGCGTCGTACCGCCGTTGCTGTAGCGATCGGGGCGCTCGCCGTCTCGGTGGCGGCTTGTGGCAAGGCCGGCGACGACGACTCGGACAGCGGCAGCAGCGGCTCGGGCGGCAAGTCGATCGGCCTGCTCCTTCCCGACAACGTCACCGCTCGTTACGAGAAGTTCGACAGGCCGTACTTCGAGGACAAGGTCGCCGAACTCTGCTCCGACTGCAAGGTCGAGTACGCGAACGCCGCGGCCGACTCTGCCAAGCAGGCGCAGCAGGTCAGCAGCATGATCACCAAGGGCGTCAAGGTCATCGTGATCAGCGCCCAGGACTCCGCCGCGATCAAGTCCTCGATCCAGAGCGCGGTCGACAAGGGCGTCAAGGTCATCGCGTACGACCGTCTGGCCCAGGGCCCGGTCTCCGCGTACGTCTCCTTCGACAACGTCAAGGTCGGCGAGCTCCAGGGCCAGGCCCTGGTCGACGCCCTCGGCTCCAAGGCGACCCCGAAGTCCAAGGTCGTCATGATCAACGGTGACGACGCCGACCCGAACGCCGCGCAGTTCAAGGAAGGCGCCCACAAGGCCCTCGACGGCAAGGTGGACATCGCCTACGAGCAGTCGGGTCTGTGGAAGGACACGGTCGCCGCCCAGAAGATGTCGGCCGCCATCACGCAGCTCGGCGCCAAGAACATCGCGGGCGTCTACTCCGCCAACGACGGCATGGCCGGTGGCATCGCGACCGCCCTCAAGGGCGCCGGCATCAGCGGCATCCCGCTGACCGGTCAGGACGCGGAGCTCGCCGGTATCCAGCGCATCGTCGCCGGCACCCAGTCCAGCACCGTCTACAAGGCCTTCAAGCCGGAGGCCGACGCGGCCGCCCAGCTCGCGGTCAACCTGCTCGACGGCAAGAGCATCGACGACCTGGCCACCGAGACGCTGACCAGCGGCTCCGGCGACAAGGTGCCCTCGCAGCTGCTGACCCCGGTCTCGGTCACCGTCGACAACATCAAGGACACGGTGGTCAAGGACAAGCTCTACACCGTCGCCGACATCTGCACCGCGGACTACGCCGCCAAGTGCAAGGCAGCCGGTCTCGAGTAAGAGCCGCACAGCGGCATGCAGAGCCTGTCCGGCGCCCGCCCCACCTTCACACCCCGCTGCGGGGCGGGCGCCGGACGGAAGCATGACGTGAGCGACTCCGGACAAGTCCAGGAACACCCCCACGCCGCCCTCCGGGCGCTCTCCCGAGACGCACGGACCGGCACCGGCCGCCGCCACGGCGGGCGAGGAAACGTACCCGCACTCTCCGGCGCCGCTCAACCGTTGCCAAGAGGCATCGGCCGCGCGCATGTTCATCTTGTAAACCAGTGCCTTGTGCACAACACTCCGCGCCTTTCGACAAGCGCGGCATCCCCGCCGGTCAGGCGGCGAAGGAGATGGTTCACGTGTCCGCTACGCCCGTGCTGGCGTTGCGCGGAGTCTCCAAGCGATTCGGTGCGGTGCAGGCCCTCACCGACGTCGAGCTGGAGGTCCACGCCGGAGAAGTAGTCGCCCTGGTCGGCGACAACGGCGCAGGAAAGTCCACCTTGGTCAAGACGATCGCCGGCGTGCACCCCATCGATGAGGGCGTCATCGAGTGGGACGGCAAGCCGGTCAGCATCAACAAGCCGCACGACGCCCAGGGACTCGGCGTCGCGACCGTCTACCAGGACCTCGCCCTGTGCGACAACCTCGACGTCGTCGGCAACCTCTACCTCGGCCGTGAGCTGCTGCACCGCGGTGTCATCGACGAGGTCACGATGGAGAAGAACGCTCGCGAGCTGCTGAGCACCCTCTCCATCCGCATCCCGAGCGTGCGCATCCCGATCGCCAGCCTCTCCGGCGGCCAGCGTCAGGTCGTCGCCATCGCCCGCGCGCTGATCGGCGACCCCAAGATCGTCATCCTCGACGAGCCCACCGCCGCCCTGGGCGTCGAGCAGACCGCGCAGGTCCTCGACCTGGTCGAGCGGCTGCGCGAGCGCAACCTCGGCGTCATCCTCATCAGCCACAACATGGCCGACGTCAAGGCGGTCGCGGACACCGTCGCCGTGCTGCGCCTGGGCAAGAACAACGGAGCCTTCCCCGTGAAGGACACCACCCACGAAGAGATCATCGCCGCGATCACCGGTGCCACGGACAACGCCGTGACCCGTCGTGCCGGGCGACGCACCACGGAGGCGGCAAAGTGAGTGACACGTCCAAGACCGTGAAGAAGGATCCGGAGTCGGCGTCCCAGGTCACCGTCGCCCCTGCCGACGACCCCACGGCCGCTCCGGTCACCGTAGTCGACCCGCGTCTGCTGATCCGCGAAGAGGGCCTCAAGGGCTACCTGACCGAGTTCAAGCGGAAGATGAAGGGCGGCGAGCTCGGCTCCCTGCCGGTCGTCATCGGTCTGATCGTCATCTGGACGATCTTCCAGCTGCAGAACGACCGTTTCCTCAGCGCCGACAACCTGTCCAACATCAGCTACTACCTCTCGGCCACCGGCATGCTCGCCATCGGCCTGGTGTTCGTGCTGCTGCTGGGTGAGATCGACCTGTCCGTCGGCTCCGTCAGCGGCCTGGCGTCCACGCTGTTCGCCGTCTTCGTGGTCGACCACGGGGTGACCTCGTGGCTGGCCCTGGTGCTGACCGTGATCACCGGTGTCGGCATCGGCGCCCTGCACGGCTGGTTCTTCGCCAGGATCGGTGTTCCGGCCTTCGTGGTGACCCTGGCGGGCTTCCTCGGCTGGAACGGTCTGATGCTGTGGCTGCTCGGCGAGAGCGGCACCATCAACATCCCGGACGAGGGTCCGGTGCACCTCTTCGGCCAGAGCTCGTTCTTCATGGACCAGGCCGTCATCGGCGCCTACCTGCTGGCCGGCCTCGGTGTCGCCTCCATGCTCTACGGCTCGCTCATCGACCAGCGCCGCCGTCGGGCCGCCGGTGTGCCCTTCCGGCCCACCAGTGAGATCGCGCTGCGGGTCGGTGCCCTCGCGCTGGCCGCGTTCGTCTCCGCCTACGTCCTGAACCAGGCCGCCGGTGTGTCCAACGCCCTGGTGATCTTCCTCGCGTCCCTGGTGATCGTGGACTTCGTGCTGCGCCGCACCCCGTACGGCCGCAAGATCTTCGCGGTCGGCGGTGGCATCGAGGCCGCCCGCCGTGCCGGTATCAACGTGTCCATGATCCGTATCACCGTGTTCTCCATCGCCGGTGGCTTCGCGGCGATCGGCGGCATGTTCTTCGCCGGTCAGACGCAGAGCGCGACGCTGAACGCCGGTGGCGGCAACACGCTGATGCTGGCGATCGCGGCAGCGGTCATCGGCGGTACCAGCCTGTTCGGCGGGCGGGGCACCGTGTGGTCGGCGCTGCTGGGCATGCTGGTCATCCAGTCGATCCAGACCGGTCTGGACCTGCTGAACATGAACACCTCGATCCAGTACATGATCACCGGCGCGGTGCTGCTGGGTGCGGTGGTCATCGACTCCGTCTCGCGTAGGAGTCAGAAGGCCGCGGGTCGCGCATAGCGCGGAAGCGCCGTGGGGGTGCGGTGTTCTGGCGGCTGACCGGCCGTTTGTGGCTGGTCGCGCGGTTCCCCGCGCCCCTGGGGCGATGCGGTTGCGCCTCTTGAAAGAACTCTGTGCCCGGCACCGATCGCGGTGCCGGGCACAGTTGTGTCGTAGGAACGCCACAACCTGGGTACAGCCGATCGCGTGACGTACCACGCACCGCCCGGGCGCGGGCCCCGAAGGCGGAACATTAGACTCGACAAGCCCGGCAACAGCTCTACTGCAAGGAGGCACGGGTGCCGCTGCTGACCCGCATCAGGGGACCGCGCGATCTGGACCGGCTCAGCCTGGAGCAGCTGGACCAGCTGGCCGAGGAGATCCGGACCTTCCTCGTCGACGCCGTCTCCAAGACCGGCGGCCACCTCGGCCCCAACCTCGGTGTGGTCGAGCTCACCATCGCCATGCACCGGGTGTTCGACTCGCCCAAGGACAAGGTGCTCTGGGACACCGGCCACCAGTCCTATGTGCACAAGCTGCTCACCGGCCGTCAGGACTTCTCGAAGCTGAAGATGAAGGGCGGCCTCTCCGGCTACCCCTCGCAGGCCGAGTCCGAGCACGACGTCATCGAGAACAGCCACGCCTCCACGGTCCTCGGCTGGGCCGACGGCATCGCCAAGGCCAACCAGATCCTCAAACGCGACGACCACGTGGTCGCCGTGATCGGTGACGGTGCCCTGACCGGCGGTATGGCCTGGGAGGCGCTCAACAACATCGCCGACGCCAAGGACCGCCCGCTGGTCATCGTCGTCAACGACAACGAGCGGTCGTACGCGCCGACCATCGGCGGCCTCGCCAACCACCTCGCGACCCTGCGGACCACCGACGGCTACGAGCGGTTCCTCGCCCGTACCAAGGAGGTGCTGGAGCGGACGCCCGTCGTCGGAAGGCCGCTGTACGAGACCCTCCACGGGGCGAAGAAGGGCCTCAAGGACTTCATCGCGCCGCAGGGCATGTTCGAGGACCTCGGCCTGAAGTACGTCGGTCCGATCGACGGCCACGACATCGAGGCCCTGGAGTCGGCGCTGGCCCGGGCCAAGCGCTTCGGCGGACCCGTCATCGTGCACTGCCTCACCGAGAAGGGCCGCGGCTACCAGCCCGCCCTCCAGGACGAGGCGGACCGCTTCCACGCCGTCGGCAAGATCCACCCCGACACGGGCCTGCCGATTTCCACCTCCGGTGCCGACTGGACCTCCGTGTTCGGCGAGGAGATGGTCAAGCTCGGCAAGGAGCGCGAGGACATCGTCGCGATCACGGCCGCCATGCTGCAGCCGGTCGGCCTCGACAAGTTCGCCAAGGCCTTCCCGGAGCGGGTCTACGACGTCGGCATCGCCGAGCAGCACGCCGCCGTCTCCGCGGCGGGCCTCGCCACGGGTGGTGTGCATCCGGTGTTCGCGGTGTACGCCACCTTCCTCAACCGTGCCTTCGACCAGGTCCTCATGGACGTCGCCCTCCACAAGTGCGGTGTGACCTTCGTCCTGGACCGGGCCGGCGTCACCGGCACCGACGGCGCCTCCCACAACGGCATGTGGGACATGTCGATCCTTCAGGTCGTGCCCGGCCTCAGGCTCGCCGCCCCGCGCGACGCCGACCAGGTCCGCGCCCAGCTGCGCGAGGCCGTCGCCGTCGACGACGCGCCGACCGTGGTCCGCTTCTCCAAGGGCGCCGTCGGCCCCGCCGTACCCGCCGTGGGGCGGGTCGGAGGCATGGACGTGCTGCGCGAGCCCGGCACCGACACCCCGGACGTGCTCCTCGTCTCCGTGGGCGCCCTGGCGCCCATGTGCCTGGAGATCGCGAACCTCCTCGACAAGCAGGGCATCTCCACCACCGTCGTCGACCCGCGCTGGGTCAAGCCCGTAGACGAGGCCATGGCCCCGCTCGCCGAGCGGCACCGCGTGGTCGTCACCGTCGAGGACAACTCCCGCGTCGGCGGCGTCGGTTCCACGATCGCGCAGGCCCTGCGCGACGCCGGAGTCGACGTCCCGCTGCGCGACTTCGGCATCCCGCCGCGCTTCCTCGACCACGCCTCCCGCGCCGAGGTGATGGCGGAGATCGGACTCACCGCCCCCGACATCGCCCGCCAGGTCACCGGCCTCGTGTCCAAGCTGGACGGCCGGTACGGCGGCACGGCGGCCGAGGTCGACGCGGTGGAACCCGCGCGCGACTAGCCGCAGCAGGTAGGCCGGATGGGCCGGTTCCGCCACCGCGAAGGGTGGTGGAACCGGCCCATTGGCGTGAATCCGCCCGCGCCGGGGCATACGCAGTACGCCCCCTCTCGATCATGTCGAGGACGACAAGCGTGGGAGGTACCCCGTGAGCAGCACCCTCTTCCGGACGAAGAAGGTCGAGCAGTCCATCCTCGATACCGAGGAACCAGAGCACGCGCTCAAGAAGTCCTTGTCCGCGCTGGACCTGACCGTCTTCGGCGTCGGCGTCATCATCGGCACCGGCATCTTCGTCCTGACCGGCACCGTCGCCAAGAACAACGCCGGTCCCGCCGTCGCCCTGGCCTTCGCGGTGGCCGGGGTCGTCTGCGCGCTCGCCGCGCTCTGCTACGCCGAGTTCGCCTCGACGGTCCCGGTGGCCGGCTCGGCGTACACCTTCTCCTACGCCTCACTCGGCGAACTGCCCGCCTGGATCATCGGCTGGGACCTGGTCCTGGAGTTCGCGCTCGGCACCGCGGTGGTCGCCGTCGGCTGGTCCGGCTACGTCGCCTCGCTGCTGGACAACGCCGGCTGGCACCTGCCCGAGGCGCTCGGCGTCAGGGACGGCGCCGACGGATTCGGCTTCGACATCCTCGCCGCCGCGCTCGTCCTGGTGCTCACCGGCATCCTCGTGCTCGGCACCAAGCTCTCCGCGCGCGTCACCTCGCTGGTCGTCGCCATCAAGGTGACGGTCGTCCTGACGGTGATCGTCGCCGGCGCCTTCTTCGTCAAGAGCGGCAACTACGACCCGTTCGTCCCGAAGGCGCAGGAGGTGCCGGCGGGCGACAGTCTCCAGTCCCCGCTCATCCAGCTGATGTTCGGCTGGGCGCCCTCCAACTTCGGTGTGATGGGCATCTTCACCGCCGCCTCGGTCGTCTTCTTCGCCTTCATCGGCTTCGACGTCGTGGCCACGGCCGCCGAGGAGACCAAGAACCCGCAGCGGGACATGCCCCGCGGCATCATCGGCTCCCTCATCATCTGCACCACGCTGTACGTCCTGGTGTCGATCGTGGTGACCGGCATGCAGCACTACACCAAGCTGTCCGTGACCGCCCCGCTCGCCGACGCCTTCAAGGCCACCGGACACCCCTGGTTCGCGGGGTTCATCAGCTTCGGCGCCGCCGTCGGCCTCACGACCGTCTGCATGATCCTGCTGCTGGGCCAGACCCGCGTCTTCTTCGCGATGAGCCGCGATGGACTGCTGCCCCGCTTCTTCTCGCAGGTCCACCCGCGGTTCAAGACCCCGCACCGGCCGACGATCCTGCTGGGTGTGCTCATCGCGATCCTCGCGGGCTTCACCCCCCTCAGCGAACTCGCCGAGCTGGTGAACATCGGCACGCTGTTCGCCTTCGTGGTCGTCGCGATCGGCGTGATCATCCTCCGCAAGTCCCGCCCCGACCTGCACCGGGCCTTCCGCACCCCGTGGGTGCCGTTCATCCCGATCCTGTCGGTGTGCGCCTCGCTGTGGCTGATGCTCAACCTGCCCGCCGAGACCTGGCTGCGGTTCGCCCTCTGGATGGCGATCGGCTTCGTCGTGTACTTCCTCTACGGCCGCTCGCACAGCCGTCTCGGACTACGCGAGGAGAGCCCGGCCGGCCAGGCCCCGAAGCCCCCGAACGGGACCGAGGGGTAGACCCTTCCCGCTGGACCCGCTGGACCCGCTGGACCGGCTGGACCGGCTGGACCGGCTGGACCGGCTGGACCGGCTGGACCGGCTGGACCCGCTGGACCCGCTGGACCGTCGGGCACGTCGGCCGTCAGGTCGGCCTGACGGTCCGTGGGCCCGCCACCTCGGCCCCCGACTCCCCGACCCGGCGGCGCAGTTCGCGATCCGCCGTGACGACCAGGACCGGACGGTCACCCGCCCGGTCCACCAGGTCCACGATGAGGTCGTCCCCGCTCCCCGGCGCGGCCTCGACCCGCACCCCCGGCACCGACTCCACACCCCGGGCCGCGCCCTCGACGACGAGGACCATCTCCACCGCCTCGGAACGCCCCGGCACCCCGTCGGCCGCCAGCCGGTCCCGCAGCCGCTCCGCGGCCCCCCGCCGGTCCCGCCACCACCCGTCGGGCACCGACCCGACGACGTTCGCGGCGTCCACGATCACGAGCAGCGGGGCGTTCTCGTCCATACCGGCCAGGGTCCCACGGCCGAGGGGGGAGCAGGGCTCCGGTTCAGTCCTCCCGCTTCTCGTCGAAGCTCGCGAAGTACGCCGCCACCATGTCCTCGTCGGCGTGCCCCTGCGCGGCGGCCCGTTCCAGCCGCTCCGCGCTCGCGACCGCCACGTCCAGCCGTACGCCGTTGCGCTCGCCCGCCTCGACGATGAGACGGGCGTCCTTGGCGGCGGTGGCCACCCCGAACTGGGGCGGGGTCAGCCGGTCGTCGAGGACGAGCGCGGCCTTGGCGTGCAGGTAGCCCATGTCGAGCGGGCCGCCCGCGATGAGGTCGAAGAAGCTCTGCGGGTCGACGCCGAGGGCCTGGGAGAGGGCCAGTACCTCGCCGGTCGCCGCGGTGGCGGCGATGACCCAGCTGTTGGCGACCAGCTTCAGCCGCGTGGCGGAGCCGGCCGCGCCGTCCTCGCCGGTCCACACGGTCCGCGCGCCGACCGCGTCGAAGACCGGCGCCACCGCGGCCCGGCCCTCGACCGGTCCGGCGGCCAGCACGGTCAGTTGTCCGGCCTCCGCCGGCTGACGCGTGCCCAGCACCGGCGCGTCGAAGAAACGGAGCTGGTGCTCGCGGGCGAAGCCGGCCAGCTCGCCGACCGCCTCGATGCCCGCGGTCGTCGACTGCACCCAGGCGACGCCGGGACGCAGCCCCGGCGCCGCCTCGCGCATCACGTACAGGGCGGCGGGACCGTCGTACAGCATCGTCAGGACCACGTCGGCGCCCCGTACGGCCTCGGCGGGCGTGCCGGCCACGAACGCGCCGTCGGCGGCGAGGGGGTCGGCCTTGTCGCGGGTGCGGTTCCAGGCCCGGACGGTGTGCCCGGCGCGGGCGAGGTTGCGGGCCATCGCGGCCCCCATGATCCCGGTGCCCAGGACGCTCACGGTGCGGGTGTCGGTCATGACGTCAACTTCCTGTCCTCGTACGTGCCTGCTGCTGTGGACCAGCCTGCCTGATCAGCGCGGGTCGACGCCGAGGAGACCGCCCCGGACACCGACCGCAGGCTCGGCGACGCTGCTCGGCGCGGCGAGGTCTCCCGACGGCGGCAATGGCCCCGTCGTGAGCCGCACGCGGCCCCCGGAGTCGGCAGCGGTCCCCGCCTCCGCCGCACCGCTCCCGTGCGCCTGGCGGGCCCCTGAGGGCCGCTGTGCACCCACGTTTCCTTCCCACCCTGGCTCCCAGCCGCCCGCGCGGCCGGCGGGTCCTCGTCTGCGTCGGGTCCGACCGCCACGGGGGAGCAGGTCCTGGTTGCCGCCTCGAGCTGAGTCCGCGGCAGGGCAGGCGGCGGCCTCTTCGCGGCCCTGCGTGACCTTTCCCGGGTGTGGCACCTGCCTGCGGCCCTGGGTGATCCTCCCCGGGCGCGGCACCTGCCGCCGGACGGCTGCTTATGCGCCACTTCGCGGCCGCACCCCGCCAGCACCCTCTTCCTCATCCAGCCGCGCCCTCGACAAGCCCTGGCGTGTGGCCTGTGTTCCGTGGCCCGGCCGGTGTCCCGTCGCCTGTGGCCTGTGTTCCGTGGCCCGGCCCCTGTCCCGTGGCCTGTGGCCTGTGGCCTGTGGCCTGTGTCCACTGTTCCGTGGCCCGGCCCCTGCCCCGTGGCCTGTGGCCCCTGCCCTGTGCCCCCGTGTCCCGCGGCCCGGCCCCTGCCCTGTGCCCCCGTGTCCCGCGGCCCGGCCCCTGCCCTGTGCCCCCGTGTCCCGCGGCCCGGCCTGTGTCCCGTGTTCCGCGGCCCGGCCCCTGCCCCGTGTCCCGCGGCCTGTGCCCGGTGCCAGGTGCCCGGTGCTCGGCGGCCCGTGCCCCGTGCCCCGCGCCCCGCCCCCACGCCCCGCCCCCCCGCGCCCAAGCCCGGGCCCCGGACACGTTGTGTGAAGCCCTCCGCTTAGAGTGAACCGGTGAACGGCGACTGGCTCATACGCGGCCGCGACGGCCGGCTCAGTGTGTATCTGCCCGCGGGTGACGTCGTCCGGTGCCGGGCGGAGCGCGGGCCCGGCGGCCCGTGGGAACCCGCCCGCAAGGTGGGCGGCGACCAGAAGCTGCACCCCGTGCTCGCGATCGGCCAGGGCACCGACGGATACGCCCACCTGGTCTCCTGGCGGCCCACCGCGTCCGGTGAGTCCGGCCTGGTGCACTCCACGCACTTCCGGCCCCGCCTCGCCGCCCTCGACTGGATGCCGATCGGGCACCCCGACAAGAAGGGCGCCCGCACCGGCACGCCCGCCGTCGCGGTCGACGCCCAGGGCCGCGCCCACGTCTTCGTACGGAACAAGAGCGGCGGCGTGAGCCTGGCCGTCCAGAAGGAGAAGGGCGGCTGGGACCCCTGGCGCGACCTCAAGGGGAGTGACGTACAAGAGGAGTTGGCGGCCGTGACGGGGGAGTCCGGACGCGTCGAGCTGTACGCGGCGGCCCCCGGCGGCATCCTGCACTGGCGTCAGGAGCAGCCCGGCGCCCAGCCGGTCCTGGAGGAGGCGATCGAGGTCCCGGTCCGTCAGGGCACCCTGCGCGCCCTCGCCACCTCCCCGGAGAGCACCACCCTCTTCTTCGCCGACACCTCCGGCGACCTGTGCGCCTGGCGCCCCGGCGCCAAGCCGGTCACGCTCCTCGCCTCCGCCGGCCCCGGCCCGGTCTCCGCCGTCCGCTGTCAACTCGACGGCCACGACTGCACTTTGCTCGCCCAGCGCTCCGCGAGCGGCCGGGTGGCCTTCGCCGCGTATCCCACCGAACAGGAGTCGGCGGGCGCCTGGTGGACCGAGTCCGGGCCCCAACTCCCCGCGGACGCCGAGGTGTCGCTGGCCGTCGACGAGGACGACCGGGTCGTCGCGGCCACGCTCTCCCCGGCGAGCGGCCAGCTGCTTCTCACCCGCCGCAAGGACGAGCCGGGCCTCGCGCTGGAGGCCTGGCGGCAGGTCTGACCACAGGTCCGACGGCCCTTGGCCCATGACGCTTGACACAATCAGGGACCAGAGACACATGAAACACACAGAGGGTTGTATGGATGCGCGCGTGACGAGGGGCACTTTAAGAAGCTGTGGTGAAGAAGTGAAAATGCTTGCTAGCCTCCCTGCGTTTGTTCGAATTTTTCGGGAGACCGACGTAGCACCGGCACCCGGCCCGAGCGGCCGGTAAAACGGGGTTGGGAATGTTGTCGTGAGCAGATCCTCCACGGTGGATCTTGTCGTTGTCGGACTCGGTTACGTGGGGCTGCCGCTGGCCCGTTCCGCCGCCGGCGCGGGCTTGAAGGTGGTGGGTCTCGACCGCAGCCGACGGGTCGTCGACGGACTGAACGCCGGCCGTTCACACGTGGACGACATCACCGACGCAGAGGTCGGCGCCATGCTCGACCAGGGCTTCGAGGCGGTCGACCGGGCCGAGGTCATCGCCGACGCCGCCGCGGTCGTCGTCTGTGTCCCGACCCCGCTCACCGACCACGGCGCCCCCGACCTCGGCGCGGTGCACGCCGCCGTGGACGACATCGCCGCGCACCTGCGACCCGGCACGCTCGTGGTGCTGGAGTCGACGACGTACCCCGGCACCACCGACGAGGTCGTCCGCCCGCGCCTGGAGGCCGGTGGACTGCGCGTCGGCACGGACTTCCACCTCGCCTTCTCCCCGGAGCGCATCGACCCGGGCAACCCCACCTTCGGCCTGGAGAACACGCCCAAGGTGGTCGGCGGCATCACCGCGGACTGCACCAAGGCCGCCCGCGCCCTCTACGAGCGTTTCGTGAACCGCGTCGTCGAGGCCAAGGGCACCCGCGAGGCCGAGATGGCCAAGCTCCTGGAGAACACCTACCGGCACGTCAACATCGCCCTCGTCAACGAGATGTCGATGTTCTGCCGTGAGATCGGCGTCGACCTCTGGGACGCGATCCGCTGCGCCTCCACCAAGCCGTTCGGCTTCGCGCCCTTCTACCCGGGCCCGGGCGTCGGCGGTCACTGCATCCCGATCGACCCCAACTACCTGTCGTACAAGGTGCGTTCGCTCGGCATCCCGTTCCGCTTCGTGGAGCTGGCGCAGGAGATCAACCAGCGCATGCCCGTGCACGTCGTCAACCGCGCGGCCGACATGCTCAACGACCAGGGCAAGGCGGTCCGCGGCTCCCGCGTCCTGCTCCTCGGCGTGACGTACAAGCCGGACATCTCCGACCAGCGCGAGAGCCCGGCGCTGGCCGTCGCGGAGAACCTCCTGACGCGCGGTGCCGAACTCGTCTACTTCGACCCGCGCGTCGAGGACTGGAAGGTCGGCGGCGCGAGCGTCGAGCGGGCGGACGACTACCTCGCCGCGGCCGAGTCCGCCGACCTCACCATCCTGCTCCAGCCGCACCGCGAGATCGACCTGGGTGAGCTCGCCGACCGCGCCCGCGCGCTCTTCGACACCCGGGGCAAGTCCGCCGACCACCCGCGGGTGGTCAAGCTGTGACTTCCGAAGACACGTACATAGCCGGAGCCGTCGACTCGGACGGCCACCGGGGCCACCGCAAACGCCGGCACCTGAAGGTCTCGTACTTCGTCTTCCTGGCCCTCGCCGCGCTGATCGCGACGAGGCTCGACGCCGGCTCCCTGCACCTGTACTCGATGGGTGCCATGGGTCTGCTGGCCCTGAAGATGTTCGGCGCCCTCTTCTACCGTCCGGCCAAGGCCGGGCGGGAGGAGCTGGAGTACCTGGAGAACGCCTGGGTCACCGCGGTCATCCCGATCTACAACGAGGACCCGGTGATGTTCGAGCAGGGCATGCGCAGCCTCCTCGCGCAGAGCCGCCTGCCCAACGAGATCCACATCATCGACGACGCCAGCGCCAACGACTCCGGCATCAGGACGGCGAAGAAGATCCGCCGGGAGTTCGAGGCCAGGGGCGTCAAGTACACGGTCAGCGTGCAGCCCGAGAACAAGGGCAAGCGCGAGGCCCTGGCGCTCGGCTTCGAGGCCGCCCCGTACTCCGACATCTTCCTGTGCGTCGACTCGGACACCGTCCTGTCCAGGGACACCGTCCGTGAACTGCTGCTGCCGCTGGCCGACGAGAAGATCATGGCCTCCACCGGCATGGTCCTGGCGCTCAATCACGACAGCAACATCTTCACGCGCCTGCAGGACCTGCGCTACGGCAACTCGTTCCTCTTCGAGCGGGCCGCGTACTCGCGTCTGAAGTCGGTCCTGTGCTGCTGCGGCGCGCTGTCCGCGTACCGCGGCACGCTGGTGCGCAAGTACCTGCCGGACTTCCTCAACCAGCAGTTCCTGGGCAAGCCGGCCGTCTTCGGCGACGACCGCCGCATGACCAACTACTGCCTGATGGAAGGCCAGGTCGTCTTCCAGGAGACCGCCGTCGGCTACACGGCCGTCCCCGAGAAGCTGCCGCACTTCCTGCGCCAGCAGGTCCGCTGGAACAAGTCCTTCTTCCGCGAGTCCCTGTGGGCCTTCCGGCACCAGAAGAAGTACCGGCCCGCCTTCTGGCTGACCTGCATGGAACTGGCGCTGTGGCTGGTCTTCGGCTCGGCGATGTTCTACTCGATGGTCATCCTGCCGATCATCAAGCCCGACCAGTTCGTCAACCACATCGGCGACTACCTGATCTTCATGGTCCTCATGGGGTACCTCCGCAACGTGCGGTACCTCGACTTCCCGCGCCGTGGCATGGGCTTCATCAAGCGGTTCGGCATGTTCCTGCTCGCGCCGATCTACGGCGTGATCCAGCTGACCCTGCTGACCCCGCTCAGGTTCTACGCCCTGTTCACGCTGCACAAGGGCAGTTGGGGCACCCGCCAGGGCGGCGTCGAGGTGTCCGTGGCCGGCGACCACGAGGCCGACGTGACGGAGATCTTCGAGGAAGAGGATCCGTACTCCGACAAGAAGGTCACCGAGACGCTCCAGCTGATGCGTCTCGAAGGCGTGGCGCTGCGCACCCGGCCCCGCCCGTCCGGCCCCATCCCCACCCAGCCGCAGCCGCTGCCCGGCTACGACGAGCAGCACGCGCACGTGCCCCAGCAGGCCGTCACCTGGGGGACGCCGGCACCGGCCGGACAGCAGCAGTGGCAGGGCGGGCACCAGGATCCGTACCAGCAGCAGGGCTACGACCCCCACCAGCACCAGAGCGGCTATGCGGACCCCTCCTGGCAGCAGGGCAACGGCCAGGGGAACGGGCAGGGCTGGTAGGCCCCACGCACGCGAGCAGAAGGAGGGGCGGCCACATGGCCGCCCCTCCTTCTTGTTCACTCGTCGGCGTGCCTCATGTGTAGGAGGCCATCGCCTCCTCGACCGTGAGTACCGGGATGCCTCGGTCGTCGATCGCCTGCATCAGCGCGGTGAGACCGGCCTTGCCGATCTCCGTGCTGGTCGCCGGAGCGCCCTCGACGACCTTGTGCAGGCACAGGATGAGCCAGTCACTGCTGTTGGCACAGCGGTCGAGCCGGCCTCCCGCGCCCGTCACCTTCGTGAGCGCCGTACCACCGATGCCCGTACCGTCGTTGATGCCGGTCAGCGCCTTGAGGCGGTACGGCATCGCCGGGGCGAAGGACTCGATCGTCTCGGAGATGATCGACCGGGCCGTGGTGAAGTGCCGGCTGGCGATCTGGTCCACCGGAACGCCGTCCGTCGTCTTCTGGAACGCCCCGTGCGGGTAGGCGAAATGCTCGCTGGTGAAGCCGTTGCCCACCATCCACTCGCGCAGCTTGCGGAAGTCGTCGTCCGCCTGTTCCGCGGTCAGCTTGGGATAGCTGGCGGTGTGGGTGGCGTTCGCATAGGAGTGGCCTGCCATCTCCCAGCCCGAGAAGTTCTGCATCGAGCGCATCTGGTCGATCGTCAGGAAGCTGCCCGTGCCGATGGCGTCGGCGATGTTGTAGACCGTGCCCGAGTAGCCGAACTGGTCCATCACCGGCCGGGCCAGGTCGTGGATCGACTTGTGGGAGTCGTCGAAGGTGATCGAGACGACGCCCTTCGGGAAGACCGAGACGGTGTCCGGTATCAGCTCGACGGCCTGCAGCCGGTAGGTCACCGGCCCGCCCGCGTTGTCGTACACGGCGAACGACATGTCGGTGAAGCCGGTCTTGGTGGACGGTGTGCCGGAGGCGGAGATGGAGTACGTTCCGGCCGCACTGGTGACGTCGGCCCACTGCAGGTGGACCGTCACCCACTCCCCGGACTGGACGTAGTTGGCCGCCGTCGTCGAATGGGCGTGCAGGGTCCAGGAGAAGTGGTTCGCGAGGGAGCCGCTGCCCAGGTAGAAGACCAGCTTGGACAGGTTGGTCACGTCCTCGACCCGCAGGACGAGCCTGATCATCTTGCCGGTCAGGTTCTGCGCGGTCATACCGGTCTTGCGGACGTAGGACTGCTTGCCGGTGCCGTTGGTGGTGACCCGCACCGACTGTGTCCCGCGCACGAAGGCGGTCGTGTCGTTCGCCTCGGCCGACGCGGTGCCCGTGCCTCCCGGAGTCCAGCCGTGTCCGGCCTGGAACTGCTGGGACCAGGTGGCCCGGCGGTACTTGGGCCGGCGCCCCGACGGGGCGTAGGACGGGGGCGTGGTGAGGCCGCCGATGGCTGCCTCGACAGGGGCGGCCGCCGGCTGGGCCGCCACCCTGCCCACCCACGCACCGGTGCCTGCCATCGCGACGCCTCCCGTGCCGCCCATGAGCAGCGCGGAGCGCCGGCTCAGCGGACGGGACCAGACACGGGGTTGCTCTTTCCTCAACGAGTCTCCTGGACGGTGTCGAAGTAGTTCATGCCGTTGTCGCTGTATTCCTTGACGGCGGCATCGACGTCCTTGACGGACAGGACGTCCTTGGCGTTGTAGTACAGCCAGTCCACCTGCATGTCCCAGGCGCGGTCACCCTTGAACGGCAGGTCGACGAACCAGTGGTTGAAGTTGATGGACATGCCCGCGCGCGGGGCGTACTTGCCGGTGCTGCTGAAGAGCTTCTTGCCGTCCATGCGGTAGGTCACCACGTCGCCCTTGACCGTGATCATCATGGTGTGCCAGCCGGCCAGGCTCTTGTTCGTCGTGTTGTAGACGCGGTCGTTCTTCTCGTGGTCGTACCAGCTGACGGTGTCGAGCTTGGGGCCGAGCCGGCCCCAACCGCCGTTGGGCAGGTACTCGTTGTCGAGCTCGCTGTACGTCTTCCCGCTGCCGCCGATGGTGTAGAAGGTCTGGTTGACGTGGTCGCCGCCCTCGCCGTCGGTGGGATCGTCGGAGAAGTGGATCCGGGCGGCGTAGGTGCCCTCGCGGAACTCGCGGCTCGCGGTGCCGAGGCTCGCCTGCTCGGTGCCGGACTTGGTGCCGTCGGTGGCGGCGCGCAGGTTGAGCACCTGGCCGTCGCCGAGGGCGTCCTTTCCGGCGGGGAAGGTGACCCCGTCGGTCGTCCAGGTGTCGTCGATGCCCGGGCCGCCCTTGCTGGAGCGCACCAGCCAGCCGTGCTTGAACAGCGCGGGGTCCTTGGCGCCGACGTAGTGGAAGTTGTCGAACAGCACGCCCGCGGGGGCGGCCGGCACCGGAGCGGGCGCTGCGGACGCCTTCGCCGAGGCCTGCTTGTCGTCGCCGCCGTTCGGCTCGTCACCCCAGGCGAGGACGCCCCGCTTGTACGCGGTGACCGTCTTCGACTCCTTGTAGGTCGTCTTCTCGGCGTCGAAGGAGCGGTCGTTGGACTGCGTCAGCTTCTCGTGGTCGGTGCGGTACAGCTGGACGTCGATGCCCTTGCTGTTGGCGCCCGGCTCCAGGGTGCCCGCGTCCTCGGTGAACCGCAGTTCCAGGTAGTGGTCGGCCTTCTCGGCGGACTTGTCGAGCTTCGTCACCGTTCCGGCGATGTTCGAGCAGCCGACGGCGGCCTGGACGCAGTTGTAGGCGTACGAGGAGTTCGTGTCCGCGGTGAAGTAGTACCGGAGCGTCACATCGCTCAGCGGCAGCGGCTTCTTCGACTCGTTGAGGATCTCGAGGGACGGCTCGGCCGCCGCCGCGGTGGCCGGCGTCTCGGTCCGGTACCGGAGGACGAGCTCCGGCGGCTCGGGGTTCGCGGCCTTCCAGACGGGATACAGCGCCGTGGCACCGGCGGCGACCACACACACCAGGAGGAGCAGCTTGATCTTGGGCCAAACCCGACGTCGGGGGGTACGGCGGCGGGTTGACGCCACGGAAGGCTCCTTCGCGCTACACCGATCGGCTCGTGGGTCAGAACCGTCCGTGCAATGTAAACAAGTGGTCGGATTGTGTGAGGATCCTATCTGCAGAGGCATGTGAAAGGGGGGCGGAGCGCACGGATCGTTACCGTGCACCCCACCCCCCTCAGGGGTAACGCGTTACGCCGGGACGCTCGCCACGCCCGGAGCCAGGAACGGCTTCCCGTTCACTCGCTCGGAGACGCCCTCACGGTCCAGGTACGGCGTGATGCCGCCCAGGTGGAAGGGCCAGCCGGCGCCGGTGATCAGGCAGAGGTCGATGTCCTGGGCCTCGGCGACGACGCCCTCGTCGAGCATGAGCCCGATCTCCTGCGCCACCGCGTCCAGGACGCGGTCACGGACCTGCCCCTCGGTCAGCACGGTGTCGCCCTGCTTGAGCAGCGCGGCGACCTCGGGGTCCAGCTCCGGCTTGAACCCGTTCTCTGCGGAGTAGACGTAGAAGCCGCGCTTGCCCGCCTTGACCACGGCCGCGAGGTTCGGGGAGACCGTGAAGCGGTCCGGGAAGGCCCGGTTGAGGGTCTCGGAGACGTGCAGACCGATCGCGGGACCGACCAGCTCCAGGAGCACCAGCGGGGACATCGGCAGCCCGAGCGGCTCGACGGCCTTCTCGGCGACCTCGACCGGCGTGCCCTCGTCGATGACGTTCTGGATCTCGCCCATGAAGCGGGTGAGGATGCGGTTCACGACGAACGCCGGGGCGTCCTTCACCAGAACCGCCGTCTTCTTCAGCTTCTTGGCGACACCGAACGCCGTGGCGAGGGAGGCGTCGTCGGTCTGCTCGCCGCGGACGATCTCCAGCAGCGGGAGGATCGCGACCGGGTTGAAGAAGTGGAAGCCGACGACCCGCTCGGGGTTCTTCAGCTTCGACGCCATCTCGGTGACCGACAGCGAGGAGGTGTTGGTGGCGAGGATCGCGTGCGCCGGGGCGACCGCCTCGACCTCCGCGAACACCTGCTGCTTGACACCGATCTCCTCGAACACGGCCTCGATGATGAAGTCCGCGTCGGAGAAGCCCTCGGCCTTGTCCAGCACACCGGAGACCAGCGCCTTGAGGCGGTTGGCCTTGTCCTGGTTGATACGGCCCTTGCCGAGCAGCTTGTCGATCTCGGCGTGGACGTAGCCCACACCCTTGTCGACGCGCTCCTGGTCGATGTCGGTCAGCACGACCGGCACCTCCAGGCGGCGCAGGAACAGCAGGGCGAGCTGCGAGGCCATCAGACCGGCGCCGACGACACCGACCTTGGTGACCGGGCGGGCCAGCGACTTGTCCGGCGCGCCGGCCGGGCGCTTGGCGCGCTTCTGGACCAGGTTGAACGCGTAGATGCCGGAGCGCAGTTCGCCGCCCATGATCAGGTCGGCGAGGGCCTCGTCCTCGGCGTCGTAGCCCTGCTGGAGGTCGCCGTTCTTGGCGGCGGCGATGATGTCGAGGGCGCGGTAGGCGGCCGGAGCGGCACCGTGCACCTTGCCGTCCGCGATGAAGCGGCCCTTGGCGACGGCCTGGTCCCAGGCCTCGCCGCGGTCGATCACCGGGCGCTCGATGACGATCTCGCCCTTGAGGACGGCGGCCGTCCACAGCAGCGACTGCTCCAGGAAGTCCGCGCCCTCGAAGATCGCGTCGGCGATCCCGAGCTCGTAGACCTGCTGCCCCTTGAGCTGCTTGTTCTGGTTGAGCGAGTTCTCGATGATCACCGAGACGGCCTTGTCGGCACCGATCAGGTTCGGCAGGATCGTGCAGCCGCCCCAGCCGGGTACCAGACCGAGGAAGACCTCGGGGAGCGAGAAGGCCGCGATCGCCTTCGACACCGTGCGGTACTTGCAGTGCAGGCCGACCTCGACGCCGCCGCCCATGGCCGCGCCGTTGTAGTACGCGAAGGTCGGGACCGCGAGACCGGACAGCCGCTTGAAGACCTCGTGGCCGCCCTTGCCGATCGCGAGCGCGTCCTTGTGCTCCTTGAGGAGTTCGACGCCCTTGAGGTCGGCGCCGACCGCGAAGATGAACGGCTTGCCGGTGATGCCGATGCCGACGATCTCGCCGGCCGCGGCCTCCTTCTCGACCTGGTCGATCGCGGTGTTCAGGTTCGCGAGGGACTGCGGGCCGAAGGTGGTCGGCTTGGTGTGGTCGAAGCCGTTGTCGAGGGTGACGAGGGCGAACCGGCCCGCACCGAAGGGCAGGTCGAGGTGGCGTACGTGCGCGGACGTCACGACCTCGTCGGGGAACAGCTCGGCCGCTCCCTTGAGGAGTTCAGTGGTGCTCACTTGTCGCCTCCGGCGTCCTTGTGGTGCGGGTTCTCCCAGATCACCGTGGCGCCCATGCCGAAGCCGACGCACATGGTGGTGAGGCCGTAGCGGACCTCCGGCTGCTCCTCGAACTGGCGGGCCAGCTGCGTCATCAGACGGACGCCGGAGGAGGCCAGCGGGTGACCGTAGGCGATCGCGCCGCCGTACTGGTTGACGCGCGCGTCGTCGTCGGCGATTCCGTAGTGCTCCAGGAAGGCGAGCACCTGGACCGCGAAGGCCTCGTTGATCTCGAAGAGGTTGATGTCCTCGATCGACAGGCCCGCCTTGGCGAGGGCCTTCTCGGTGGCCGGGATCGGGCCGTAGCCCATGACCTCCGGCTCGACGCCCGCGAAGGCGTACGAGACCAGGCGCATCTTCACCGGCAGGTCGTGCTCGCGGGCGAAGTCCTCGCTGGCGATGATCGACGCGGTGGCGCCGTCGTTCAGACCGGCCGCGTTGCCGGCGGTGACCCGGCCGTGCACACGGAACGGGGTCTTCAGACCGGAGAGGTTCTCCAGGGTGGTCCCCGGGCGCATCGGCTCGTCGGCGGTGACCAGGCCCCAGCCCGTCTCACCGGCCTCCGCGTTGGTGCGGCGCACCGAGACCGGCACCAGGTCCTGCTGGATCTTGCCGTTGGCGTACGCCTTGGCGGCCTTCTCCTGCGAACGCACCGCGTACTCGTCGGCGCGCTGCTTGGTGATGGTGGGGTAGCGGTCGTGCAGGTTCTCGGCGGTCATGCCCATGAACAGGGCGGACTCGTCGACCAGCTTCTCGCTGACGAATCGCGGGTTCGGGTCCACGCCCTCGCCCATGGGGTGGCGGCCCATGTGCTCGACACCACCGGCGATGACGGCGTCGTAGGCACCGAAGGCGATGGAGCCCGCGGTGGCCGTGACGGCCGTCAGCGCACCGGCGCACATGCGGTCGATCGAGTAGCCGGGGACGGACTGCGGCAGCCCGGCCAGGATTCCGGCCGTGCGGCCCAGCGTCAGGCCCTGGTCGCCGATCTGCGTGGTCGCCGCGATGGCGACCTCGTCGATCTTCTTCGGGTCGAGACCGGGGTTGCGGCGCAGCAGCTCCCGGATCGCCTTCACGACGAGGTCGTCGGCACGGGTCTCGTGGTAGATGCCCTTCGGGCCCGCCTTGCCGAACGGGGTACGGACGCCGTCTACGAAGACGACGTCCCTGACGGTACGAGGCACGATGGCTCTCCTCCAGGGTGCGGGACGGCTCTACTGCTGCGATGCGCTGAGCGCGCGCTCAGGACCCATGCTACTTGTGGGTAACCAGGCTGCCCAGTCCCCCCGCCCCAAGCGGTGAACGTCACACCTTCGGCGGAGCCGTGGACCCCCGCGGCGTAAGCACCGGAGTCGGCACCGGATGCGACCCCGGACCCTCTCCCGTGATCACCCCGAACAGCGTCCGCGCCGCCTCCGCCCCGAATCCGTGCACGTCGTGGCTCATCGCCGAGAGGGGCGGATGCGTGATCCGGCACAGCTGCGAATCGTCCCAGGCGAGCAGTGAGACGTCGTCCGGCACGCTCAGGCCCATCTCCGCCGCCACCGACAGTCCCGCCACCGCCATGATGTCGTTGTCGTACACGATGGCCGTCGGCCGGTCCGGGGCCGCCGCCGTCAGCAGCGAACGTGTCGCCCGGGCCCCCGCCTCCCCGGAGTAGTCCGTGGCCACCTGCCAGGCCCCGGCCAGCTCCAGGGCGCGGGCCGCCTCGTCGAAGGCGGCGGAACGCATGGAGGTGTGTCCGAGGGCCGCCGCGCCCCCCACCCGGGCGATCCGCCGGTGCCCGAGCGCGGCGAGGTACCGCACCGCCTCCGTCACGGCGGTGGCGTCCTCGGTCCACACCGAGGTGAGGCTGCCGGTCAGCGACGGATGCCCGACCGCGACCACCGGCATCCCGAGCCGCTCGACCGCCGCCACCCGGGGGTCGTCCGCGCGGAAGTCCACGAGGATCGACCCGCCGATCTGCCGCCCGCGCCACCAGGACTCCTGCAGCCCGACCTCCTCCTCCAGACTGCGGACGAGTCGCAGCAGCAGCGAGCAGGAATGTTCGGTCAGGACGCTCTCCACCCCCGACACGAACTCCATGTAGAAGGGTTCGATCCCGAGCAGCCGGGCCGGCCGGCAGATCGCCAGCCCCACCACGTCCACCCGCGAGCCGGCCAGCGTCCGCGCGGTCGGACTCGGCGCCCACCCCAGCTCCCGCGCGGCCCGGAAGATCCGGTCCCGCGTCGCCTCCGCCAGCCCCGGCTTGTGGTTGAAGGCGAGGGACACGGCACCCTTGGACACGCCGGCGCGCGCGGCGACGTCCTTGATGGTGACGCGGGGGGTCGGCGTTGCCGTCATCGGCCGGGCTCCATGCAGTACAGGGCTGAACGCGCCTTCTCGGCATCCGGAGTCTGCCAGCCGCGCACCCCGATGGTGACCCGTTCGCCGGGCAGCAACGTGACCAGCCCCCGGTCGGCCCGTGCCGCCGGGTCCAGCCGGTCGGCCTGGAGCAGCAGGTCCCGTACGAGGGTGTGGGCCGTCACCTCGATCCCGCCCGGCACGAGGGCGACCTCGAACTCGGGGTGCGGATACGGCACTTCGCGATCCGGCACCGGGAAGTACACGGCGCGCAGCCCGTCCGCGTCCGCGACCAGGAACTCCTTGGGCCCGACGGGCTCCAGCTCGCGCGGAACCCCGAGGTCGGCGACGGACCGCCGCCCGGCGCCGAACTCCACCCGGGCCGAACCGATCACGCCACCCTCGACGGACATCCGGCGCAGCACCAGCGTGCCCGTCCACTCCTCGGCCGACTGGTTCACGGCGGCCGACACCAGCCCCGGCTCCCGCACTTGAAGGGTGAGCAGCCGGTCCGCGTACACCCGCCGCAGCTCGTGGTACAGCGGCTTCTCGCGCCCGTCCCCGTCGATCGCCGCCCACGAGGTGACCGGCCAGCAGTCGTTGAGCTGCCAGACCACCGTGCCCGCGCACACCGGCCAGTGCGACCGCCAGTGCTCGATCCCGGCGGCGACCGCACGCGCCTGGTTGACCTGCGTGAGGTAGTGCCAGCGGTCGAAGTCCCCTTCGGGCACGGCGAAATGACGTGCCAGGCCCCGTTCCAGCTTGCCGTTGCCGTCGTCCGCCTTCTGGTGGTGCAGCATGCCGGGGGAGTCGGACGCCAGTTCCTCGCCCGGCAGCGCCCGCCGCAGCGTGGCGTGGGCGGGCGGTGCCTGCCAGCCGAACTCCGCGACGAAGCGCGGCACATGGAGGCGGTAGTCGGCGTAGTCCTCCCGGTTCCACACGTCCCACGAGTGGTGGGTGCCGTGCGCCGGATCGTTCGGATGGTGCTCCCACGACCCGGACCACGGGCTGCCCGCCGTGTACGGCCGCGTCGGGTCCAACTCGGCCACCACACGCGGAAGTACGCCCAGGTAGTACCCCTCGCCCCAGGAGCCCCCGGCCAGCCGTTCCTCCCAGCCCCAGTCCCGGAACCCCCACAGGTTCTCGTTGTTGCCGTTCCACAGCACCAGCGAGGGATGCGGCATCAGCCGTACGACGTTCTCGCGCGCCTCCGCCTCGACCTCACCCCGCAGCGGCTGCTCCTCCGGGTAGGCCGCGCACGCGAAGGGGAAGTCCTGCCAGACGAGCAGTCCGAACTCGTCGCAGGCGTCGTAGAAGTCCTCGCTCTCGTAGATCCCGCCGCCCCACACCCGCACGAGGTCCACGCCGGCGTCGGCCGCCTGCCGCAGCCGCTCCCGGTACCGGTCCCGGCCGATCCGGGACGGGAACACGTCGTCCGGGATCCAGTTCACGCCCCGCGCGAAGAGCCGCTCGCCGTTGACCACGAAGGTGAACCCGGTGCCGTGCGCGTCGGGCCGCCGGTCCAGCTCGACGGTCCGGAAGCCGATCCGGCGCCGCCACGCGTCCAGCGTGCGGTCCTCGTGCACGAGCGCCAACTCGATGTCGTACAGGTGCTGTTCGCCGTACCCGTGCGGCCACCACAACCGCACGTCGGGCACCTCCAGCCGTACGACTCCCTCCGTCCCGTCGATCCTGGCGCGCGCCCGCACCCCGCCGACCGTCGCCTCCACCCAGAGCTCGGCCTCGACCCGGGACCGCTCGACGTCCACCCGCAACTCGACCCGTCCCAGGCCGTCCTCGACGGTCACCAGGGGCCGCACGCGCGCGACTCTGGCCGTCGACCACCGCTCCAGCCGGACCGGCCGCCAGATCCCGGCCGTCACCAGGGTCGGACCCCAGTCCCAGCCGAAGGAGCAGGCCATCTTGCGGAGGTACTGGTAGGGCTCGGCGTAGGCGGCGGGCCGCTCGCCCAGCTTCCCGCGCACCGCCTCCGCCTCGGCGTACGCGGAGACGAACCGCACCGACAGCCGGCCGCCGAGCCCGGTCACGTCGAAGCGGTACGAGCGGTGCATGTTCCGTGTCCGGCCGAGGAGGCGGCCGTCGAGCAGGATCTCGGCGGCGGTGTCCAGGCCGTCGAAGACGAGGTCGGTCTGCTCGTGCCCGTTCGTCGCCGCGAGCTCCGTCTCGTACGTCCACTCCCGCCGCCCCACCCACGCGACCTCGGTCTCGCCCAGCCCGAGCAGGGGATCCGGGATCACCCCGGCGGCCAGCAGATCGGTGTGCACACAGCCCGGCACCGAGGCCGGGAGGGCATTCCCCTCGTGCTTCAGGGTCCAGCCCTCGGTGAGCGGTGTGGCCTCCAGCATCCGCACTCCTAAACCGTTTCAGTCGAGCAGGCGTTCACATCGTCGCAGCCTTGGCGAAATAGAGACTTTACCGGTTAAGAAAGCGCTGACAGAGTGCCGAATCAGCCAACCCACCAACCCGCACGTGCTCTTCCGTCCCTGGAACGTCCCTAGAACGGAGCTGATGCACATGAACCGCCGTCACATCCTCGCCATGGTCGCGGGAGCCGCCCTGCTGGTCCCCGGCTGCACGGGTACCGGAGGCACCTCGAAGGGCGCCGACGCCAAGGCGCCCGACGACCCGTCGAAGGTCACCGGAACCATCAAGGTCCTCACCCAGCGCACCGATCTCGTCACCGACGGCACGATGAAGAAGTACGCCGCCGAGTTCAACAAGACGTATCCGAAGGTCAAGGTCGAGTTCGAGGCCCTCACGAACTACGAGACCGAAGTCAAGATCCGTATGAACACGGAGAACTACGGCGATGTGCTGATGATCCCCGCGGTCATCAAGAAGGACGACTACCCGAGGTTCTTCGCCTCGCTCGGCACCGAGGCGGAACGCAGCAAGAAGTACCTGTTCACCGACTACACCACCGTCGGCGGCAAGGTCTACGGCCAGAGCCCGATCGGCGTGATCCCCGGCTTCCTCTACAACAAGAAGGTCTGGCAGGAGGCCGGCGTCACCGAATGGCCCACCACCCCGGCCGAGTTCCTGACCGGCCTCAAGGCGATCAAGTCCAAGACGGACGCGGTGCCGTACTACACCAACTTCGCCGCCCAGTGGCCGCTGTCGCAGTGGACGTCCGTCAACGGCTCGGTCAGCTGCGACGCCCAGGCCTCGACGAAGCTCGCCGAGGGCGACCCGTGGGCCGAGGGCGCCGACCTGCGCGTCGGCGACAAACTCCTGTACGACACCGTGCGCCAGAAGCTGATCGAGAAGGACCCGACCACCACCAACTGGGAGGAGTCCAAGCCCCGGCTGGCGAAGGGCGAGCTCGCCACGCAGTGGCTCGGCACCTGGGCGATCATCCAGTTCCAGGACGCCGCCCGGCAGGCCGGGGCCAGCCCCGACGACATCGGGTTCATGCCCTTCCCGTCCCAGGTGGACGGCAAGTTCTGCGCGGTGATCGCACCCGACTACAACCAGGCCGTCAACGTCCACTCCAAGAACAAGCCGGCCGCCCGCGCCTGGATCGACTGGTTCACCGACAAGTCCGGCTACGACAAGGACAACCTGGCCATCTCGCCCCTCAAGGACGCACCGCTGCCCGAGGTGCTGAAGCCGTACGAGGACGAGGGCGTGAAGCTCATCGAGCTGGACGACAGCGCGGGAGCCCGGGTCAAGCAGATCGACAACCAGTCCGAAGTCGGCATCTACGCCCCCGAGTACCGCCAGAACCTCGTGGACCTCGCCCGCGGCGCCAAGAAGGGCAGCCTGGACGACTTCTTCGCCGATCTCAGCAAGCGCTGGACCGAGACGCAGCGGACGCTGGGGTCCTGATGACGGACACCACCGAGAAGGCGGCCGTGAAGGCCGCCCCGGGGGCGGCCCACGCCGCCCCCGCCCCGGCCCCCGCACCACGCAGGGCGCGCGTGTGGCGCGGAGTGACGCCCTGGCTCTTCCTGATCGCCCCGATCGCCCTGCTGGTCACCTTCACCTACGCGCCGATCGCCAACATGGTCGCGTACAGCTTCACCGACTGGGACGGCGTGAGCCCCGAACTGCGCTACACGGGCACCGACAACTACACGGAGATCTTCACCAGGGAGGACCTCTTCCGGGTCTTCTTCGTCAGCGGCTACTACCTCGCCGCCTCCGCCGTCCAGATCGTCGCCGCGCTCTACTTCGCGACGATCCTCAGCTTCAACGTCCGCTTCCGGAACTTCTTCAAGGGCGTGCTCTTCTTCCCGTACCTGATCAACGGGGTCGCGATTGGTTTCGTCTTCCTCTACTTCTTCCAGGACGGCGGCACCCTCGACTCGGTCCTGTCCCTCTTCGGCCACGACACGGACCACGCCTGGCTCGGCACGCCGGTCTCCGCCAACACCTCCCTGGCCGGCGTCTCCATCTGGCGCTACCTGGGCCTGAACTTCGTGCTGTTCCTCGGCGCGATCCAGTCCGTCCCCGGGGAGCTCTACGAGGCGGCCGAACTGGACGGCGCGAACCGCTGGCACCAGTTCCGCTACATCATCGCGCCCGGCATCAAGCCGGTCCTCACCCTGATGGTGATCCTGTCCATCTCCGGCTCGCTGTCGGCCTTCGAGATCCCGTACATCATGACCGGCGGGGCGACCGGCACCGAGACCTTCGTGATCCAGACGCTGAACCTGGCCTTCCGCTTCAACAAGACAGGGCTCGCCTCGGCAGCCGCGGTCGTGCTGCTGCTGATCATCCTGCTGGTGACCTGGGTGCAGCGCCGCCTCGTCCCCGACGACAGGGTGGACCTCGCATGACGCGCCGCAGTGTGGCCCGCACGCTCGTGTACCTCTCGCTGATCGCCGCCACGGCGGTCGTCCTGCTCCCGCTCGGCGTGGTGCTGCTGACCTCCCTCAAGTCCTCGAAGGAGATGGCGAACGGCAGCGGCGCGCTCTCGCTGCCCGACAGCCTGTTCAACTTCCACAACTACGTGACGGCCTTCCAGGACGGCCACATGCTCACGGCGTTCACCAACACGGCGATCATCCTGATCGTCGCCATCGGGGGCACGGTCCTCATCGGCTCGATGACCGCCTACGCCATCGACCGCTTCACCTTCCGCTTCAAGAAGCTGGTGGTCGCGCTCTTCCTGATCGCCGCGCTGGTCCCCGGGGTGACCACCCAGGTGGCGACCTTCCAGATCGTCAACAGCTTCGGCATGTTCGACTCCCTGTGGGCGCCGATCGCGCTCTACATGGGTACGGACATCGTCTCGATCTACATCTTCCTGCAGTTCGTACGATCCATCCCGATCTCCCTCGACGAATCGGCCCGCCTGGAGGGCGCCAACGCCTTCACGATCTACCGGAAGATCATCTTCCCGCTGCTCAGGCCCGCGATCGCGACGGTCGTCATCGTGAAGGGGATCACCGTCTACAACGACTTCTACATCCCCTTCCTCTATATGCCCTCCGAAGATCTTGGCGTGATCTCGACGTCGCTGTTCCGCTTCCGCGGCCCCTACGGCGCCCACTGGGAGGTGATATCGGCGGGAGCGGTCCTGGTGATCCTGCCGACCCTGATCGTCTTCCTGAGCCTGCAGAGGTTCATCTACAACGGCTTCATGCGAGGTGCGACCAGGTGAGGCGCTCTCCAGGGACAGCCCACGGCGGCTACGCGGACAACGCGGCCACAAGCACCGGCGTCACCTGCTCGACCTGCCAGGCCCGCGCCCCGAACCCCGTGAGCGCAGTCGCCACGGACTCGGCGCTGACAACCGCCGGCGGCTCCCAGCAGACGCGCCGGACCGTGTCCGGCGTGATCAGATTCTCCTGCGGCATGTTGAGCGCCTCGGCGAGCGCGGACACCGCGGCGCGCGCCGCCGACAGCCGCGCGGCAGCCTCCGGATCCTTGTCGGCCCAGGCCCGCGGCGGCGGCGGCCCCGTCACGGCCTGCCCCGGCTGCGGCAACTGCGCGTCGGGAAGGGACTTGGCCCGGTCCACCGCGGCCTGCCACTGCTCCAGCTGCCGCCGTCCCATCCGATGCCCGAACCCGTTCAGGGCGGCGAGCGCCTGCGCGTCGGCCGGAAGGGAGAGCGCGGCCTCCACGATGGCCGCGTCGCCGAGCACCTTGCCCGGCGACACGTCCCGCCGCTGGGCGATCCGGTCCCGGGTCTGCCACAGCTCCCGGACGACGGCCAGCTGCCGCCGCCGGCGCACCTTGTGCATGCCGGACGTCCGCCGCCACGGGTCCTTGCGGGGCTCCGGCGGCGGGGCCGAGGCGATCGCGTCGAACTCCTGGCGGGCCCACTCCAGCTTGCCCTGCCGGTCGAGCTCCTTCTCCAGCGCGTCCCGCAGGTCGACGAGCAGTTCCACGTCCAGGGCGGCGTACCGCAGCCACGGCTCGGGGAGCGGGCGGGTGGACCAGTCGACGGCCGAGTGGCCCTTCTCCAGGACGAAGCCCAGGACGCCCTCGACCATCGCGCCGAGTCCCACCCGGGGGAACCCGGCGATCCGGCCGGCCAGCTCGGTGTCGAACAGCTCCGTGGGGACCATGCCTATTTCGCGGAGACACGGCAGGTCCTGGGTGGCCGCGTGCAGCACCCACTCGACGCCCGACAGGGCCTCGCCGAGACCGGAGAGGTCGGGACAGGCCACGGGGTCGATCAGGGCCGTTCCCGCGCCCTCGCGGCGCAGCTGCACGAGGTAGGCGCGCTGGCCGTAGCGGTAGCCGGACGCCCGCTCGGCGTCCACGGCGACGGGGCCGGAGCCGGCGGCGAAGGCGGCGATCACCTCGGCGAGCGCGTCGGCGTCGGCGACGACGGGCGGGATGCCTTCGCGCGGCTCGAGCAAAGGGATCGGCTCGGGACCCGGGTCAGGGCCCGGGTCGGGGTTCGGCGCCTCCGTAGCAGAAGATCCGCCGTCGTCCGGAGGGGCGCCTCCGGTGGTTCGCAGTGTGCTGTCTGCTGCGGTGTCTTGGGCGTCGGTCACATGTCAAGGGTATCTGTGTATGGACGGCGCCCCCCGACGGACCGTTCCGTCGACGGGCGCCTGAGGGTCGTAAACCAGTCAGCTCGGTGAAAGATCCGGTTCACGACGGGTGGGTGGGTGGCAGCGGATCGGCGGTCGATCCGGTTCACGGCTGTGAAGGGCGGGGGTCAGTGGATGATGCCGGTCCGCAGGGCCACGGCGACCATGCCGGCGCGGTCTCCGGTGCCGAGCTTGCGGGCGATGCGGGCGAGGTGGCTCTTGACGGTCAGGGCGGACAGGCCCATCGAGACGCCGATCGCCTTGTTGGACTGGCCCTCCGCGACCAGTCGCAGCACCTCGACCTCGCGGCCGGACAATTCGCGGTAGCCACCCGGGTGACTCGGGGCACCCGGGGGGCGGCGGTGCATACGGGCGGCGGCGGATCCGATGGGGGCGACACCCGGCCGGGTGGGGAGCCCGACATTGGTGCGGGTGCCGGTGACGACGTAGCCCTTGACGCCGCCGGCCAGGGCGTTGCGTACGGCGCCGATGTCGTCGGCGGCGGAGAGGGCGAGGCCGTTGGGCCAGCCCGCGGCGCGGGTCTCCGACAGGAGGGTGAGGCCGGAGCCGTCGGGCAGGTGGACGTCGGCGACGCAGATGTCGCGGGGGTTGCCGATGCGGGGACGAGCCTCCGCGATGGACGAGGCCTCGATGACGTCGCGCACACCGAGCGCCCACAGGTGGCGGGTGACGGTGGAGCGGACGCGCGGGTCGGCCACGACGACCATGGCGGTCGGCTTGTTCGGGCGGTAGGCGACCAGGCTTGCGGGCTGCTCGAGGAGAACGGACACCAGGCCTCCTGGGTGGGGGACGGGGCAGGTCACAGTCGTCTTCGGCATCAAACCCGTTTGCCTTTAGAGAATGATCACGATCTAGTGAGTAACAATCCGTGCAATTCGGACACGCGATCGATCATTCGAAGATCGAACGGCTTCGGTCTGTGTCGATACGCGGTCGAAAGTGGCCGTATCGACAAAGTGATTACCAAAAATGCGCCGACGATCCGCCGACGGATACGAGAACGGGTACAGGGCTGGGCTACGGGTCTGGGCTACGGGCCCGGGTCAGGGGTCGGGGTCCGGAGGGGTCAGCGCGACTGCGGGCCGCGCCGCTGCGGCAGTGTGACCACCGACGCGTCGCCCGGCCCGGCCGGCGGCAGGCCCGCGATCTGGGCGAGCAGGTCGCACCAGGAGGCCAGGTGCCCCCCCGTGTCCGGAACGCCGCCCAGGCCCTCGCGGGGCGTCCAGGAGGCGCGGATCTCGATCTGGGAGGCGGACGGCCGTTCGGACAGGCCGCCGAAGTAGTGGGAGCTCGCGCGGGTGACGGTGCCGCTCGGCTCGCCGAACGCCAGGCCGCGCGCCGTGAGCGCACCGGTGAGCCAGGACCAGCACACGTCGGGCAGCAGCGGATCGGCCGCCATCTCCGGCTCCAGCTCCGCACGCACCAGCGTCACCAGCCGGAAGGTGCCCCGCCACGCGTCGTGCCCGGCCGGGTCGTGCAGCAGCACCAGCCGGCCGTCGGCCAGGTCCTCCTCGCCGTCGACGACCGCCGCCTCCAGGGCGTACGCGTAGGGTGCGAGCCGCTGCGGTGCGCGCGTCGCCTCGACCTCGACCTGTGGCCGCAGTCGGGCGGCCCTGAGCGCGTCGACGGCCGCCCGGAAGGGCAGCGGATCCGTCCCGCTCGTATGCAGGTCGTCCTCCTTCGCGTCGTCCATTCCGTCAGCGCCGTCCGACAGTCGTCCCTGAGCCGCAGCCATGCGGGGAAGATTAAGGGGAACGGGGGCCTCGTGCAGGGAGGACACCCTGTTGTCCGGTGTCGGGGTTGCCGTCCGGGGCCCCTGCGGTGCCGTGCGAGACTTGCCCCGTGAGTGCCAACGAGAGCCCCGCCACGCCGCAGCAGCCGACAGCCACGTACGAGTCCGCCTTCCTCAAGGCCTGCCGGCGCGAGCCCGTACCCCACACCCCCGTGTGGTTCATGCGGCAGGCCGGGCGCTCCCTGCCGGAGTACCGCAAGGTCCGCGAGGGCATCGGGATGCTCGAGTCCTGCATGCGGCCCGAACTGGTCACCGAGATCACCCTCCAGCCGGTGCGGCGGCACAACGTGGACGCGGCGATCTACTTCAGCGACATCGTCGTCCCGCTCAAGGCCATCGGCATCGACCTCGACATCAAGCCCGGCGTCGGCCCGGTCGTCGAGCGCCCGATCCGCACCCGCGAGGACCTCGCCCAGCTGCGTGACCTGACCCCCGAGGACGTCTCGTACGTCACCGAGGCGATCGGCCTGCTGACCCGCGAGCTCGGCGCCACCCCGCTCATCGGATTCGCCGGCGCGCCCTTCACCCTCGCGAGCTACCTCGTCGAGGGCGGCCCGTCGCGCACGTACGAGAACGCCAAGGCGATGATGTACGGCGACCCCGAGCTGTGGGCCGACCTGCTGGACCGCCTCGCGGACATCACGGCCGCCTTCCTCAAGGTGCAGATCGAGGCCGGCGCCTCGGCCGTCCAGCTCTTCGACTCCTGGGCCGGCGCGCTGGCCCCCGCGGACTACCGCCACTCGGTGCTGCCCGCCTCCGCCAAGGTGTTCCGGGCGGTCGAGGGGTACGGCGTCCCGCGCATCCACTTCGGTGTCGGCACCGGCGAACTGCTCAGGCTCATGGGCGAGGCCGGCGCGGATGTCGTCGGCGTCGACTGGCGCGTCCCGCTCGACGAGGCCGTCCGCCGGATCGGCCCCGGCAAGGCGCTCCAGGGCAACCTCGACCCGACCGTCCTGTTCGCCGGCACCGAGGCCGTCGAAACCAAGACCCGCGAGGTCCTGGACGCGGCGGCCGGTCTCGAGGGCCATGTCTTCAACCTCGGGCACGGCGTCATGCCGTCCACCGACCCGGACGCGCTGACCCGCCTCGTCGAGTACGTCCACACGCAGACCGCCCGCTGAACCGGCCCGGTCTCACCAGGTGTGCCGGGGCCGTGCCCGCCTGCCGAAGAGCAGACCGCGCGGTTCCGGTGGCGGGGGCGTGCCCGGCTTGAGCGGCCAGGCGAGCAGCATGCCCGCGAGGAAGCCGACGATGTGCGCCGCGTACGCCACCGTCCCGGCGGCGGACACCCCCTCGCCGGACGAGTACACGGCCTGCAGCACGAACCAGAACCCCAGCACCAGCCACGCCGGCAGCCTGAGCGGCAGGAAGACCAGGAACGGGACGAGCACCCACACCCTGGCCTTCGGGTACAGCACGAGATAGGCGCCCAGGACCCCGGCGATCGCCCCCGAAGCGCCGATCAGCGGGTCGGCCGAGTCGGCGTTGAGGAGCGCGAAGCCGTACGACGCCGCGTAGCCGCACACGACGTAGAAGAGCGCGAACCGCACGTGCCCCATGCGGTCCTCGATGTTGTTGCCGAAGATCAGCAGGAAGAGCATGTTGCCCAGCAGGTGCAGCCAGCCGCCGTGCAGGAACATCGCCGTCAGGACGGACAGCTCGGGGGACTTGTCGTAACTGGGCGGGCCCACCACGCAGCCCGCGCCCTGCGGGCCCACGCCGACGTCGCCCGTCGGCACCACCCGCGGCAGCTGATGGTGGATCAACTCCTGTGGCACCGCCGCGTAATGATCCAGGAACGCCTGGAGGTGGCACAGCTGGGCCAGGCTGCCGTCCCCGGCCACGGAACCGGCGAGGCCCGGCATGAACAGGAACACGAGGACGCTCGCGGCGATCAGCGCATACGTCACCACGGGGGTGCGACGCGCAGGGTTCACGTCATGGACGGGGATGACCACAAGGAAGTAGTGCCCCCGATGCGGACGGCGAACCGGTGAACGCCGCCCACCGCGGGTGCGTATGTCTCCACAACCGCCCGCGGCACGGGGAAGGCGCTCGCGGGGACGACGTGAGGAACAGGCGATGAACGACCGAGTTACTCCTCCGATGCACGCCCTGCCGGACGGCGAGGCCGAGATCTCCCTGGTGGTGCGCCTGCCGTGGGAGGACGTGGCCCGGCTCGGCCAGGAGGCCGGCCGGCTGGCCTCCCAGATGCAGCGACCGGTGACCCTGGACGAGGCGGTGAGCAACCGGCTGCGGTCCGCACGGGCCGCCGCGCACGCGAGGCCGGCGGGGGAGCAGCCCGCGGCCGTGACGAGTACGAGTGCGTCCGTGTCGTCGTTGCCGCCGCGGCCGCCGGCCGATCAGGCCCGGCAGGCCATCGAGCGGATCAACGGGTCGGCGTAAAGGTCCCGCGGGCAGCAGTACTTCAGGAGGCCCGCACTTTCACCACGGCCTTGCGGGCCGCAACCAGCACCGGGTCCCACACCGGCGAGAACGGCGGCGCATAGCCCAGGTCCAGGGCCGTCATCTGTTCCACCGTCATACCGGCCGTCAGGGCCACCGCGGCGATGTCGACCCGCTTGCCCGCCCCCTCCCTGCCCACGATCTGCACGCCGAGCAGCCGCCCCGTGCGGCGCTCGGCGAGCATCTTCACCGTCATGGAGGAGGCACCCGGGTAGTAGCCCGCGCGGCTGGTCGACTCCACGGTGACCGACACGAACTGCAGACCCACCCTGCGCGCGTCCTTCTCGCGCAGGCCGGTGCGGGCGATCTCCAGGTCGCAGACCCTGCTGACCGCCGTGCCGACGACGCCGGGGAAGGTGGCGTAGCCGCCGCCGGCGTTGGTGCCGATGACCTGGCCGTGCTTGTTGGCGTGGGTGCCCAGGGCGATGTGCCGTTCCTGGCCGGAGACCAGGTCGAGGACCTCGACGCAGTCGCCGCCGGCCCAGATGTTCTCGTGCCCGCGCACCCGCATCGCCAGGTCGGTCAGCAGCCCGTTGTGCGTCCCGAGCGGCAGCCCGGCGGCCTTCGCGAGCTCCGTCTCGGGGCGTACGCCGATGCCGAGCACGACCACGTCCGCCGGGTACTCGGCGTCGTCCGTGACCACCGCCCGCACGCGACCGTCGTCACCCGTCAGCAGCTTGGTCACCGCGGCGTCGTTGACCATGGTGATGCCCATGCCCTCCATCGCCTCGTGCACCAGGCGGCCCATGTCCGGGTCGAGCGTGGACATCGGCTCCTTGCCACGGTTGACGACCGTCACCTCGTAGCCGCGGTTGATGAGCGCCTCGGCCATCTCGACGCCGATGTAACCCGCGCCGACGACCACCGCGCGTCGGCCACGCGTGCGTGCCAGCGTGTCCAGGAGCGCCTGCCCGTCGTCGAGGGTCTGGACGCCGTGGACACCGGGCGCGTCGGTGCCCGGCATGTCCGGGCGGATCGGGCGGGCGCCGGTCGCGATCACGAGTTTGTCGTACGAGGTCCAGGACTCGGCCCCGGAATCAAGGTCACGCGCGCGTACCCGCCGCCGCTCGACGTCGATCTCCGTGACCTCGGTGCGCATCCGCAGGTCGATGTCGCGGGCCCGGTGCTCCTCGGGCGTGCGGGCGATCAGGCGGTCCCGCTCGGTGACGTCGCCGCCCACCCAGTACGGAATGCCGCACGCCGAGTAGGACGTTATGGCCCCGCGCTCGTCGCCCACTATCTCCACCTGGTCGGGGCCCTAATTGCGACGGGCCTGGGCCGCCGCGGACATGCCCGCGGCGTCGCCGCCGATCACCACCAGACGCTCGGCCGCACGGCCCGTCCCACCGCTCGCTGTGCTCATGCTCATGCGAACACGCTACGTGCGCAGGGCATTTCAGTGCCCCTCAGCTCTCCTCGGACCGGATCAGTCCTCCTCGCCGCCCTCCCGAGGGCGGGTGGGCTCCGGCGCGGTCCTGGCCGTCGGCAGTGGGCCCACCGAGGGCATGGCGGGCACCGTGGCCGGCCGACGCCGCAGACGGGGCCGTACGAGACGCAGCCACACGAGGACGAGCAGCACGGTGACCGCCACGAACGGAAGCACCGCGGCGATCGCCACCACGATCCAGCGCAGCATCGTGACGAACGCGTCCCAGCCGCCCGTCAGCGCGTCGACGACCCCGGGATCCTCGTCCTCCTTCGCGGCCTTCTCCACCGGCGTCTCGGACAGGTTCAGGGTGATGGTGGCCAGGCCGGCACGGTCCTTGAGGGACGCCTGCCTTGCGAGCAGCGACTCCAGGTCGGCCTGGCGGGTGCTCAGCTCGCCCTCCAGCGTCACCACGTCGCTCAGCCGGGTGGCCCGGTCCATCAGCTCGCGGATCCGCGCCACGCTCGCGCGCTGCGAGGTGATGCGGCTCTGCACGTCGACGACCTGGTCGGTGACGTCCTGCGCCTTCGCCGTGCGTTCCAGCAGCTTGCCCGAACCCTCCAGGTCGGCGAGGACCTCCTCATACCTGTCGACCGGCACGCGCAGCACCACATGTGTCTGCTCGTTGCCCTCCTCGTCCCGGGAAGTGGTCTCGTTGCCGACGTAACCGCCCGCGTTCTCGGTGGTGGTGCGGGCCTCGTCGAGGGACTTCGGCACGTCCTTCACCTGCACGGTCAGAGAGGCGGTGCGGATGATGTGGTTCGTGGAGATCTTGGGCGGGGCGGTCGCCTTGGCGCCGCCCGCGTCGCTGTCGCCGCGCGCGCTGTCCGCGGCGGCGCCAGGGGCGTCCGCCTTCGCGTCGCTCTGCGCGGCGGCCTCGTCCTTGGTCGTGCCGGCACCGGAATCGCTGGAGTCGGCACCGCCGCAGCCGGTCAGCACCAGGCCCGCGGCCAGCAGGATCCCGGCCAGGGCCTGGACGGGTCGTACGGAACGTCGTGTGTGCATCTGGGCTACCCCCGGGGTTGTGACGACTGACGTTCCTTCGACGCCGGACCCGGCCCGAACGTTGGCGGGAAACGGTCCCGATGCGGTCACGGTGGGGACTCGTGAAGGACACCGGGTCGCCGTCGGCGTGTCAGTGCGGTCTGAGAAAGTGGGCACATGAGCACAACGGGCACGGGTACCGGGCATGTCGTCGTCATCGGAGCCGGAATCGCGGGGCTGGCCGCGGCCCACCGGCTGTTGCTGCGCGGCGCGCGCGTGACCGTGCTGGAGGCGTCCGACCGGGTCGGCGGCAAGCTGCTGCCCGGCGAGGTCGCGGGCGCCCGCGTCGACCTCGGCGCCGAGTCGATGCTCGCCCGCCGCCCCGAGGCCGTCGCCCTCGCCCGCGAGATCGGCCTCACCGACCGCCTCCAGCCGCCCGCCACCGCGACCGCCTCCCTGTGGACCCGCGGCGCCCTGCGCCCCATGCCCAAGGGACACGTCATGGGCGTCCCCGGCACCGCCGCCACCCTGACCGGCGTGCTGTCCGACGAGGGCCTCGCGCGCATCGAGCGCGACGCCGACCTGCCCCGCACGGAGGTCGGCGACGACGTGGCGGTCGGGGAGTACGTGGCGGCGCGGCTGGGCCGCGAGGTCGTCGACCGCCTCGTCGAGCCGCTGCTCGGCGGGGTCTACGCGGGCGACGCGTACCGCATCTCGATGCGCTCGGCGGTCCCGCAGCTCTTCCAGGCCGCGCAGACGCACGACTCCCTGACGGAGGCGGTCCGCGAGATCCAGGCCAAGGCCGCCGCGAACCAGCAGACCGGCCCGGTGTTCATGGGCATCGAGGGGGGAGTGGGGAGCCTGCCGCTCGCTGTGGCGGAGTCGGTGCGCGAGCGAGGCGGCGAGATCCTGACCGGGATGCCGGTGCAGGAACTGCGCAGGGTGGGGCAGCCCGGGTCGCAAGGCGCGGGCGAGCCGCGAGCCTTCGGCCGCGGCCGCTCGGCGGACGGCGGGGCCGGTGCCGCGCACGCGGGAGACGAGCCGACGGGCCATGCGGCCGGACCGCACCCTGCCGACGGTCCGCTCTCACAGCCCTCCGCGACCTGGCGTGTCCTCGCCGGTGACCGTGCGCTGTACGCGGACGCCGTCGTCATCGCCGTGCCCGCCCCGGCCGCAGGCGCGCTCCTGCGCACCGAGTCCCCCGCGGCCGCCGCCGAGCTCACCGCCGTCGAGTACGCCTCCATGGCGCTGGTCACCCTCGCCTACCGCCGCTCCGGCAGCACCCTGCCCGAAGGCAGCGGCTTCCTGGTGCCGCCCGTGGACGGGCGCACCATCAAGGCGTCGACCTTCGCCTCCCAGAAGTGGGGCTGGATCGCCGACGAGAACCCGGACCTGCTCGTCCTGCGCACCTCCGTCGGGAGGTACGGCGAGACGGAGATCCTCCAGCGTGAGGACACCGACCTGGTCGAGGTCTCGCGGCAGGACCTGCGAGCGGCCACCGGACTGGACGCCACCCCCGTCGCCACCCGCGTCACCCGATGGAACGACGGCCTGCCGCAGTATCCCGTCGGCCACCACGCGCGCGTGGCCCGCATCCGCGAGCACGTCGGCAAGCTCCCGGGCCTCGCGGTGTGCGGCGCGGTGTACGACGGTGTCGGCATCCCGGCGTGCATCGCGAGCGCCTACGCCGCCGTCGACCAGATCCAGGGTGACCTGCGAGGTGTGCAGGAGCTCACCGCCAACCCGGTGCAGAGTCTGCACGGAGGAGCGGGAGAATAAGGACCATGAGTGACGACGCCCCCACCACCGACTCGGCCAGGATCCCGAACAAGGGCAAGCTGGCCAAGGACCTGAACGAGGTCATCCGCTACACGCTGTGGTCCGTCTTCAAGCTGAAGGACGTGCTCCCCGAGGACCGCGCGGGCTACGCCGACGAGGTCCAGGAGCTGTTCGACCAGCTCGCCGCCAAGGACGTGACGATCCGCGGCACCTACGACGTCTCGGGCCTGCGCGCCGACGCCGACCTCATGATCTGGTGGCACGCGGAGACCAGCGACCAGCTCCAGGAGGCGTACAACCTCTTCCGCCGCACCAGGCTGGGCCGCGCGCTGGAGCCGGTGTGGTCGAACATGGCGCTGCACCGCCCCGCCGAGTTCAACCGCTCGCACATCCCGGCGTTCCTCGCCGACGAGACGCCGCGCAACTACATCAGCGTCTACCCGTTCGTGCGCTCGTACGACTGGTACCTGCTGCCCGACGAGGACCGCCGCCGCATGCTCGCCGACCACGGCAAGATGGCCCGTGGTTACCCGGACGTGCGCGCCAACACGGTCGCCTCGTTCTCCCTCGGCGACTACGAGTGGCTCCTGGCCTTCGAGGCCGACGAGCTGTACCGCATCGTCGACCTCATGCGCCACCTGCGCGCCTCCGAGGCGCGGATGCACGTCCGCGAGGAGGTGCCGTTCTACACGGGCCGTCGCAAGGACATCGGCGAGCTGGTCGCCGGCCTCGCCTGATCGGTGCGACGGCTTGGCGCTCAGCGTGAGGCGGGCTCGGCGGCCGGCACCTTTCGGGCGCCGGCCGCCGTCGGCCTCGGTTCCGGACGGGGTCCGCAGGCCGCGCGCCGCGCCGGGAGCCGGCCCTCCAGCAGATACGCGTCCACATGGCCGTTGACGCAGGGGTTCGGCCCGCCCGCGACGCCGTGCGTACCGGCGTCCCGCTCGGTCACCAGGACCGAGCCCGACAGCCGCCGGTGCAACTCCACGGCGCCGCCGTACGGCGTGGCCGCGTCCCGCTCGGCGGCCAGGATCAGTGTCGGCGGCAGCTCACCCGGCCCGGTCCGCACGTCGAGGGGCCGCTGCCGGGGCGCCGGCCAATAGGCGCACGGCAGGTTCATCCACACGTTGTCCCAGGTCTCGAACGGCGCCACGCGCGCGAGCCGCGTGTTGTCCCGGTCCCACACCCGCCACTCGGTCGGCCAGCGCGCGTCGTTGCACTCGACGGCCGTGTAGACCGCCTTCGAGTTCTCCGCCTCGGCCGCCGCCGCCGGACGCGGACCGGCCTGCTGGATCAGCGGCTTCGGGTCGCCCTTCAGGTAGGCCGACAGCGCCTGCGCGCGGCGCGGCCAGTAGTCGTCGTAGTACCCGGCCGACAGGAACGCCCCCTGCAGCTGCCCCGGCCCGACCTTGCCGCCCGCCGGCTTCGCGGCCAGCCGCGCCCGCGCCTTCTCGTAACTGCGCAGCACCTCCTCGGAGGTGTCGCCGAGCCCGTACACGTCGTCGTGCTTGGCGATCCACTCCCGCAGGTCCTCCCAGCGCCCCTCGAACGCGGCCGACTGGTCGAGGTTGTTGCGGTACCAGATCTGCTCGGGGTCCGGGTTCACCGCCGAGTCGAACACCATCCGCCGTACGTGCGAGGGGAACAGCGTCGCGTACAGCGCCCCGAAGTAGGTGCCGTACGACGCGCCCATGAACGTCAGCTTCTCCTCGCCCAGCGCGGCCCGCAGCACGTCCAGGTCACGGGCGTTGTTGAGGGAGGTGTAGTGCCGAAGTGAGTCGCCCGCCCGCTCGGCGCAGCCGCGCGCGTACGCCTTCGCCTGCGCGATGCGCTCCCTCTTGTACGACTCCGAGGGGTGCGTCGGCGCCTGCGAGGGCGCCTTGAAGAACGTCCCCGGGTCCTTGCACGACAGCGGCGCGGAACGGCCCACCCCGCGCGGGGCGTAGCCGACGAAGTCGTACACCGCCGCGAGCCGCTTCCACTCGGGGAGCACGCCGATCAGGGGGAAGGCCATGCCGGAGGCGCCCGGCCCGCCCGGGTTGTAGACGAGGGCGCCCTGCCTGGGTAGCAGGCGTTTGCTGTTGTGCGGATCCTTCTGGGTGGCCGGGGCCCGGCTGACGGTCAGTCTGATCTGCTTGCCGTCGGGACGCGCGTAGTCGAGCGGGACGGACACCGTGCCGCACCGCATGCCGTCGGGCAGGTTCTCCGCCTCGGGGCAGGTACCGAAGTCGATGCCCGCGACCCGGGCCCGTGCGGCGGCCACCGCGGTCCCGCGCACCTCGGCCGCGCCCGGCACGGTCCGGACGCTGTCGGCCGGCGCGGCGGCGAGCGTGGTCAGGAGCAAGGTCCCGGCGGCCGAGTAGAGGGCGGGGGCTCTCATCGCGTATCCCTTCGGTGCACAACAGCAACAAAAGGGATGTTTCGTTCGGTTGTCGGCGAAGGCAAGCACCGCCCGGCCGGTGTCGGGCCCAATGCCTCCGTGCGCCCCCTCGGAACGGGCTATGCGCGCCAGTGGTGCTGCTCGCCGTGAGCGAAGGCGGCGCGCAGGTCCGGTTCGCCGATCGCGCGGATGCCGTGGACGGCGACGGAGGTGAGATCCGTACGGTCGTCCCCGCGGGTGCGCCTGGTCAGCGCGCCGAGGAGGCGCTGGCCGGCCGGGGAGGCCCAGCGCGAGTAGGGGTGGACCTCGATCCGCGCGATGGCGAGGCAGCTGAGGGTGAGGGCGAGAGGGAGCCCGAACCAGAGGGCGACCAGGTGCCGCGGCATGTCCGACTGAGCCGGCGTCAACAGCGCGGTCGCGCCCAACGCGACGACGGCCACCGCGGCCAGCCGTACCTGACGGACCCCCGCCGCGACCCCCGCCCGGGCGCCGTCGGGCACGGCGAGCCCCGCGCTGACCAGCCGGTCGGCGACGCCGCGTACCGCGTCCGTGGCGGCGGCGGTGGCGCGTACCGGCGCGAGGAGCGACTGCCCCTCCGGCCCGATCGCCCCTATCACCGACCGCTCGATGTCGTCCCGCCCGCGCGGGTCGACGACGGTCGCCCAGCCGGTGTGCGCGAGCAGCAGCCGCCGCTGGCGTGCCATGGAGACGAGGGTCAGATCGGCGACCCGCCGCGGACCGCCGGACAGGAACGCGGCCTCGTACAGCGTCAGATCGTGTGCCCGGCCCGTGTCCGCGTCGACGGCCGCCGCGTGTACGGCGGCCAGGCACAGTCGCGTACACGCCGTGCCGGCGGCGGCCCAGGCCAGCAGCAGAAGAAGGACCCAGAACATGTGGATTTTCTATGCGACCGGCTCCGGGTAGCGCCATGCCTTATTCACCATGCGGACCGAGCGTTGCCGGTATGTGATGTTCCGGGGGATGTGCGGTCACTGATCCACGGAAGGCGGGGGGCTGGTGGCGGGCGGGGGGAGCGCATAACTCGGGGAGGCCGGTGGGGTCACCGGGATCGCCGGGCTCGGTTCGGCCGTCGGGCCGGGTGGGGCCGGTGAGTTGGTGAGCGGAGGAGCGGCTCCGGCGGCCATGTCCTGGGCGAGGGCGTCGAAGTCGACGTAACCGGTGGCCTCGAGGACCTTGATGTGGTCCAGCACGGTCGTGTTCGCGTCGTCGGCGAGGGCGCGGACGAGGGAGTTGCGGGTGCTGGCGCGTACCTGGGCGACGACCGAGAACACCTTGCCGTGCGCCAGTCGCAGGATGTTGGCGAAGTCCCGGTCGTAGGCCACGCCCTGCGCCGCGGTCAGGGTCGTGAGCCACTGCCTCTGCTGCTCGTTGGGCTCGTTGGGCAGTTCGAGGCCGAGCTTGCCCGCGACGTCACGGACGCGTTCGTCCAGGAACATGTGCCCCTCGATGAGGTGCTGTCCCGCCGTCTTCACGGCCGGGGTGGTGCCCTTCTGCTGCGCCTGCTGTCCCGCGGGCAGCTCCCACAGGCCGGCCAGCCGGACCTTCGTGATGAACTCGCGGTCGAGAGCGGACAAGGGTCCGTACTTCGTCGACACGGTCTGGGCGTTCAGCACGTCCAGCCCCGTCCCGGAACGGTCGGCGTACGACCAGATCGGGAAGATCAGCGCCACGAGGGTCGCGGTCAGGCCGGTGATGATGAGCCCGGTGCCGGTGAAGATGCCTCTGCCGTTGACGGGGGGTCGGGGTCGCATGGTGCCTCCTGCTTGCGGCACCGCACGCTAGTGGGTTTCAGGTGCGGGGTTGACATGTTACTTCGGGGTCTACGTCAACCGCCGTACGGGGGCGAATGGTTGTTTCGGGGGCGATGCGGGGTTAATGGGGGAGAGGGGTCGGGGGGCATATCGGGGCGAAGGGTGTGGGAATCGGGCGTGTCGGCCGGGGTGCCGGCACGGGTGTTAACCCCGGCACAGTCGGGGGTGGGGGGTGCGCTTAGTCGGGGGGCGGGGCGTGGCGTAGGCCGGTCGACCGGTTGGCCGACGCTGTGGCTGAGGGGGGTGGGGTGCGCAGCCCGGCCCGCGGCGGGGTGCCGCCCGCGCCCACCCGTGCCGCACTGGCGGCACGATTGCCCGGGGGTCAGCGGCCCGGGTTGCTTGTGGAGTGACGCGTCGGCAGGGTGTGCGTTCAGCGTCGGAGCAGTACCCGGCGCGTGGCTCGGGCCAGCCGTACCGTCGGGCGGTGCGAGCGCGGGGCCGGTCCCGACCGTTCCAGCCACCACTCCCGCAGGGCCCGCCGTGCCGCCGTGTCCTCCGGGCGCCCGGCGAGCAGCAGGTGCTCGGCGAAGTCCAGGGCGTCACGGCGGTAGCCGCCGGTCATGGGGTGGCCGGGGGCGTAGGCGAGGAAGGCGGAACGGTAGGCCGTGCCGAGGATCTCGGGGAGCTCGGGGGCGACCTTGGCCACGACGTCCGCCCGCTTTCCGGCGAGGGCCCGGGCCTGTACGCCCAGCCGTACCCGGTCGAAGCCTTCCGGTACGGGGGTCCCCGCGACCAGCGCGGACAGCAGTGCCGTCTGGGCGAGGGCGAGGCGCTGGCGGGTGAGGTCGTCGGCGGCCGGGGCCTGCGCGGACAGGGCGCGGGCGGAGGGCGTCCGGGCGGGCGCGGACTGCGCGCCGCCCTTCTCCAGGGCCTCCCGTATGGCCCCCAACTCGCCCTCCAGCTCCGCCGGTTCGGGGAAGTTCTCGTCCCGCTCCAGGAGAACCCCGGGCGGGGACACCCGGGACGCGAGGTCGGTCAGGATGTCCAGGACCGGACGCGGGACGGGGTGGGCGTGGCTGTCGTGCCAGACGCCGTCACGTTCGAAGCCGCCGGCGACATGGACGTACGCGATGGCCTCCAGAGGCAGCTCGGCGAGCGCCTCGGCCGGGTCCTCGCCGCGGTTGACGTGGTTGGTGTGCAGGTTCGCCACGTCGATCAGCAGGCGTACGCCGGTACGGTCGGCCAGTTCGTACAGGAACTGTCCCTCGGTCATCTCCTCGCCGGGCCACGAGATGAGCGCGGCGATGTTCTCGACGGCGAGCGGCACCGGCAGCGCGTCCTGGGCGATACGGACGTTCTCGCACAGGACGTCGAGGGCGTCCCGGGTGCGCGGCACGGGCAGCAGGTGGCCGGCCTCCAGGCGAGGGGACGCCGTCAGCGGCCCGCCCGCCCGGACGAACGCGATGTGCTCGGTGACCAGGGGCGAGCCCAGTGCCTGGGCGCGCTCGGCGAGGGCCGTCAGCCGGCCCTCGTCGGGGCGGTCCGCGCCGCCGAGGCCGAGCGAGACGCCGTGCGGGATCACCGTGACCCCGCGCTCGCGCAGCCGCAGCAGTGAGTCGGGGAGGTGCCCGGGGCACACGTTCTCGGCCACGAACTCGACCCAGTCGATGCCGGGCATGCGCTCCACGGCGTCCGCGATCTCGGGCCGCCAACCGATGCCCGTTCCCAGTCGCTTCATGGTCCCCTCCTCGGCTTCCTCCGGCTCCGCGGTGCCGCCCCTCGGGCGTGACGGGGGTATGGCCCCGCCACACGGACCCGAACCCCTTCGCACGCTCCTTCAGAGCAACATTTGAGGTTCGGGACCGGCCTCGGCCATGCGTCCCGGCACACGAACGCACCGGACGCGGCACACGAAACGCACCGGACGCGAGCACACGCCGGCCTCCGGAACCAACCCCGCACGGGGTCCCGGAGGCCGCCTCGTTGCCGTAAGCGAGGGGGTCAGTGCCGCAGGGCGCCGACGCGGTCGTGTCCCTCGACCGCGACCGTCAGCCCGGGCGCGATCTCGGTGAACCCCGCGTCCCGCACCAACGGCAGCCCGCTCGTGGTCAGTTCGACCCAGCGGCCGGGGTCCGCGGTCCGCACGGCCAGCGGGAAACCCGCGTCGCGCCATCCCGCCCGCTCCTCCTCCGACAGCTCCCACCAGGCGAGTTGGGCACCGTGTCCGGCCTGTGCCATCGCCTTGCCCGCCGACATGTCCAGGTCCGGGTTCATCCACAGCACGGGTGCTCCCGCGTCCGCCGCCACCGGGGGTTCCGGGTCGTCGAGATCGGTGCCGGAGACCTGGAGCCGGGCGAGGTCCTTGGGCCAGCCGTCCAACGGCACGGGAGGGAAGACCCGCACCTCCGCGGTCCTGCCGGTGACGGTGACACCGGGCAGTGCCTCGGCACGTCGCCACTCGGCTCCCCGGGCCCGTCGCACGACCTTGCGGATCCGGGCGTCCTGCCATGAGCGGATCGCCTGCGCCCATTCCCCGTCCCCGAGGGACCGCTCGTCGCCGAGCATGACGAGCACGGCGCGGGCGGCGGTCTCCAGAGCGTCGGTTCGCGCCGGAGGGGCGCCTCGCTCGATACGGACGACGAGCGGCAGCACGTACTGCTGCGCGCTGTCGCGGGTGCCGGGCTCGGACCGGAAGGGGTTCTCGTTTTCGGACGTCGACTCGTTGCTCACCCGTACAGTCTGCCAACCCGGACGGGGGAACCTACGCTGGGCGTATGACCGAGGACTACTGCACGATCCGCGAGGCCACGGCGCCGCCGAAGGCGGACGGGCCGCCGTACGCGGAGTGCGTGCTGTGCCAGAAGCCCACGGAGTACGCGGAGTCGTACAAGGGGATCACCTTGTGCCCGGTGTGCGAGTGGCAGGAGGCCGAGCGGACCGCCTGCTCGGGGTGAGCGCCGCGTCCCCGATCAGCTCGGACACCTTCACGAACCGGTACCCCCGCTTCCGCAGCTCGGGCACGACCGCACGCACGGCCCGCTCGGTCGTCGGGGCCGCGCTGCGCGTGCAGTGCATGACGACGACCGACCCCGGCCGCACCCCCTCGAGCACCTGCCGGGCCACGGCGTCCGCGTCGGTGGCGAACGCGTCCCCGCTGACCACGTCCCACTGCACGGCCGTGATGCCGACCGGCGTCAGCGCCTTCAGGGCCCGCCGGTCGTAGCACCCGCCGGGAAAGCGGAAGTACGGCATGGGGTCCGGCACCCCGGCCCTGCGGAACGCGGCGTACGCGCGCTCCACGTCCGCGCGCATCCGGTTCTCGGAGACGGTCGGCAGCCCGTAGCAGTCGTCGGTGAAGGCGTAGTGGCTGTACGAGTGGTTGGCGACCTCGAAGAGCGGGTCCCGGCCGATGGAGCGGGCCTGGACGGGGTACTCCTCGGCCCACCTGCCCGTCATGAACACCGTGGCCGGCACGTCCAGCGCGCGCAGCGTCGAGATCAGCCGCGGATTGTCGAACCGCTCGCCCGCCGCCGCCCGGGGCCCCTGCCCGGCCGTCATGTCGGCGTCGAAGGTGAGCGCGACGGTCTTGTCCGAGGTGCGGCGCGGACCGTTCTCGAACACGGGGGTCAGACCGGCCGGGCCGGGGGCCAGCGTCGGGGGCCGGGAGGGAGCGGCCGAGGGGGCCGCCGAGGGGGCGGGGCCGGGGGCCTCGGACACCTGCGGGGTGCCGCAGGCGGAGAGGGCGGCGCCCAGGGCACAGACGGCGGTGACGCGTCGTACGAGAGTGATCACCGTACGAAAGTATGGTGATCACTCTTCTTTGGGCGTCAGCGGCGCTGGCGTGTCACCCGCACAGCGCCCCGCCCGGAGTCCCGGTCAGATGTCACGCTGCTCCAACGGCCGCGTCGCCGGTCCCTGGACCACCTTGCCGTCCGTGTCGAAGCGCGAGCCGTGGCAGGGGCACTCCCACGCGCGTTCGGCGGCGTTGAACGCGACGAGGCAGCCCATGTGGGTGCAGCGCGGGGAGACGGCGTGCAGATGACCGCCCTCGTCCCGGTACACCGCCAGCCGGCCGCCGTCGGTGCGGACGACCGCGCCCTCGCCGGGCGGCAGCGCCTCGACCGGCGGCTGGGGCCGCAGCCGGTCACCGACGAAGTGGCGGGCGACCTGCGCCTGGTGCTTCAGGAACGACGGGGCCTCGCGGACGGTCGAACGCAGTCGGCGCGGGTCGTACAGCTCGCCCCATGCGCACTCCTGGCCGGTGATCAGTGCAGTGAGGAGGCGGCCCGCCATGATCCCGCCGCTCATGCCCCAGCCGCCGAAACCGGTGGCGACGTAGGTGTGGTGCGCACCGGGGTGCATCGGGCCGACGAGCGGGACCGTGTCCGTGGGGTCGTTGTCCTGGGTGGCCCAGGCATGCGTGAGGGTGACGTCGGGGAAGTGGCCGGCGGCCCAGTCGGCCAGGTGCTGGAAGCGGGCGCGGGTGTCACCGGTGCCGGGCTTGAAGTGTTCCCCGGTGACGACGAGCAGCCGGTCCTCGCCGTGCGGCGCCGTACGGACCGACCGCGTGCCCTCGTCCGGCGTGATGTACATGCCGTCCGGATCCCGGTCGGCGCGCATGGTCCCGGCGACGACCAGCTCGCGGCGCGGGGAGAGCCGGGTGAACAGCAGGGCACGGTCGAAGACCGGGTAGTGGGTGGCGACCACGACGTCCCGGGCCCTCACCCGTGCCCCCGTGTCGGTGTTCAGCCGGCACGGCTCGCCCTCCTCCAGGCCTACGACCGTCGTGTGCTCGTACACCTGACCGCCTCGGGCGACCAGGTCGTCGGCGAGGGCCAGCAGGTACTTGCGGGGGTGGAACTGCGCCTGCCCGGTGACCTTCACCGCGCCCGCCACGGGGAACGGCAGCCCGGTCTCCGTCACGAACGACGCCGGCAGCCCGGCCTCCCGCGCGGCCTCGGCCTCGGCCCGCAGTTCCTCGACGCGGGCCGTGTCGCAGGCGTACGTGTACGCGCTCCGGCGTTCCCAGTCGCAGTCGACGCCGAGCTCGTCCGCGATCTCCGCGGCGCGCTCGATCGCCTCGGACTGCGAGCGGGCGTACAGCCGTGCCCCCTCGGGGCCGCGGGTGCGGCGCAGCTTGTCGTAGATCAGGGTGTGCAGGGCGGTGATCTTGGCGGTGGTGTGCCCGGTGACGCCGGCCGCCACCCGGTCGGCCTCCAGCAGCGCCACGCGCCGCCCGGCCCGTGCCAGCTCCCACGCCGTGCTCAGCCCGGCGATTCCGGCGCCGATCACGGCCACGTCGACGTCCAGGTCTCCCGCGAGTGCGGGGCGGTCCGGGCCCGGCGCGGTCTCAAGCCAGTACGAGCCGCTGACATGCGGGTTCTCGGTCATGCGGGCCGGGTACCCCGTCCGGCGCGGTTCACTGCGCGAGCAGCCGCCGACGGGTCTGCGCCACGTCGAAGTCGGCCTTCGGATACTGCGGGTCCAGCTCCCGAAGATGCTCCAGGAGCAGCCGGCCCACCGCCCAGTTCCGGTACCACTTGCGGTCCGACGGGATCACGTACCAGGGGGCGTACGGCGTCGAGCAGAGCTCCAGGGCCATCCCGTATGCCTCCTGGTACGCGGGCCACAGCGCGCGGTCGTCGATGTCCGACGGGTCGAACTTCCAGTGCTTGTCCGGCCGGTCCAGGCGTTGGAGCAGACGGCGCCGCTGCTCGTCGTGGGAGATGTGCAGGAAGCACTTGATCACCGTCACGCCGTCGTCGGCGAGGGACTTCTCGAACTGGTTGATCTCGTCGTAGCGGCGGTTGATCTCGTCGCGCGGGACGAGCTCGCGGACGCGGGCGATCAGGACGTCCTCGATGGGGGTCCCCCCGCGCGAGCGAAGTCGAGCGTGGGGGAGGGAGCGGTCGAAGATGCCCAGCTCACCGGGGTGCGGGAGGGCCTTCTTGATGCGCCACAGGAAGGGGTGTGCCCGCTCCTCGGGGGTGGGCGCCTGAAACGCCCGGACACGGCAGCCCGACGGGTTGCAGAAGCCGATGACGTGCTTGATCGTGCCGCCCTTGCCGCTGGTGTCCATGCCCTGCAGAACCAGCAGCACCCGTCGCCGGTCGCCCGCGGTGCTCGCCGCCCACAGGCGTTCCTGCAGGTCGGCGAGGTGTTCGCCCATTCGGGTGGTGGCCACTTGGCCCGCGGTCCTGTCCCCGGGGCCGAGAGGGACGGAACGGGTGTCGTAGGAGGACAGATCGACCCGCTCGCCGCCCGGCACGCGCAGCAGCTCACGGAGACCGGCCTTCTTTCCCTTGTGCGACTTCCGCCGGGAGTCCTTCTCGGCCACGGGGCACCCCTTCCGCTCCGGCTACCTACGCCACGGGCCCGTCACCGCGAACGTCGTCCCGGGTGTGTAGCAGTTGACGTACATCGTCTCGCCGTCCGGGGAGAAGGTCACTCCGGCGAACTCGCCCCATTCGGGTTCCTCGGGCGTGCCGATGTTCTGGCGGCCGCGGGCCATCGGGTAGACCTCGCCGCGTCGCGTGACGCCGTAGACGTGCTGGGCGCCGTTGCCGTCCTCGCAGACCATCAGGCCGCCGCTGGGGGCGAGACAGATGTTGTCCGGGGACTCGCCGGGGAGCTGGATGTCCGTGTCGGGACCGAAGACGATCACGAGGGTCAGGCGGCGCTCGGACGGGTCGTAGCGCCAGATCTGCCCGAAGTGGTCGGCCGCCGAACCGTCCGCGCTGCGCGCGAACGACGACACGAAGTACACCGACCGACCGCCCCAGTAACAGCCCTCCAGCTTCTGCGCGTGCGTGATGCCCTTCGGGCCGAAGTCCTGGAGCCGGATGGGGGTTTCGGCGGCGAGCGGATCCGGTACGTCCACCCACTCGACGCCGTCGAAGCAGGCGCCCGTCTCCTGGATGGAGGACAGGTCGGGTACGCCGGGCACGCGCATCGCCTGGAGCCGGCCGCCCGCGCGCAGCGAACCGAGGCCGCCCAGCGGCTTCTCGGGCAGGAAGCGGTAGAAGAGGCCGAACGGCTTGAGGAAGGCGTCCTCGGTCTCGTAGACGATGCCCCGCTTCGGGTCGACGGCGATCGCCTCGTGCTGGAAGCGGCCCATCGCGGTCAGCGGCACGGCGCCGGAGCGGAGCGGATCGGCGGGATGGACCTCGAAGATGAAGCCGTGGTCCTTGGTGTAGCCGTTGGTGCCCGCCTTGTCCTCGGTCTCCTCGCAGGTCAGCCAGGTGCCCCAGGGGGTCGGCCCGCCCGCGCAGTTGACGGCCGTGCCGGCGATCGCGACCCGCTCGGACAGCACCCTGTTGCGGGAGTCCAGGGTCAGGGCCGTACAGCCGCCCTTGCCGGCCGGGTCGTACGTCAGGCCCCTGACCGTCGGGACGGCGAGCGCGGCGGTGTTGCGGTTCTCGTGGTTGCGGACCAGATGGACCTGGCGGTGTCTGCCCGCGAAGGCCGACATTCCGTCGTGGTTGGAGGGGACCTTGCCCTCTCCGGAGCGCAGCGGGTCGCCCTCGCGGGACAGGACCTGGTAGCGGAAACCTTTCGGCAGGTCGAGCAGACCCTTCGGGTCGGGGACGAGCGGGCCGTAGCCGGTGTGGCCCAGGGACTGCGCGGCGGCGGTGCCCGTGAAGAGTTCGGAGAGGTTTCCGGCGAAGGCGATCGAGACGCCCAGGACGCCCGTACGGGCGAGCAACTGACGACGTGTCGTGGAAGTGGCAGCGGTCTCGGACATGGGGGGACGACCTTCCTGCTGGCGGACAGGAACCTGTGACCCCGCCGTGTCTATCACCAACCGACGGCCGCGGGAACCACGCGCGTAGAACGTGTCACGTCTCCGGCGGCCTCTGGATCGACTGCTCGGGCGGCGCCTGCTGTGCCCTTTCCAGGAAGCGCAGCAGCTCCACCGGGAACGGCAGCACCAGCGTCGAGTTCTTCTCGGCGGCGACCGCGACCACCGTCTGGAGCAGCCGCAGTTGCAGCGCGGCGGGCTGCTCCGACATCACCCCGGCGGCCTCGGCCAGCTTCTTCGACGCCTGGAGCTCGGCGTCCGCGTTGATGATCCGGGCCCGCCGCTCCCGGTCGGCCTCGGCCTGCCGGGCCATGGAGCGCTTCATGGTCTCGGGCAGCGAGACGTCCTTGATCTCGACCCGGTCGATGGTGACGCCCCACTCCACGGCCGGGCTGTCGATCATCAACTCCAGGCCCTGGTTGAGCTTTTCGCGGTTGGACAGCAGGTCGTCCAGGTCGCTCTTGCCGATGATGGACCGCAGCGAGGTCTGCGCCATCTGCGAGACCGCGAACCGGTAGTCCTCGACCCGGACGAGCGCGTGAGCGGCGTCGACCACCTTGAAGTAGACGACGGCGTCCACGCGTACCGTCACGTTGTCCCGGGTGATGCCCTCCTGGGCCGGCACCGGCAACGTGACGATCTGCATGTTCACCTTGTGCAGCCGGTCCACGAACGGGATCACCAGGGTGAAGCCCGGCGGCCGCACGTCTCCGGCGAGCCGCCCGAGCCGGAAGACCACCCCGCGCTCGTACTGCTTGACGACCCGCGCCGCCGTGGCGATGTAGACGACCCCCGCCGAACCGGCTGCGACGGCCGCCGTCAACAGTTCCTGGAGCATCCCGACCTCCTCGTCGAGAGGTCCTCTCTGTCTGCTCCTGCAACGATATGCCCGGTGCCTGGTCCGGGGCCATGGCCGGCCCCGGACCAGGCACCGGGCGTGCTTACGAGGCGGTGACCTTCACCGGCTCCGGCGTCGTCATCCGCACCGGTTCCGTGCCGACCGCGCTGTGCCGCTCGGCCCAGTTCTCCAGTGCCGTACGGCAGGCGTGGTCGAGGTGGTGCAGCCCGGACAGGTCCAGCTCGACCGGACGGTCCTGGGGCAGCGCCTCCAGACTGTCGAGGATCTTCGGCAGCCTGAGGAAGGTCGCGTTGCCCGACAGGTACGCCTGGACCGGCCCCGCGCCCTTGTCGATGACCTCCAGCTTGATGTGCGAGGCCTCCCAGGCGGTCTTGACGATCGCCAGCGCGAGACCGATGAGCACACCCTCGAACATGCTGACCGCGACGATCGACACGGCGGTGACGACCAGGATCAGTGCCTCGCCGCGGTGTTCGCGCCACAGCGACACGATCTGCCGGACGGGGATGAGCTTGGCGCCGGCGTGCACCAGGATGCCCGCCAGGGCCGGGATCGGGATGTAGGCGAGGACCGACGGCAGCAGCGCCGCGAACAGCAGCAGCCAGACGCCGTGCATGACGCGGGACGCCTTCGTCTTCGCACCGGCCTGCACGTTCGCCGCGCTGCGCACGATCACCGCGGTCATCGGCAGCGCGCCGAGCACACCGCAGATCGCGTTGCCGGTGCCCTGCGCCACCAGTTCCTTGTCGTACTCGGTGCGCGGACCGTCGTGCAGCCGGTCCACGGCCGCCGCGCTGAACAGCGACTCGGCGGACGCGATCAGGGTGAACGCGACGATCGTGGAGATCAGGCCGACGCTCGCGAGGCCGCCGAAGGCGTCCATCGACGGCGGCTGGATGGACCCCAGCAGCCCCTTCACCTCGACGGTGGCGACCGGCAGCGAGAACACCAGGGCGGCGAGGGTCGCGAGGCCGACGGCGGCGAGCGGTCCGGGGACCGTGCGCAGCTGCTTCGGCATCCGCTTCCACAGCACGAGCACGGCGATGGTGCCCGCGCCGAGGCCGAGCGAGGCCAGCGCCGCGGTGCTCTGGACGGCGTCGGCGAGGGCGCCGGGCAGTCCGGCTATCTTGCCGAGGCCGGAGGCCGGGGCCTTGGCGTTGGTGACGGAGTACAGCTGTCCGGCGATCAGGACGAGCCCGATGCCGGCCAGCATGCCCTCGACCACGGAGACCGAGATGGCCCGGAAGTAGCGCCCCAGCTTCAGGGCGCCCATGAGGATCTGGAGCAGACCGGTCGCGAGGACGATGACCCCGAGCCCGGGAAGGCCGTACTCCTGGACGGCCTCGAAGACCAGCACCGTCAGACCGGCGGCCGGTCCGGAGACCTGGAGGCTGCTGCCCCGCATCAGGCCGGTGACGATGCCGCCGACGATGCCGGTGACAAGCCCCAGCTCGGCCGGGACCCCGGAGGCGACGGCCACGCCGACGCACAGCGGGAGGGCGACGAGGAAGACGACGAGGGAGGCGGCGAAGTCCTGCCGCAGATGAGGGAACCTGCTTCGCTGTTCCATGGCGGGCCTCACAGCGCCCGGAAGGCGTCGGAGGACGCGTCGTGGGTCAGGACGCACCCGGTGTGCACCTCGTAGTACCAGGCGTGCAGCGACAGTTCACCGTCCGTCAGCTTCTTGTCGATGAACGGGTACGAGCGCAGCCGCAGTACCTGCGTCAGGACGTGACTCTGCACGCCCTCGGCCACGGTCGGATCCTCGGCCGCGCCCGCGGGGCGCGGGGCGGCGTGTGTGAGCCAGTCGCGCACGGCCGGTACGGCGGTCAGGTCGTCGCCGCGGACCAGGGCGCCGACGGCGCCGCAGTGCGAGTGCCCGCAGACCACGATGTCGGTGACGCCGAGCACCTCCACCGCGTACTCGATGGTGGCCGCCTCGCTGGTGGGGTGCTCGGAGGCGTACGGCGGGACGATGTTGCCCGCGGTGCGCAGCTCGAAGAGCTCACCGGGGCGGGCGCCCGTGATCAGTGCCGGGACGACCCGGGAATCGGAGCAGGTGATGAACAGGACCTGCGGAGACTGGCCTTCGGCCAGCCTGGCGAACTCCTCAGGGCGCTGTCCGAACGTGCGGGCGTTGTCGATGAGGGGCTGCATGTGTGGTGACTCCTCCTGGCGCGCCGGGGCGCGTCGGGCTTACATGACAGATGTGGGGGGGGAGAGAGAACCGCTCCGCTGTCAGCAGCGGAAGACCTGAAGTGCGGCCGGGGAATGGGCTGTCGAGGATCTCGACAGCCGGAAGGCACCGGGTACGACAGATGTGCGTACGGCCGCCGGATCCTGAGCCAGTAGCGGGCGTTCAGGCCCCGCGGGGGCGAAGTCGACGGCGCGGTGCCGGTCACGGCTGCGCAGGGGACCGGTCGGGTCCCCGGCGGGGTCGCACTGCCGGTGTGTGGCGGACTCGTCGCGCAGCGCCTTGCCGTAGGGCTTGGTTCCGAGCTGAGCTTTGGCCTCTGCATGACGGATCGTGTGCGCGGATGCGAAGGATGCGGTGGGAGCGAAGAACTGGAGGGCGAGCAGGACGGCGGCGAGCATCGCCACCATGTTCCGTACCGTCGTACCTCGGAACATGCGCCCCCCTCCAGGTAGTTCACATCTCTAGTCCGTACCAACGGTTGGTCAATGACTGGTCAAGAAACACATTAACCCTGCAAAGTTGTTTGCAGGGTTAACTTATCGTTTCGACCTGAAGAGAGGCTGAAGCCTGCGGGGTGGTTGGCGTGAACCGACTCTTGATCTTGATGAGTTGGTGGGCTAGAGCAGGCTCTAGGCGGGCTCGACCAGGCTTTTGGCGTCCCGGGCCAGCGCGGTGAGGCGGGAGATCGCCCGGAAGTACTTCTTGCGGTAGCCCCCGTTCAGCATCTCCTCGCTGAACAGCCGGTCGAAGGGCAGCCCCGAGGCCAGGACCGGGACTTCGCGGTCGTAGAGCCGGTCGGCGAGCACGACGAGCCTGAGGGCCGTCGACTGGTCGGGAACCGGCCGGACGTCGGTGAGGCAGACCGCCTTCAGGTCGTCGGTCAGGGCGCCGTAGCGACTGGGGTGGACGCGGGCGAGATGGGCCAGGAGTTGCGGGAAGCCGTCGAGCGAGGCGCCCGGTGTGCGGTGCGCGGCCCGGGTGACCTGCTCGTCGGTGAACGGCGCCGGTGCCTCGGGCAGACCGCGGTGGCGGTAGTCCTCGCCGTCGATGCGCAGGGATCGGAAGTGCGCGGACAGGCCCTGGATCTCGCGAAAGAAGTCGGCCGAGGCGAACCGGCCCTCGCCGAGCTTGCCCGGCAGGGTGTTGGAGGTGGCGGCGAGGGCGACGCCCGCGTCCACGAGTTTGCCGAGCAGGGTGGAGACGAGGACGGTGTCGCCCGGATCGTCCAGCTCGAACTCGTCGATGCACAGCAGGCGGTGACCGGAAAGGGTCTGGACCGTCTTCTGGAAGCCGAGGGCGCCGACCAGGTTCGTCAGCTCCACGAAGGTGCCGAACGCCTTGAGCTCCGGCTCGGCCGGGGTGGCGTGCCAGAGGGAGGCGAGCAGGTGCGTCTTGCCGACGCCGTAGCCGCCGTCGAGGTAGACGCCACGGGGGCCGGACGGGGTCTGCGGGGCCTTGCTCCTCCCGAAGCCCAAGAAGCCGCGCCGCACCTTGCCGGCACCGGAGGCGTGCGCCCCGCCGAGCCCGGCGGCGAAGCCCTCGAGGACCCGCACGGCCTCGGTCTGGCTGGGCTGGTTCGGGTCCGGGATGTACGTCCCGAAACGCACCGAGTCGAACCGCGGCGGCGGCACCATCTCGGCGACCAGCCGGTCCGCGGGGACATGAGGCTCACGGTCACACAGGGACAGCGGGGCGGCGTCGGCTATGGGGCCGAATCCGGACGCGGCGGGGGAGGTAGGCACGGTCACCCATGCTAGGGCCTGTCAGACGGGTCCGGACGGACCGGGGTGGACGGTGCCGAGGTGGCTGGGGCGGGCGGGGGCGTGCCGGACCTCGCGACTCGGGGCGGGTCCCGCCTGGCTGGTCCGGGCGGGCAGGGCCGGGCAGGATCCGGGGCCCGTGCCAGACTGCAAGGCATGCGACGCCTGTTCCCTGTGACCGACGAAACAGTGGCCCGGACCCCGGGTGAGGCTCCTGGTGGGGAGGGGGTGGGGGGTGTTCCTGAGGGCTCTGGGGGTGAGGGCGCCGGTGGAGTCGGACGCGCTCACCTCGTGGACCGGGAGTGGAGCCTGGCCGAGCTGGCCGCCGCCTACGCGTATCCCGAGCTCGGGCCCGCGGGCGCGGCCGGGGCCGGGTCCGGTGGGCCGGGGGCCTGGCTGCGGGCCAACATGGTCTCCACGCTCGACGGGGCCGGCCATCACGACGGACGGTCGCAGCCCATTTCCGGCGCCGGCGACATGCGGATCTTCGGCACCCTGCGGGCCCTCGCGGACGTGGTGATCGCCGGCGCGGAAACGGTACGCCAGGAGGGGTACCGGCCCGCACGCGCGCGTGACGAGTTCGCTGAGATGCGGGAGGCGGCCGGGCAGGCACCCGTCCCCGCGATCGCGGTGGTCAGCGCGAGCCTGAACCTGGACTTCACCCTTCCGCTGTTCACCTCGCCCCTGGTGCCCACCCTGATCCTCACGGGCGCCGCGGCGGCCCCGGACCGGATCGCGGCGGCCCAGAAGGCGGGTGCCCGGGTGGTCTTCGCCGGTGACGGCGTCGGAGTCGAGCCCGCCCGTGCCGTGCGGGCCCTCGCGGAGCTCGGTCACACCCGGCTGCTCACGGAGGGCGGCCCGCGGCTGCTCGGCCAGTTGGTGGCCGCCGGGGTGCTCGACGAGCTCTGTCTGACCGTGGCCCCGATGCTCACCGCGGGGGACGCGCAGCGCATCGCCGGCGGGCCGGCGGTGGCGGTCCCGCAGCGGTTCGCGCTGGTGTCCCTGCTGGAGGAGGAGGGTTTCCTCTTCAGCCGCTACCGGCGGTCCTGAGCCCGGCCGCTCCGGAAACGGGTTCGACCGGAACCGCTGGTTCCGACATCGGTGGAATATCCCGTTCCGTTTAGCTTTCGAAGGGCACACTGAAACGGGCAGTACCCGTGCGATCTCGGGGCAGGATGGTTTCCGCAGGGCCTGCACGGCCCACGGAGGAGAGAGGGCGCTCGGCCCTCCAAGGAGAAGGGGCGCCTGGTGTTCACAAGCGTTTTGATGATCGAGAAGGCCCTCACGTCCGCCGACGTGGAGTTCGTCACCACCCTGCACGGCGACGAGACGGTCGCCTTCCACGTCCTGCTGCAGCCGCGCGGCGACCAGGCGGACCGGCTGCTGAGGGCCATCGACGACGTCGCGCTCGGCGAGCTCGACGAGGCCGCCCGGGAGCGGGAGGTGCCGGAGGGCGACGAGGCGAGGGGGTTCGGGGAGCAGGCCCTCGACGTGTCACTGCGGGCCCTGAGGGCGGCCGGCAGCGAGGCGGAGGGCCGGCTGATCGTGAACCATCCGCTGGACGCGCTCAAGTCGCTGGTCGGCGAGATCGACGCGGACGAGGTGATCGTGCTGACCGATCCCCACTACGTGGAGGAGTTCTTCCACCGGGACTGGGCCTCGCGGGCGCGGCACAAGGTGGGGGTACCAGTGCTCAAGCTGTTCTCGCACAGCAAGGCCTGACGTCCCGCCCGGGGCCCATGGCGGGTGCCATAAAGTTTGCGGTACCTGAATGTTCGCCGCACCACCCCAGGAGACACGCATGGCACCCGGCCTTCCCCCCGCCATGGACCGACCGCACTTCATCGGCATCGGCGGCGCCGGAATGTCGGGGATCGCCAAGATCCTCGCGCAGCGCGGGGCGAAGGTGGCGGGCAGTGACGCCAAGGAGTCCGCGACCGCCGAGGCGCTGCGCGCACTGGGCGCGAGCGTGCACATCGGGCACGCGGCGGAGCACCTGGCCGACGACGCGACCTGTGTCGTCGTCTCGTCGGCGATCCGGGCCGACAACCCGGAGCTGGCCCGGGCGGCCGAGCTGGGCATTCCGGTCGTCCACCGTTCGGACGCCCTGGCCCGGCTGATGGACGGTCTGCGTCCGATCGCGGTCGCGGGCACACACGGCAAGACCACGACCACGTCGATGCTGGCCGTGTCGCTGAGCGAGCTGGGCCTGCAGCCGTCGTACGCGATCGGCGGCGACCTGGACGCGCCCGGCTCCAACGCCCTGCACGGCGGCGGCGAGATCTTCGTGGCCGAGGCGGACGAGTCGGACCGCAGCTTCCACAAGTACGCGCCCGAGGTCGCCATCGTCCTGAACGTCGAGCTCGACCACCACGCCAACTACGCGTCCATGGAGGAGATCTACGAGTCCTTCGAGACGTTCGCGGGCAGGATCGTGCCTGGTGGCACGCTGGTGATCACGGCGGACCACGAGGGCGCGCGGGAGCTGACGCGGCGGCTGGCCGGGTCGGCGCGGACGGTGACGTACGGCGAGTCCGAGGACGCCGACGTACGCGTGCTGTCCGTGACGGCGCAGGGGCTGAAGAGCGAGGTCAGCGTCCTCCTGGACGGCGAGGAGCTCACCTTCACGGTCTCCGTCCCCGGCCGTCACTACGCGCACAACGCGGTGGCCGCGCTCGCGGCGGGCGTGGCGCTGGGTGTCCCGGCCGCCGAGCTGGCCGCGGCGCTGGCCGCGTACACCGGTGTGAAGCGACGCCTGCAGCTGAAGGGCGAGGCGGCGGGCGTCCAGGTCATCGACTCCTACGCCCATCACCCGACGGAGATGACGGCGGACCTGGAGGCGATGCGCGCGGCGGCCGGTGACGCCCGCATCCTGGTCGTCTTCCAGCCCCACCTCTTCTCCCGGACGCAGGAGCTCGGCAAGGAGATGGGCCAGTCGCTGTCCCTGGCCGACGCGTCGGTGGTCCTGGACATCTACCCGGCCCGTGAGGACCCGATCCCGGGCATCACGAGCGAGCTGATCATCGAGGCGGCGCGGGCCGCGGGCGCGGACGTGACGCCGGTCCAGGACAAGGGCACGGTGCCGGAGGTCGTCGCGGGAATGGCGAAGCCCGGTGATCTCGTTCTCACCATGGGCGCGGGTGACGTGACGGACCTCGGCCCGCGGATCCTGGACCGTCTCGCACAGAAGTAGAGGGGTTGGCCGACATGTCGTACGACGTCGAGAAGCCGGACGAGCAGTGGCGCGCGGAGCTGACCCCGTCGGAGTACGCCGTGCTGCGGCAGGCCGGTACGGAGCCGGCCTTCGTCGGTGAGTACACCGACACCAAGACCGAGGGTGTCTACTCCTGCCGGGCCTGCGGCGCCGAACTCTTCACCTCCACCACGAAGTTCGAGTCGCACTGCGGCTGGCCGAGCTTCTACGACCCGCGCGACTCGGACGCGGTGGAGCTCGTCCAGGACCGGTCCCACGGGATGGTGCGGACCGAGGTGCGGTGTGCGCGGTGCGGCTCGCATCTCGGGCACGTGTTCGAGGGGGAGGGCTACCCGACCCCCACCGACCAGCGGTACTGCATCAACTCGATCTCGCTGCGGCTGACCCCCGAGGGGGAGTGACCTGACGGTCAGCGCGGCGCTGCCGTGCTGCTCCTGACGACCAGACTCGTCGGGACGAGGTCGGTTCCGGCCTCCGGGTCGCCGTGCGTGCGGATCTGGCGGAGGACGCCCTGCACGCAGCGGCGGCCCACCTCGGCGAAGTCCTGGTGGACGGTGGTGAGGGGCGGGACGAAGAACGCCGCGTCGGGGATGTCGTCGAAGCCGACGACGCTGACGTCCTCGGGGACGGAGCGGCCGCGTTCGTGGAAGGCGCGCAGCAGACCCAGGGCCATCTGGTCGTTGGCGGCGAACACCGCGGTGCAGTCGGGTTCTTCGGCGAGCACGAGACCGGCCGTGTAGCCGGACTCGGCCGTCCAGTCGCCGTGCAGGGGCGGCGGCACCGGGCGCCCGGCCTCCTCCAGGACGGTGCGCCAGGCCTGGCTCCGGCGCTGGCCCGCGAACGAGGTCTCGGGGCCCGTCACATGCCATACGGTCCGATGACCCAGCTCCAGCAGGTGCCGCACGGCTTTCCGCGCGCCGTCGGCCTGGTCCGTGTCGACCACGCCGTAGCGGTCCCCGGCGTCCGAGTCCACGACCACGACATGGACGCCGGGCGGGAGTTGGACGGTGGCGGCGTCGAGCAGATGGATCTCCATGATGACGACGACGGCGTCGACGGCCAGCTCGCCCATGCGCGTGAAGGCGCCCAGCACGTTGTCCTGGGTCGGCACGTCGATGGGTATCAGGGTGATCGCGTAGCCCTCCGCCGCGGCGTGTGTGGCGATCGCCTCCACGGTACGGCTGTTGCCCGTCGAGGACAGGCTGAAGAGGATCACGCCGATGGTGTTGAACTGGCCGTAGCGCAGGGCGCGTGCGGCGCTGTTGGGCCGGTAGCCCAGCTCGCGCATCGCGGCGAGCACCTGCTCCCGGGTCGAGGGGATCACTCCGGGATGGCCGTTGGAGACCCGCGAGACCGTCTGGGAGGAGACGCCCGCCAGCTTGGCGACATCGGCCATGGAGACGCGCTGCTTGCGGCGCCCGCCGGGCACGCCCGAGCCGCCCCGTTCCACCACTGGTGCCTCCTTCGACGCGGGTCCGCCTGTTGCCCGACGCATCGGATGTTACGTGTGGGAAACCTTGACGGCCGCTGGGGTGGATGTCACGATTCCGGCGCCGCCAAGTTTACGTAAACATCGCCCCGGGATCCCCCACCCCGAGAGTCGGCCCCCCATTGTTGCCGTGCATGTTTACGTAAACTTCTGTGATCCTGAAAGGGCACGTCGATGCGCAAGACCCCCACCAGAGCTCGCTTCACGCCCCGGCTGCGTACCGCCTTCGTCGCGGTCGCCATCGCCGCGATCAGCGGCACCACCCTCGCCGGAAGCCCCGCCTCCGCCGCCGCGCCGAAGACCGACACGACCCAGTTCAAGGGCGTGAACTGGGCCGACCCCCGCGACAACTTCGCCGACGACCCGGTCGTCCTGTCCGGTCTGTCGCTCTCCGACACGTACGCCCAGACCTACACCAAGGCGAGCCGGATCATCTCCGCGTTCCGCGCGAACCTCGGTGCCAACACCGTGCGGCTGCCCATCAACCCGTACACGGTCAACGGCTCCTACTGGAAGTCGTATCGCGGAGTCATCGACGCGGCGTCGGACAAGGGCTTCAAGGTCATCGTCTCCTACTGGGAGGGCACGGGCGCCCAGAAGGACGGCTTCATCGACGACGAGGCCACCTACTGGCCCATGTGGAACACCGTCGTCAAGGCCTACAAGAACGACAGCCGCGTCTACTTCGAGCCGATGAACGAGCCGCACGGCTACACCGATACAGAGTGGGCCGACATAGCCGCGAAGTGGCTGTCGACCTACCCGTCGGTCCCTCGCAACCGGGTCTTCGTCAGCGGCGCCGGCTACAACGACCACGTCACCTCGGTGTGCGCCGACCCGCGCCTGAAGGGCACCTACCTGTCGCTGCACCACTACGGGTTCTGGAAGGACTACGCGACCTACGACCAGTGGGTGGCCGACCTCAAGGTGCGCATCGGCGACTGCGCGAACCGGACCGTCGCGGACGAGTTCGGATCCCCGATGACCACCGGCCTGAACTACAACGTGCCGACTCCGGACAACAACTTCATCAACTACCTCCAGGCCGTCACCGACACCTTCCGCGAGCTCAAGATGGGCTCCGTCTACTGGCCGGGCCTGCGCACCGACGACACCTACTCGCTGCAGACCCTGACCGGCGACCCCGCCCGCCCCTGGCTGGCCACTACCAACCAGTCCGGCGCCGACCGCCTCGCCTGGGCCTGGGGCCGCGGCAAGCCGGTCCAGCAGCCCTGACCGGGCCGGACCCCGCTCTCGGTGACCCCCGCGACCCTGCCGCGGGGGTCACCTGCGGTTCATGGGAGTACGGCACGGTCCCCGTCGAGAAGATGGCCGCCGGCAGGACGCCACACTGCAGGAGCAACGGGCCGCTTCGCCGGCTCCCGGGTGCTTCACAGGACCTTGCGATGCACGAGCGCCGACAGGACGAGCGCGCCCGGGATCAGCGGCAGCCAGATCGTCACCACGCGATAGCCGATGACGGTCGCCGTGGCCAGGCTCAGGGGTGCTCCGAGTGCGGCCATGGCGAAGACCAGGGTCGCGTCCACGGGGCCGATGCCGCCCGGCGCGGGGACGGCCCCGGCGACCGCGCCGGCGGCGAGGAACGCCAGGGTGATCTGCGTCCAGGTCAGCGGCAGGCCGAGGGCGGCGCCGACCGAGGCGATCACGCCTGCCTGGAGGAGCGGGGCGGCGGCGGCCCCTCCCCAGAGGGCCAGGACGCGGGCGGGGCGGGTGTGGAGGAGCCTCGCGTCGGTCAGGGCGGTGCGGACGAAGGTCAGGGCGGGGCGACGCAGCTGGGGTACGGCCACCACGAGCAGGGCCGGGGCCGCGAGGCCGAGGGTCGCGGCCCCGGCGGCCAGCAGCAACGTTCCTTTGTCGGGGGCTAGCTGGTCCAACGGCAGCAGATCGGGGGAGGCCGCGAGGAAGGCGAGGAGGACCAGCGTCTTCGCGATCGGTCTGACCAGGGCGTAGAGGGCGAGGGAGGCGGCGGCCCGGGGGAGGGGGATGCCCCGGCCCAGCAGGAAACGCAGGGTGACCGCGTGGGCGCCGACGCTCGCCGGGAGCACGTGGTTCGCGGCGCCGGCGGCGAACTGCGACGCGAGCAGCAGCCCCGGCGGAAGCCGGTCGGGCAGGGCGCCCTGCCGTACGCACGCGGCGGCCACCCAGCCGAGGCAGGTGAAGAACACCGCCGCCAGCAGCCACCAGGGGTCGGCGGTGGCCAGTCGGGCGGCGCCGTCGTACACGGTGGGCCAGTCGAACGCCGCCCACGCCCCGATCAGCAGGAGCGGGAGCAGGCTCAGGGCCCTGGAGAAGAGGCGCGCGGCGGCGGGGGAGCGGCTGGGCGCGGGGCGCGTTCCGGGGGGACCGTCGAGCGGGAGCAGGGACACGGCGCACGTCGTCCTTCCGCTTCAGGCGCGGCGCGGTGCGGCGCGCGGCGTGACGGATCCGAGGCGAATGCAGGGGCGGGACAGCAGCAGAGCAGGACAGCAGCAGAGCGCGAGCACGTGGGGACCGCTGAGACGTTGCCGTTCGGTGTGTCGCCGTGGTGACCGGGAGCCGAGGGGCGTGGGCCTGCGGTCGTCGGAAGGGAGTTTGCCCAGTGGGTCCGGGTCTCAGTCCCGCACCTCGGGACGTTGAATCGATGAGCCGCACAACTGTTGACTTTTGGCTGAATGAGCCAGAGGATTTCCTGGGTGAGCCCCACCCAAGGCGTGACCCTCAGTACCGCTCTCCCCGCCGACCTGGACGAAGCGGCCCACCGCTGCCTGGTCGCCGGATTCGACGGCACCACGGCCGTCCCCGACACCCTGAAACGGCTTGTGGACCGCGGCCTCGGCGGGGTCATCCTGTTCACCCGCAACGTGCGTGACGCGGAGCAGGTGCGGCGGCTCACCGACACCCTGCGGGCCCTGCGCCCCGACGTCCTCGTGGGTATCGACAACGAGGGCGGCGGCATCGGTCACCTGGTGAGCGCCGGCGCCCCCGAGGTCCCCGGCTCCTTCGCCCTCGGTGTCGCCGACGACGTCGGGCTGACCGCCCGGTGCGCCGACGCGCTCGCCGGGCACCTGGCCACGCTCGGCATCACCGCCTCCTACGCGCCCGTCGCCGACGTCCAGCGCCTGCCGGACAACCCGATCGTGCGGACCCGCGCCTTCGGCACCGACCCGGAGCTGGTGTCCCGCCACACGGCGGCCTGGATCGCCGCCACCGAGGCGCGCGGCATCGCCTCCTGCGCCAAGCACTTCCCCGGGCACGGCGGCACGGTGACCGACAGCCACCACGACCTGGCCGTGGACCCGCGGCCGTGCGAGGAACTCGACCTCGCGCCCTTCCGGGCCGCCATCGCCGCCGGGGTGCCGATGCTGATGAGCGCGCATGTCGTCTTCCCGGAGCTGGACGCCAACCGCCCCGCCACCCTCAGCCGCCGCATCCTGGGCGACCTGCTCCGGCACGAACTCGCCTTCGAGGGCGTCCTGGTCAGCGACGCGCTGGAGATGAAGGCGATAGCCGACCGGTACGGCGAGGCGGCCGGGGCGCGGATCGCGCTCGCGGCGGGGGCGGACCAGGTCATCGTCGCCGTACCGGACCTGGAGGTCACGCTGGGCTGCCGGGACGCCGTGCTCGGAGCGCTGGGCGACGGGACCCTGGCGGAGGAACGGGTCGGGGAGGCCGCCGGGCGGGTGCGCCGGCTCGCCGAGCGGTACGCCGCTCCCGCGACCGCGGTCGCCGGGTGGGACACGGAGGCGGGGCTGGAGGCGGCACGCCGGGCCGTACGGAGCCGGAACGGGCCGGCGCCCGTGCGTGGCGCGCATGTCGTCGACCTGTTCCCGCCGCCGCATCCGGCGCTCAACTGGGGCGGCGAGGACCTGCTGACCGAGCTGCGCGCCGTCGACCCGACCGCCACGGGCACGTGCGTCACCGGGGAGCCCGCGGACCCGGCGGCCCTCGTCGACGGGATCGTGCGCCTGGCCCGAAACCTGCCCCTGGCCGTCGCCACCTGTGACGCCGGGCTGCACCCCTGGCAGGCGGCCCTGCGGGACGCCCTGCTGACCCGGCGGCCGGACGCGCTGCGCGTGGCCACCGGGCTGCCGGAGGGCGACGCCCTGTGCTCGTACGGGCGCGGGAAGGTGAACCTGCGGGCGGTCGCGGAGGCGCTGGCGGGGGTGTGAAGCCCGTGACAGCCGTACGAACCAGGACGATGTCCTCACCTGAGAACCATCCAGGACCATCACGAGGACATCGTCCAAGGCACGTCTAAGGGTTCCTTGCAGAATGATCTTCTTGTGGCACGGTGGAGAGGTATGTATTCCCGTGCTGCTTGGGGGTGACCATGGCACGGCGGAAGCCGTGGGAGGTCAGTGACGAGCTGTGGGCGGTGATCGAGCCGCTGCTGCCGAAGCATGAGCGGCGGTTCCGGCACCCGGGGCGCAAGCGGATCGATGACCGCAAGACACTGCAGGGTGTGCTGTTCGTCCTCTATACCGGAATCCAATGGGAGTACCTGCCGCAGGAGTTGGGGTTCGGTTCCGGTCCTACCTGCTGGCGTCGGCTGGCCGAATGGCAGCAGGCCGGGGTGTGGGAAGAACTCCAACGCGTGCTGCTCGACCGGCTGCGGGCGGCGGACCGCCTGGACTTCTCCCGCGTCACCGTTGACGCCTCGCACGTGCAAGCCAAGCGGGGGCGAAGCAGCCCAAAAGTCGGTCCGAGTCCGGTTGACCGTGCACGGCCGGGCTCGAAACACCACGTGCTGACCGACGCGCACGGCACCCCGCTGCGGGTGTCGCACACCGGCGGGCACCGCAACGACGTCACCCAGCTCCTGCCGCTGGTCGACGGCCTGCCGCCGGTACGGGGCAAGCGGGGCCGGCCCCGGCGCAAACCCCGCACCTTGTATGCAGACCGCGGCTACGACCACGACATCTACCGCCGCCGTCTGCGTGAGCGTGGCATCGTCCCGAAGATCGCCCGGCGCGGTCAGCCACACGGCTCTGGCCTGGGCCGTGTGCGATGGGTTGCCGAGTCCGCCATCGCCTGGCTCCACGGCCCCCGCCGCTTACGAACCCGCTGGGAAACCCGAGACGACATGCACGACGCGTTCCTCCAACTCGCCCACTGCATGACCCTCGCCCGCAAGGACCCAGCATTCTGAAAGGACCCCTAAGGCAGCCGTACGGCCTCCTTGATCCCCCGCGCCGCCAGGTACTCCGCATCGTCCGCCCGCGCCTCCAGCACCACCGCCGGGCGCACCCCCTCCGCACGCAGCCGCATCCACGCCTCGAAGTACGCGCCTCCCGGACCGGACACGGAGCGGGTGGCCGGTGTGCAGTCCAGGACCAGGGCCGTCTCACGCGGCCGGGGTGACGGCGGCTGCGCGCGCAGCTCGGCGACCGTGGCGGCGAGGGCGTCCGCGATCGGCTTGGGGCGGCCGGCCGAGTCGAACAGCCCCAGGGTGTACTCGAGCTCCGGATAGTCGGCCAACGAGCGGTCCACGTCGTGGGAGCACCACCACGTGACGCCCCACAGGGTCGCGCACTCGGCAGCGTTCCGTACGGTCGCCCGCGCGAACCCCGGGGCGTCGGCGGCCGGGATGTGCGGCTCGGGCGCGCCCGTCTCCTGGACCCAGACGGGCCGGGTCCAGTCCTCGGCGTAGGCCGTGGCGAGTTCCGTGCCGTACTCGGCGAGGTACCGCACCTGCGGCGAGCGGGCGCCGTAGCGGCGGGCGCAGTCGCCGGAGAACACCCAGGGGTGGACGGTGGTCAGGTCCCCCTTGTGGGCCGACGCCTCGGGCGTGAAGGGGTGGCCGTCGCCGTACCAGGCGGCGTCGTACGCGGAGTGCGTGACCAGGTGACCGGGGCGCACGCTCTTGCGGGCCGCGGCCAGCAGGGTGTCGAGGTAGTGGTCGACCTCCGCCACCGTCACCGGGTTGTGCTCGACCAGGTTGTTGAGCTCGTTGCCGAGCTGGAGGCCGATCAGGTTGGGGCGGTCGGCCAGGGCGCGGCCCAGTGTGCGCAGGAGTCCGGCCTGTGCCTCGATGGTCTCCGGGTCCGTGAACACGTTGCGGTGGTGCCAGCTGCGGGTCCACTCCGGGTAGAAGTCGAAGCTGGACAAGTGGCCCTGGACGCCGTCCACGAGGACGTCGAGGCCCGCCTCGGCCGCCAGGTCGACGAGCCGCGCCAGCTGGTCGACGGCGGCACCGCGGATGAGCGTGCGGTTGGGCTGCAGGAGCGGCCAGAGGTGGAAGACGCGAACGTGGTCGAGGCCGAGCCCGGCTATCTGGTCCAGGTCCTCGCGGGTGTGCACGGCGTCGAAGTCGTGCCACGAGTGGAACCAGCCGCGGCGGGGAGTGTAGTTGACGCCGAAGCGGAGTGTACGGATGGGATCCTCCTCGGGTCCGGGGCTTGTCCTGCGCGAATGTATCAACCACCATAGTCAGTGATGGGCAATGATTTGAACCAGAAGTGGGACGCCGAACTCGTCGTGGGCCTCGACGCGGGTGGCACCCGCACGCGTGCCGTGCTCGCCGCTGCGGCCGACGGCCGCCCACTGGGCGAGGGCGCCGCCGGGCCGGGCAACGCCCTGACCGTCCCGATGCCGCAGCTCACCGACCACCTCGCCGAAGCCGTCGCCCGGGCGGTGCCGGAGGAGGCGCGCGCCCGGGTCGTGTCCGTCGCCGGTGGTTTCGCGGGCGCTACCGCGGCCTCCCCGGACGACCCGGGGCACGTCAACGCCCGGACCGCCCTCACCGCGGCCCTGCAGCGGCTCGGCATCCCGGCCGCATCGGTCACCATCTGCAGCGACATCGAGGCCGCCTTCGCCGCCGCACCCGGCACCCCGGCCGACGGTCTCGCCCTGGTGGCCGGCACCGGCGCTGTCGCGATGCGCATCACCGACCGCCGGTGCACGGTCACCGTGGACGGCGACGGCTGGCTGCTCGGCGACGACGGCAGCGGCTTCTGGATCGGGCGTACGGCGGTACGGGCCGCGCTGCGCATGGCGGACGGGCGGGGGCCCGCGACGGCTCTGGCCGGCTCCGTGGGGCGGAAGCTGGGACTGCCGGACGGCGTCCTGCCGTACAGCAGCGCGGCGGGCCGTGTTCTGCCCCACGGTGGCGGGCCGGGCAGTGCCCTGCCTCACGACGGTGGGCCGGGCCGTGTCCCGCTGCACGACGGCGGGCCGGGCCGTGTCCCGCCTCACGACGGTGGGCCGGACGGCCCACTGCCGTTCGGTGGTGAGGCCGGCTGGAGTCGCCCGCAGCGCGAGGCCTACCGCATGCACCTGCTCCCGGCCGTCATGGCCCAGCCCCCGATCCGGCTCGCCCGGCTGGCCCCGCTGGTGGCCGAGGCGGCGCGCGACAAGGACGCGGTCGCCGAGGCGATCCTCGGCGAGGCGGCCGACCAACTGACCGTGACGGTAAGGGCGTTGCATCCGCAGCCGGGCGAACCGCTCGTCGCCACCGGCGGCCTGCTCGGCCCCGACGGCCCCCTGACCACCCTCCTCACCGGCCGCCTCGCCCCCCTCGGTCTGACGCTCGACTGGGTGGCCGACGGCTGTCGGGGTGCCGTGGCCCTCGCTCGGCTCGTGCAGGGTGGCGGCGGCGGATGAACGACATGGTCTACCGCGACCCCGCCGCCCCCGTCGACGCCCGCGTCCGCGACCTGCTCTCCCGGATGACCCTGCGCGAGAAGGCCGGCCAGCTCAACCAGCGGATGTACGGCTGGGACGCCTACCGCCGTACTCCCGGCGGCGGCTTCGAACTGACCGACGCCCTGTACGCCGAGACCGAGCGCTTCGCCGGACTCGGCGCCCTGTACGGGCTCCAGCGCGCCGACTCCTGGTCCGGTGTCGACCACACCGACGGACCCGGTGCCGAGGACGGCGCCGCCCTTGCCGAGCTGGTGCAGCGGCACGTCGTCGAGCGCAGCCGGCTCGGCATCCCCACGCTGTTCGTCGAGGAGATGCCGCACGGCCACATGGCGCTCGACGGCACGGTCCTCCCCGTCAACCTGGCCGTCGGCGCCACCTGGGACCCCCAGCTGTACGAGCACGTCGCCGCCCACGCCGCGGCCGAGCTGCGCGCCCGTGGCGGGCACGTCGCCCTGGTCTCGGCCCTCGACATCGCCCGGGACCCGCGCTGGGGCCGCACCGAGGAGTGTTTCGGCGAGGACCCGTACCTGGCGGCCTGCCTCACGGAGGCCCTCGTGCGCGGCATGCAGGGCGAGTCAGCCGAGTACTTCGCCGCCGACCGGGCCCCCGTCGTCCTCAAGCACTTCGCCGGACAGGGGGCCACCGTCGGCGGCCGCAACTCCGCCGAGTCCGAACTCGGTCCCCGTGAGCTCCACGAGATCCACCTCCCCGCCGCCCGGGCCGGCATCCGCGCCGGGGCCGCCGCCGTCATGGCCGCCTACAACGAGGTCGACGGCATGCCCTGCTCCGGCAACCGGGCCCTGCTCACCGGGCTGTTGCGGGAGCGCTGGGGCTTCGACGGGCTGGTCATGGCGGACGGCCTGGCCGTGGACCGGCTGGCCCGCATCACCGGCGACACCGTGTCCGCGGGCGCGCTCGCCCTCGACTCCGGCGTGGACCTGAGCCTGTGGGACGACGGGTTCACGCACCTGGAGGAGGCGGTCGAGCGGGGGCTGGTGAGCGAGGAGGTCCTCGACACCGCCGTCGCACGCGTCCTGCGGCTGAAGTTCCGTCTGGGGCTGTTCGAACCGGACGGTGGGACGACGGAGTTCCCGGCCCACGGCAGGGAGGTGAGCACAACGCTCGCCGGGGCCGCGGTCACCCTCCTCCACAACGACGGCGGTGTCCTGCCCGTCGCGGCGGACGTCTCCCGTATCGCCGTCCTCGGACCCCAATCCGCCACCACCGCCCACCAGTCGGGCGACTACACCGCCCCGCAACGCCCCGGCACGGGCACCGGCGTCCTCGACGGCCTGCGGCAACTCGCCCCGCCCGGCGTCGACATCCGCCACGCCCACGGCTGCGCCCTCACCGGCGACGACCTCTCCGGCATTCCCGAGGCGGTCGCCGCGGCCGCCGCCTCCGACCTGGCCGTGCTGGTGCTGGGCGGCAGCAGCGCGCGCACCCCCGACACCGACTTCGCGGCCAACGGGGCGGCCCGGGCAGCCGTCTCGGAGATGACCTGCGGCGAGGGCGTCGACCTCGCCGGACTGCGGCTCGGGAAGGCCCAGCACGCCCTGCTGGACGCCGTCACCGCGACCGGCACACCCACGGTCGTCGTCCTGGTCCAGGGCCGCCCGCACGCCGTCCCCGAGGCGGCGGAGCGTGCGGCGGCGCTGCTCACCGCCTGGTATCCGGGCCCGTGGGGCGGTGAGGTGATCGCCGAGGTCCTGCTGGGACACCGGGAGCCGACCGGTCGCCTCCCCGTCTCCGTCCCCCGCTCGGCGGCCCAACTCCCCGTGTACTACAACCACAAGGACATCGAGTACGGCACCTACGTGGACGAGAGCGCCGAGCCGCTCTACTCCTTCGGACACGGGCTGTCGTACACGAGCTTCGCGTACGGTCCGCCGCGCCTGTACCGCGACACCGTCACCGTCGACGTCACCAACACCGGCAAGCGGAAGGGCCGCACGGTCGTCCAGCTCTACACCCGCCGCCTGCGCACATCCGTCTGGCCTCGCACGCTCGAACTGCGCGCCTTCACGACCGTCGGCCTGGAGCCCGGGGAGTCCCGCGCGGTCGCCTTCCGGCTCGGCACCCGGCAACTCGCCCAGGTCGGTGCCGACCTGGAGACGGCGGTCCTGCCCGGCACCCTGGAGATCCGCATCGCCGAATCGTCCCGGGCCGCGCTGACCGCCGTACCCCTGACCCTGACCCTCTGAGACCGGCCCGGCCTCAGAGCTTCACGGCCCCCGCCGACACTCCCTTGTAGAACCACCGCTGCGTGATCACGAACAGCACCAGCACCGGGATCACGGAGATCACCGAACCGGCCATGACCATCCGCTGGTCGTAGCCGAACGACGAGCTCTGCAGCCGGGAGAGACCCAGCGTCAGGGTCATGTTGCTCTCCGAGCGCAGCACGATCAGCGGCCAGAGGAAGTCGTCCCAGGCGCTGATGAAGGTGTTGATGACGACCACCAGGATCGCGCCCCACGCGGACGGCAGGTACAGGTACCGGAAGCGCTGCCACTCGTTCGCGCCGTCGAGCATGGCCGAGTCCTCGATCTCGCGCGGCACCGCCAGGAACGCGCCGCGCATCAGCAGGACGTTGATGGCGCCGACGAACCCGGGCAGCCACACGCCCGCCAGGTTGTCGACGAGGCCCAGGTCGCGGACGCTCAGGAACAGCGAGACCATGATCGACTCGAAGGGGAACATCATGGAGGCGACGAGCACGACCCAGACCGCCTTGCGGCCCTTCCAGGCTGGCTTGGAGAGCATGTAGCCGGCCGTGGTGGAGAACACCAGCTGGCTGGTGACCGACAGGGCGACCACGATCAGGCTGTTCTTGATGTACGTGGCCACCGGCACCTGGTCGAAGACCGTCCGGTAGGCCCGCAGGGTCGGGTGCTGCGGCAGCAGGGAGGCGTTCGAACCGAAGACGTCCTCACCGGTGCTCTTCAGCGAGGCCAGCAACTGCCAGAGCAGCGGCCCGATGGTCAGGCCGAGCACGAGGAACAGCAGCAGGTAGCGGACGACCAGTTCCCGGGGGCGGCCGTAGTCCCGCCAGCGCGGCATCAGGCGCCGGCGCCTCTCCACAGCCGTGGTCATGCCTCGTCCTCCTTCGTCAGGCGCTGCGCCAGCAGGGTCAGCCCCAGCGTCAGCAGGAACAGGGCCACGCTGACGGCCGAGCCGTAACCGGCGTTGCCGGTGATCGGGTCCAGGCCGACGTCCCGGATGTAGAAGGGCAGGGTGCGGTCGGCGCCGCCGGGGCCGCCGGTGGAGCTGCCGAGCATGTAGATCTCCGTGAACACGCGCAACGAGCCGATGCCGGTGAGCGTGCCGACGAGCATCATGGCCTGGCGCACGCCCGGCACGGTGATGTGCCAGAAGCGGCGGACCGCGCCGGCGCCGTCCATGGCCGCCGCCTCGTGAAGTTCCTTGGGCACGTTCCCGAGCGCGGCCAGGTAGAAGACCATGTACCAGCCGAGCCCCTTCCACAGCGTCAGGCCCATCGCGGACAGCAGGATCAGCCACGGGTCCGACAGGAACGGGATGGCGTCCCTGATCACATGGCCCTTCTCCAGCCAGGTGTTGACCAGCCCGTCGTCGGCCAGCAGCCACTGCCAGCTCAGACCGACGACCACGCTGGAGGCGAGCACCGGTGTGTAGAAGGCCGACCGGAAGAAACCGATGCCGGGCAGGTTCTTCTCCACCAGGATGGCCAGCAGCAAGGGCAGCAGCACCATCAGCGGTACGACGATCAGGGCGTACAGGATGCTGTTGCGGGTCGCCAGCCAGAAGTCGGAGTCGTCCAGCATCCGCGTGTAGTTGTCCAGCCCGACGAAGCTCGCCGCGCCGCCGAGCGGTTTGGCGTTGGTGAACGACAACAGGATCGTGTTGAGGAACGGGAACACGCCGAAGACCACCGCGCAGACGATCGCGGGAGCGGTCCACAGCCAGGGCAGCCACCAACGGCGGTACATCGCCGCGCCGTTGGCACCGGCGGCGGGACCGGGCAGCACGGCCCGGGAGAGCCGGCGGATGCGGGACGGGGCCGCGCCCGGCGCGGAGGCCGCGGCCTCCGCGCCGGGCACGGACACCGGCTTCGTGATCTGCACCGTCACCGTCAGCCCGCCTGCTTCAGCAGCTCATTGGCCTTCTCCTGGGCGTCCTTCACTGCCTGTGCGGCGCTCTTCTTGCCCTGCATGGCCAGCTGCACCTGGGACACGATGGCGTTCTGCACGGCCGGGGAGAGGTTGGTCTGGTAGGCGGTGGTCGTCTTGAGCTGCTCGGCGACCAGCTTGCGGGCCTCCGAGAACGGGTCGTCACCGCTGACCTTCTGGAAGAACGGGTCCTGCAGCGAGGTGGTCGTCGTCGGGAAGATCACCACCTTCGGGTCCTTGCACCAGGCCGTCTGGTTCTCGGCGTTGGTGAGGAACTTCGCGAACGCCAGTGCCGTGGGGGCGTTCTTGCTGGTCGCGGCCGCCGCGATGTACTGCGGGGCACCCGTGGTGTGACCGAGCGCGTCGAAGGGCTGCTGGCCGACAGCGGTCTTGGCGTAGATCGACGGGCTGTTCTGCTGCACGAAGCGCACGAAGCTCGGGTTCGTCGAACCGTAGGCGACCTTGCCCTGGCTGTAGAGCGTGGAGGGGTCGTTGCTGGAGGACAGCGAGTCCTTCGGCATGGCGCCCTCCTTGTACAGCTTCGCCATCCACTCGACCCACTGGGTGGTGCGCGGATCATCGGCGAAGACGGCGGACTTGCCGTCGGCGGACAGCGTCTTGATGTTCATCTGGTCGAAGTCGGCCGGGATCCGCCAGATCGGGTTGGCCATCGTCGCGAAGTACTTGCCGTCGGACGCCTTGGCGATCTTCTCGTAGTCGGCGAACAGCCCGAACAGGGTGGTCGGCGGCTTCGCCGGGTCGATCCCGGCCTTCTTCAGCAGGTCGGTGTTGTAGGTCAGGACGACGCCGCCGGTGTACCAGGGCAGCACCGTGTGCAGAGACGTGCCCGAGGCGTCCTTGAAGGTGCTGGACTTCCAGAACGCCGGGACGAAGGGCTTGGCGGCGTCGGGGTCCTTGACGCCCAGGTCGAGCAGGTAGCCGGCCTTGGTGAGGGCGGTCGCCGTCTCGGAGTTGACGTTGATCACGTCGGCCAGGGTGCAGGCCTGGGCGTCGGCGACGGTGCGTGAGGTGAACGTGTTGTCGCCCGGGTCGTCGATCCACTTGACCGAGGCGTCCGGGTGGGCCTTCTCGAACGCCTTGATCACTCCGTTGAAGAAGTCCCCGAAGTCCTTCTTCAGGTTGGTCGTCTGGAAGGTGATCTTTCCCTCGACCTCCCCGGTGAGCTTGCCCGACCCGACGTTTCCCTTGTCGACCTTGCAGCCGCCCGCAGTGGCGTCGCCGCTGTCGGAACCGCCGGACAGGCCGCAGCCGGCGGCGGTCAGCGACAGAACGGCGATACAGGTCAGGGTGCGGGTCAGTCTTCTTGCACGCATGTGATGGGCCCTCCTGCGACCGGGCGAGTCAGGGGATGTGCTGGCTGGTTCAATCAACCAACTTCGACTCCGAGTGATGAAAATGTGGACCAGAATTCATCGGAGGTCAATGGGTTGCCGTGTTGCGTTTAGATTCCGGGGAGCTCAGTGCCGGTGTTCGTGGTCCGGGTGCGACGGATCGCCCGGATGCTCGTACCCGTGCGCGTACACCACGCCCGCCCGAGCCCGGTCCAGCCAGTCGAAGAACGCCCGCCGGCCGGCCGCCCGCCCCAACTCGCCCACGATGCGGGCACGGACGTCCTCGTACGGCAGGAAGTCCGCCTCCGCCGCTTCGCCGAAAGGGTCGGTCCCGCGCCTGAGTGCGTCCGGGGTGAGGAAGCGGTCCCGGTTGCGCTCGTAGTAGTCCCGTGCGGCCGCCTCGGGCACGTTCTGCTCACGCTCCAGGTGGTCGAGCAGCACCCGTGCCGCCGGGGAGTGCGCGAGCGCCGCCGCGACGATGCTGCCGAGGTCGGCCACGTCGGTCTCGGCCACGGCGAGGACCTGTGTGGGTGACACCTCCGCCGGCGGCTTCAGCCCCCGGTCCGCGCAGGCCCGGCGGGCCAGCTCGTCCGTGACCACCACCTGGGTCGCCCAGCGTCTGCGCTGCCGTTCGGCCCGGGCCAGGGCCTCGGGCCGGGTCTCGCGGTCACGGGCCGGAACGGCTTCCAGCAGGGCGTCCACCCGTCCCTTCGCGACCGCCTCGCCGTTCACCAGAGCCGCATGCCCGGTCATGGCGTCACCTCCAGCTCGACGGCCTGCGAATAGGCGACGCACCCGTGCCAGCCGACCTTCGCCATCAGCCAGTACGACCCCGGCGGCACCGCCGAGCCGTCCACCTCGATCACGCACTCCCGCTGCTCCCCGCCGGCCAGGGTGAACCCCTGGACGCCCGGCCCGACCCCCGGCCAGGTGCCCCAGGGCGACACGGCCCACAGCTGCCCGCTCACCGGCCCGAGGGTGGTGTTGCGCAGGCTCACCGGAACCCGGGCCCGCTCGCCCCGGCGTACGGTGACCCGCTCGACTCCCAGCTCGGACACCAGACTCGGACCACCGAGCCCACCCGGCACGTCGAGCGCCACGACGTCCTCGTACGTCTGCCCGCCGTACGCCAGCCGGGCCGCGAGCCAGTGCCGTCCGGGCTCGGCGTCGGCCGACGGGGTCACCGTGACCTCGGCGAGGGTGAACCCGCCGGGGCCCAGCGCGTACGGCAGTTCGGCGGGCTCGACCGACCAGCCGGCCGGCACCTCGAAGGCCACGGTGCCGGACACGGGCGCGTCGGTCAGCTCCGAGCCGACCCGGACCGTCGCGGTGACGGGTCCCGAGGCGGTGAGCGCGCCGGGCGAGAGGTACACCGCCACGGGCAGGTTGCCGCGCGGGGCGGGTCCGGAATTGTGGAGCCAGTAGCGGGTGTGGACCGGCTGAGCGGGCTCGTGGGCGGCGACGCCGGGGTCGGGCTCCGGCCGGCCGCCCGGTGCCGGCGTGGCCAGGACGGTGGCCACCTCGAAGCCGGTCAGACCGACGCCGAGGTTCCCTTCCCGGTCCGGGACCAGCCGTACCCCCGGCCTCTCCAGTACGTCCGCACGGGCGCCCTGAGCCCATTCCGACGGCCCGTGCACCCGCGCCCGCACCGGCCGCCCGTTCACCTCGTGCATCCGTACGACGATCCCGCGCCCCGGGTCGGCGGGCGCCACGCTGCCCCGGGCGAGCGGGGAGCCGAGGGGCTTGAGGGCGTCGAGCAGGACCTCGCGGGCGGGCTCCAGGGTGAGCAGACAGGCGCTCCTGGGCAGCCGCCCGGTCCCGTCCCCGGCCCGCTGCCGGGCGGTGAGCGGATGGTTGAACTCGTGTCCCCGGGCGGGCAGCCGCTGCTCCCGCCAGTCGCCCTCGCCCGCCACGACGGCGTACTCGAAGGTGTGCGACCAGCGCTGGAGCTGGAAGGCGGACCCGTCGGGAGCCGTGCGGCGCGGCGGGTCGACCCAGATCCCGGAGGGCCAGCCCGTGCAGGATCGCATCAGGGACATGTAGAGATCGCCGGAGGCGGTGACCACGCAGCCGGGCGTGCCCCGGTTGAGGACGGCGAAGCCGCGCCCGTCCCAGGCGTCGCCCGGCGGCAGCGCCTCGCCGCCGCCCGCCGCGGTGGCCGTGACGGTGAAGTCGTCCAGGTCGGCTATCAGCGCGTCGACCGCCTTGGCGTCGTCCTCGGGCACAGCCCCCGCCACCACGAGCAGCGGCAGCCGCTCCAGGTCCCGCAGGTCGGCGCCGGGCACCCACTCCTCCCGCAGTCCGGCGCGCGGCGCCACCCACACGGTGGCGACGCCCCGCTCGGCCAGCTGCCGTCTCAGTTCGCGTCCGGCGGCCGGGTCCCAGCCGAGCGCCTCGGCGACCACGGAGTTGCGCTCGGGGCCGCCGACGGCGACGCGGATGTCGGGAAGGTTGGAGTCGACCTCCAGGTCGCCGTAACGGGGACCGCCGGCGATGGTCGAGGTGGCGGTGACCCCGGCGCGGACGAGGGCCGCCGCGAGGGGAGCGCCCAGCTCGCCGGCCGCGTCCCAGTCGGCGTACACCAGCTCGGCGACTCCGATCGAACGGTGCCCGAGGAGCGCCCCGGAGTCGTCCCGCACCGCGACCCGGGCGGTGGAGCCCAGCCCGAACCAGGTGTTGGCGGGGTTGTCCAGCGTCCACGGGAACCGCTCGCTGTCCACCTCCACGAACCCGAAGCCGCGCCCGATGACGGCGTCCGCCACCTCGTGCACCGGCAGCCCGCCCCGTACGTCGGAGGGCCAGCGCACGCGGATCAGCCGGTCGGCGCCGTCGTAGCCGTCGACGGTCGTCGCGACGTCGAGCCGGTCGACGCCCGTCCACAGGGTCAGCCGCTGCGTGTACCGGAACAGCCCGAGGTCGGCGCGGACGGTGATGCGCGACCCGGCGGGGGAGTGCTCGACATCGATGTCGGCCCTCACGTCCCGGCCGCGGGCCGCGGTGGTCCCGGTCGGTGTGAGGTGCCACGGCCCCTCGCCGAAGCGCGGGTGCCTCGGGTACTCCTCCTGTACGACGAGCTCGTTGCCGATGTCGCCGGGGCGCAGCAGTTCCCGGCCGCCCTCTTCCGCGAGCGCCCGGAGGCTGCAGACGCCGCCGCCGCGCGCGGGGTCGACGGTCACCTCGTAGAACTCGTTGCGGATGGTCACGCCCTCGCCGCGGGTCCACTCGGGGAGGGAACCGGCGGACAGGGGGAGCGCCTTGAGGCCCATGCCCGGCACCCCCGGTACGACGACCCGGAGCCGGCCGTCCTCCTCGCGTACGGCGGGCAGGGGCTGGAAGTCGTCGCCCAGGGGCACCAGCCCCGGATCGTCGACGGTCAGCACGTCCCGCCGTTCCCAGGTCGCGGAGTTGAACACGACCAGGTCCGTCCCGCCGCCCGGCGTGACCAGCTCGGCCAGGGCCTGGGTGGCGTCGGCGTGCACGGTGCCGGCGAGGTCGTACAGCTCCCGCCAGCCGGTGAGCAGGTCGATGTAGACCTGGTCGGACTCCGAGCCGGTGACGGCGTCGTGATGGGCGCCGTAGACCAGCTGCCGCCAGGCCTTGTCGAGCGCCGCGTCCGGATAGGGGTGCCCGGTGACGAGGGAGGCGAGCGTCGCCCAGGCCTCGGCGTCGGCGAGGAGTGTCTCGCCGTACCGCTGGGCCTGCTTGGTGTCGATGTAGGAGACGTCCTTGCCGGTGTAGACCGGGTTCATGTCCCGGGTCTGCGGTGACGCCCTGCGCCCTTCCGCCTCCAGTTCCGCGCGCACGGCGGCGAAGAAGTCCCGCGGGATCGCGCTGACGAACCGCGGCCACACGTACCGGGCGTTCCAGTCACGGTGGATGCCCATCACCCAGCGGCACGGCGGCGCGTAGTCCCCGCCGACCGGGAGCAGCACGTTGCGGGTGAGCGCGACTTTCTTGAGCCCCTTGAACAGCTTGAGCGCGGCCGCCTCCGCCTCGGGCAGGGTCGGCGCGTTGTCGATCGCCCAGCCGGAGGCGTAGTGGTTGACCATGTACGCGGTCAGCAGCCCGCGTCCCGAGGGGGCGATCCACTCGAACTCGGCCGGGAACTGCATCCGGCCGGGATCGCGCGGCTCCTCCCCGAACACCGACAGCGTCGGCCCCCACTGGTGGAACGGCCCGCGCGCCCAGGAACTGGACGTGACCCCCGCGTCCGCCATCAGCCCCGGGAACTGCGGATCGTGCCCGAACGCGTCCAGCTGCCAGGCGGTCTCCGGGGACGCCCCGATGATCCCGCGCTGGAACCCGTCGCCGTACAGGGCGTTGCGTACGGTCGCCTCGGCGCCGGTGAGATTGGTGTTCGGCTCGTTGTAGGTGCCGCCCATGATCTCGACACGGCCGGTGCGGATCAGCTCGCGCAGGAAGGCGCGCTCCTCCGGGAAGGCGTCCCAGTACGGCTTGAGGTAGTCCACCTCCGCCAGCACGAAGGTGTACGCCGGGTCGCGCCGCGCCAGATCGCAGTGGGCCCGCACCAGGCTCATCCCGGACTGGCCGCGCGAGTCGAAGGTGCGGGCGGGCAGTCCGGTGAGGGCGGGGTCGTCGGCGACGTCCCAGGTCTCGGTGTAGGCGGCCTGGGTGTTCCACCAGACGGGGTCGTAGTGGAAGTGGCTGACCATGAACATCGTCCAGCCGGGCTCGGCGGCCGTGAACTCACCGGTGTGACGGGTGAGCCGGTCGCCGTCGGCGGCGGTGACGGTGATCTCGCGACGCTCACCGACGGCCAGATCGCCGTGCACGGGTATCTCGGCGCGCCCGGTGCCGTCCTCGCCCGTCTCCACGAGGGCCTCGCCCGTGATGCCGGGGCCCTCGACGGTGAGGCGGACGGTCCGGCCGGGAATGTGGCTCAGCTCGACGGCGACCACCTGGCGTGGCTGCTCGGTGGTACCGACGAAGAGCTCGGTCGACTCGACAGAGATCACGCGCATGGGGCTCCTACGAGGATGCTCGGGGGAGCCCCATCGTGGCACCGAGGGGATGATTCAAACAACCATCTTTACGTTTCCTCGGTGGTTCATCCATGCATGATCGGGTCAGCGTGCCCGACGGCTCTTCACCGCGTGCTGCGGGGTGATGTGGTCGGTGAGCGCCAGCGAGGCGCTCGCGCGCTGGTAGGAGAGCTGGGCGACCCGGACGTAGAGGCAGTCGATGAGGACGAGCACGGAGTGCCGGCCGCCGATGCTGCCGGTGCGACCGGGGAAGATGGTCTCCGAGGAGGACGAGATGAGCCGGATGTCGGCGACCTTGGCGAGCGCCGAGCGCGGGTCCGTGGTGAGGGCGACAGTGGTGGCACCGCGCTCCTTGGCCATCTCCAGCGGTTCGAGGGTCTCCCGGGTCGCCCCGGAGTAGGAGATGCCGATGGCCACGTCCGCCGGGGTGAGCAGGGCCGCGGAGGTGGCCGCCCCGTGCACCTCGGTCCAGCCGCGGACCGAGCAGCCGATGCGGAACAGCCGCGTCTCCGTCTCCTGCGCCACCGCGCCGCTGCCGCCCACTCCGTAGACGTCGATGCGCCGGGCGCGGGCCAGGGCCTGGGCCGCGCGTTCGATCGCGTCGAGGTCGATCCGGTCGATGGTCTGCTGGATGGCCCGCAGGTCCGCGGTGCCGACGACCTGCACGACCCGTTCGAGGTCGTCCTCGGGGGAGATTTCCGGCCCGATCTCGGCGCTGCCCCAGTCGGAGACCTCGCCGCGGCCGCGCTCCTGGGCCAGCTCGATCAGCAGGTGCTGGTAGGAGTCGAGGCCGATGGCCCGGCAGAACCGGGTCACCGTCGCCTGGGAGGTGCCGGTGCGGCGGCCGAGCTCGGCGGCCGAGCAGTGGGTGACGGCGGCCGGATCCTCCAGGATCAGCTCGCCGACCTTCCGCAGGGAGCCGGCCAGCCGCGGCAGCTCGGTACGGATGAGAGTGGTGACGTCCGTCGGGGGCATGCAAAGAATGTACCAGCCACCGTTCAGGGGTCTGATTGAATACCAGGACCCTCCTGTGATTTATTGATTCACCGCTGAAGATTCATAGGGTGGTTCAAGCCATCGATGAGGGAGTGTCGCGTGTCCGTCGAGAACGTCAGCGCCGAGGGGTTCGCGCGCGAGAGCCTGGCCGTCCTCCGGCACGTCACCGAGTCCGCCCGGGAGGACGTGGCCCGCGCCGCCGAACTGATCGCGCGATGCGTCCGCTCCGACGGCGTCATCCAGGCCTTCGGCACCGGCCACTCCCAGGCGATGGTCCTCGAAGTCGCCGGTCGCGCAGGAGGGTTGGTGCCCACCAACCGCCTGAGCATCGCCGACCTCGTCCTCTACGGCGGCGACGACCCGAGTGTCCTCGACGACCCGCTCCTGGAGCGCCGGGCAGGCGTGGCCGCGCGCCTCTACGATCTCGCCGCCCCGCACCGCGAGGACCTCTTCGTCATCATCTCCAACTCCGGCGTCAACAACGTCATCGTCGAGATGGCCCTCCACGCCAAGGAACGGGGCCACAGGATCCTGGCCGTCACCTCCCTCGGCCACACCCGCGCCGTCCCCGCCGGCCACCCCAGTGGCAAGAAGCTCGCCGACCTCGCCGACGTCGTCCTCGACAACGCGGCACCACGCGGCGACGCCCTCCTCGAACTCCCGGGCGGCGGCGCGGTGTGCGCCCTGTCCACGCTCACCGGCGTGATGCTGGTGCAGATGGCGGTCGCGGAAGCCTCCGCCCAGCTGCTCGCCGCCGGTGAGCGGCCCCCGGTGTACGTCTCGGCCAACGTGCCCGGCGGCTTCGAGGGCAACCTGGAGCTGGAGAAGCGGTACGCCGGACGGATCCGGCGCACCGCGAGCTGAACTACTCCACCGGTACCGGGGTCAGCGCGACGGCCAGCGGATATGCGCCGGTCGTCAGAGGTGCCCCGGTCGTCCCCTTCGCCGTGTCGACCGGGACCAGGACGTTCCCGTCGGCGGTGGTGACGTACGCCGTGCTCCCGCTCCAGTCCAGGCCCACGTCGAAGGCGGACCTGCCGACCTCGATGCTGGTGCCGGGCGCCCCGGTGACGGTGTCGACGGGGGTGACGGTGTCGCCGTCGCTGCGGCTGACCCACAGGGTGCGGCCGTCCGGTGAGAGGGCGAGACCGTAGGCCTGGCCTGAGACCAGCAGCGTCGGCTCCGTCTCGTTCGTGGCCGTGTCGATCGGGGTGACGGTCGAGCCGCCGGAGTTGGAGACGTACACGGTTTTCCCGTCGGGCGCGGCCACGACGTTGAAGGGGCGGGGGCCCACGGGTACGGCGGTTTCGGCCTTCCGGGTGGCGAGGCCGACGGGAGTGACGGTGTTGTCGTGGATGTCGGCCACGTACAGGGTCCGGCCGTCGGGTGTGATCGCCATGTTCTCGGGCCCGGAGCCGACCGGTACGGCCGTGCCCGCCCGCAAGGTGGCGGTGTCCACGGGCTGGACCGTGCCGTCCGTGTAGTTGGCGACCCACAGCGTGCCGCCGTCGGGCGTGAGCGCGAGGCCGGCGGGGACGCGGCCCACGGCGACCGTGGCGGTGACGGTGTTGTCGGCCACGTCGATCACACTGACCGTGTTCGAACCCTGGTTGGCGGCGTAGGCGGTCCGCCCGTCCGCACTCACGACCACCTCGCCGGGGTTGCTGCCGACGGCGATGTCGGTGCTCTTCCCGTCGGACAGGTCCACGGAACTGACCGACGAACCACTGAAGTTGGCGGTGAGGGCTCTGAGCGTTCCTGTGCTGTCCGTGACTTGGACCGGAATCGCGCGGTCGAGGACGCCGCCACCCGAGACGACCACGGAGTGGACGCCCGGGGCGTTTGCGGTCAGGGTGACGGTGGCCGAGGCGCCGCCCCCGGCCGGGACGGTCACGGTGCCCCCGGCCGGCGAGGCGGTGACACCGTCGGGCACGTCCAGCTTCCACGTGACGGTCCTGGCGGCGGTGGACCGCTCGTCGGACAGACCGAGGGTCACCTTCTCAGAGGCGCCGGGCTTCAAGGAGAGGGAAGCGGGGGAGAAGGAGGCGTCGACACCGGGGTCGGGGGCGTTGTCCAGCATGGTGCGGTAGAGGAACTGGTCCATGACACCCGGGGAGACCTGTTCGGGCAGGCCGTCCAGCTCCTTGCGCTCGGCCCTGAGCCGGTTCCAGTAGGTGGTGACGGCGTCCGTGTCCCCCTGCTTGTTGGCGAGCAGCAGGTCCACGGCCGTCTGTCCGGCGGTGCCGTAGCGGCCGAGTTTGTCCAGCCAGGCCGATGTCTCCTGGAGGAAACCGGGGTTGTCGAGGCGGGAGCGCAGTTCGGCGGGGGCGGCGGCCATGTCGGCGAAGTAGGCCTGGAGTGCGGCGGCGGCGCGGTCGAGGCCGCTGCCTTGCTCGTAGGCGGTCCGGAAGTCGGCGATGAGCCGGGTCAGGGTGGGGGATTCGGTCGGGTCGAGCTGGGAGGAGTAGTTGTTCTCCGCGAAGATGCGCAGCCACTTGGCGGCGCCGGTGTCGGTGTCCGTTCCGGCTCCCGCGAGGTCGTCGACGGAGGCCAGGAAGGCGGCCCGTGGGTCGTAGGCCTGCGGATTCCACAGATAGGCGGCCGAGGTGAAGAGGGCGATACGGCTCGCCTCCCCCTGGACCATCGGGTTGGCGGTGACACCGGTCGCGGCGCTCGCCACACCGGGTTCGCGGCCCGTGTAGGGGCCGAGCAGCAGGCGGCTGGTGACGTAGTCGTTCACCGGGTAGTTGTCCCAGACCAGGATCGGATGGCCGTACACCTCACGGGCCTGCGCGACCTGCTCGGCGGTGATGGCCGGCGCGATCACGCCGACGCCGGTCCACTCCACGACCACCGACGGGTCCAACTCCTCCCGCAGCGCCTTCTTGTACGGGGAGTCGGCGAGGTCGGAGTACTCGGTCGGGACCATCTCCAGGGGGTGCAGGTCGGACGGGTGGGCCTCGGTGAATCTCTTCCACACCGCATTCAGCAGATGGGCCTGTGCGGCACCGGCCGCGACGCCCCCGGTGCCGAACTCCTTCTCGTCCTCGGCGCAGTTCCACTTCGTGTAGCTGATGTCGTCCAGCGGGATCGCGAAGGAACGGACGCCGATCGCGTACAGCGAGTCGAACTTGGCGGTGAGGGCCTTGATGTCGGCGTCGGAGGAATAGCAGACCGACAGTCCCGGGGACAGGGCGTAGGTGAAGCGCACGTGGTTCGCGGCGGCCCGGCCGACCAGCTCTCCCAGCCGGTCCAGTGCAGCGGCGGGGTAGGCGTCGCGCCAGCGGGCCCGCAGGTAGTCGTCGTCCTTGGGGGAGTAGACGTAGACGTTCTGCTTCGTGCGGCCGTAGAAGTCGAGTTGGGCGAGGCGCTCGGCATGCGTCCAGGGAGTGCCGTAGAAGCCCTCGATGACTCCGCGGAGGGCGGCGGTGGGCCAGTCGCGGATGGTGACCTCGGGCAACTCGCGTGGGGCGGTGACCAGTTGGCGCAGGGTCTGGGCCGCGTAGAACGTGCCGGTGGTGTCGACGCCGGACAGGGCGAGGAGTGACTGGCCCCGGTGGCGGCCGGAGGCGAGGACGTAGCCGCCGGAGGCGAGGCCGTCGGGAGACGCGGCGCCCAGTTGCCCGAGTGCCTTGCCGGTGGCGCTGTTCTCGCCGGGGCCGCCGAGGTAGACGGTGAGCCCGGCCGGGGGAAGCTTGTCGCCGGCGTCGACGGTGGTGATCCGGCGGGCTCCGGCGGCCCGCAGGACGGTCTCGACGACCCGGCGGGCGGACGGGTCCGTGCCGGGGCCGACGACTTCCACGACCCGGTCGGGGACGGCGAGTCGGTGAGGGCCCGTGTGCATGCTCTGGGGGGTCGGCCAGACCTGGGGAACGGGCGGACGGGCCTGTGCGGACGCCTGGCCCGTCGGGGCCGCGAGTCCCACGGCCATCAACAGAGCGGCGGCCGCGCGTCTGACTCGGGTGGGTGGGGGCACGGGTTCTCCTCGGTGCCATTGGTGAATGCATCCACCGAGTAATGGTAGGGATGTTGAATTGAGCATTCAATGGGCCTTGCGTGCTTCCCGCCCCGGACGGGGTTCTCGCGGAGGTCGGCGGACGAAGTCGGCGAACGGGCTAGTAAATGAAAATGATTATCGATAGCTTGTCGGTGCGCAAGCCCGCCCCCTCCCGGTGAGGGGCCCGCCGGGCTGCCCTGACGTCTGAACTCATGGCACGAAAAGGGGAGTTGTGGCTCATCTGCTGCTGGTCGAGAGCTGGGTCGGATCAATGAGCAGGCTGCTGCCACGGGCGATCCGGGAGAGCGGGCACGACTTCACGTTCCTCACCCGCGACCTGCACCACTACCTGCGCTCGGCCCCGGAGGGTGTGGCGCACCCCCTGCTCGGGGCCCGCCACGTGATCACCGCCGACACCAACGACATCGAGGCCCTGCTGCCCCAGGTGGAGCGGCTGCACGCGGTACTGGGCTTCGACGGCGTGCTCACGTCCTGCGACTACTACCTGCCGACGGCGGCCCGCATCGCCGGCCGGCTCGGCCTGCCGGGACCGGGTCCCGAAGCGGTGGCGGACGCCTGCCGCAAGGACGCCACCCGCCGCGTCCTCGCCGACGCCGGTGTGCCCGGACCGCGCTTCGCCGTGCACGAGGAGTGGGCCGACCTGGCGCGGGCCGCCCGCGAGATCGGCTACCCGCTGGTCGTCAAGCCCGTCGACCTGTGCGCGGGCATGTACGTCCGCCGCGTGGACGACGAGTCCGAACTCGCCGACGCCGTACGGGCTTTGGCGGACTTCCCGGTCAACGCCCGCGGCCAGCGCCGCACGCCCTCCATCCTGGTCGAGGAGCTGCTCGACGGCCCCGAGGTGAGCGTCGAGACCGTGTCGTACGCGGGCGCGGTCCAGGTCGTCGGCGTGACCGACAAGAGCATCGGCGGAGCGCCCGCCTTCATCGAGACCGGCCACATGTTCCCCGCCGCCCTGACGTCCGCCGACACCGAGGCCGCGGAGCAGACCGCCCTCGCCGCGCTCAAGGCGCTCGGCCTGGTCGACGGCGTGGTGGCGCACACCGAGATCAAGCTGACCTCGGCCGGCCCGCGCGTCGTCGAGGTCAACCCGCGCCCCGCCGGCAACCGCATCACCGAACTCGTCCGGCACGTCACCGGCATCGACCTCGCCGCCGCCTTCGTGGACGTGGCCCTCGGTCGCGCACCGGACCTGCGGCGCACGGACACCGGCTTGCGCAGCGCCGCCATCGGCTTCCTCGTACCGGACCGCGCGGGCACCCTCGAAGCGCTCGACGGCGGTGAACTCCAGGACTCCCCAGCTGTGTTGGAGGTCCAGTTCGCCGAGCCCGGCAAGGAGGTGAAGGCGGCCGGCAGCAACAACGAGTACCTCGGTCACGTCATGGCCGGCGACCCCGACGGCCTCGGCGCCGGCGACCGCGTCGAGTCCCTGCTGACCGGGATACGGGCCGGGCTGGTGATCCGATGACCACCGTCAGCGCGCCGCCCGGTCAGTCTTTCGACGCGTACGACTCGTACGACGATCTCGTGGCCCGCGTCCGCGCGGGCGCCCTCGGCCCCGACCCGGCCACGCAGCGGATCGCCGTCGCCTTCACCACCCGGCAGGCCGTACGGCACGACGGGCGCGGCACCGGCTACCGCAACGAGGTCCTCAGCCTCCGCCTCGCCGAGGCCGTCGGCTCCTGTGCGGTCGAGCCCGGGAGCCTGCCCGACGGGGCGCTCGACGACTGCGTGGGCGCGGACGTCGCCCGGCTCCTGGAACATCCGCTGCTGCCGGTGCGGGTGGCCGCCCTCGACGCCTACCTGATGCACGTCACTCCGCACACCCCGGCCCACGGGGCGCTCGCCGCCCCGCTGCCCGCCGGGTCGTCCCTGGAGAAGTCCCGGGCCCGGGCGACGACCGTCGTCGAGCTGCTCGACCTGCCGGCCGGCGCCACCGTCCTCGTCGTCGGCGTCGTCAACTCCCTGCTGGAGGCGCTGCGTTCACGCGGCCTGCGATACGTTCCCTGCGACCTCAAGGGCGGCGTGACGGAGTGGGACGAGCCGGTCGTCACCGACGCGCTCGCCGAGGCCGGCCGCTGCGACGCGCTGCTCGTCTCCGGCATGACCCTCGGCAACGGCACCTTCGAACCCCTGCGGCGGCACGCGCTCGCGCACGACAAGCGGCTGGTGATGTTCGCCCAGACCGGCAGCGCCGTGCTGCCGCGCCTCCTCGGCCACGGGGTGAGCGCGGTGTGCGCGGAGCCGTACCCCTTCTTCTGGCTCGACGGCGGACCCGGGGCCGTGCACTGTTACCCGGGAGGCGAGCGATGACCGCCACCGTCGTACGCCCCACCGCCCGCCCCGAACTGCTCGCCCTGCTCGGCCGGACGCCGGTCGTGCACGTCACCACCGACCTGCCCGGCGCCCACCCCGGCTTCTGGGCCAAGCTCGAAGGGCTCGCGGCCGGCGGGATGAAGGCGCGGGCCGCCGTGTCGATGCTGCTCGGGGCCCGGGAGCGCGGTGAACTGCGGCCCGGCGCACCGGTGGTGGAGTCCACCTCCGGGACGCTCGGAATCGGCCTCGCCTTCGCGGGCCAGGCCCTCGGGCACCCGGTCGTGCTGGTCGGCGACCGTGAACTGGAGCCTTCCATGAGGCAGTTGCTGCGTGCTCACGGCGTCCGTCTGGAACTCGTCGAACACCCGGCCGTCCAGGGCGGCTGGCAGGCCGCCCGCCTCGCCCGGCTGCGCGAACTGCTCGCCGAACTCCCCGGCGCCTACTGGCCCGACCAGTACAACAACCCCGACAACACCGCCGGATACGCCTCCCTGGCCGCCGAACTCATCGCCCAGATCGACCACGTGGACATCCTCGTGTGCAGCGTCGGCACCGGCGGACACAGCGCGGGCGTGATCGGCCCGCTGCGCCGCCACTGGCCCGCCCTGCGCCTCATCGGCGTCGACGCCACCGGCTCCACCATCTTCGGCCAGCCCGCCCGACCCCGCCTGATGCGCGGCCTCGGCAGCAGCATCCACCCGCGCAACGTCGCCTACGACGCCTTCGACGAGGTCCACTGGATCGGCCCCGCCGAAGCCGTGGACAGCTGCCGCCGGCTGGCCCGCGGCAGCTTCGTCAGCGGCGGCTGGAGCACCGGGGCCGCCGCCCGCGTCGCCGCCTGGGCGGCCCGCGTCCACCCCGGCGCGGTCGTCGCCACCGTCTTCCCCGACGGCCCGCACCGCTACCTCGGCACCGTCTTCGACGACGGCTTCACCACCGCCCACGGCCTCGATCCCGCCACCGCCGCCACCCGGCCCGTGGAGATACCGCACCCGTACGCGGCCGAGGCGGCCGGATGGGCGCGGTGCACGCGGGTCACCGATCCGCTCGACAGTCTCCAGCCCCTGAAAGGCACCCCGTGAAGGCCCGCCTGCGCATCGAACGCCTCGAACTCGCCGAGCCTCTGCGCATCTCCCGCTCCACGATGTCCGCACGCGAGGCGGTGTGGCTGAGCGTCGGACACGACGGGCTGCACGGCCACGGGGAGGCCGTCAGCAGCGTGTACTACGGCCTCGACGCCGACACGCTCGTACGGCTCCTCACAGCCGTCGACCTGGGTCGTTTCGCCGAGCCGGAGAGCGCCCTGGAGGCGCTGCGGGCAGGGGAGCTCGCCTCGTCCCGCGCGGTGCCGCCCGCGGTCACCGCCGCCGTGGAGTCCGCGCTCCTCGACCTGGTCGGAAAGCGGGCCGGCACGCCCGTGTACCGCCTGCTGGGTGCCGCGGCGCCGCCCGTGACCGCCACCGCCCGCACCATCGGCATCACCTCGCCCGTGCACGCGGCCGCCCAGGCCCGTCGCCTGGCCGCGAGCGGCTTCCAGCTGATCAAGGTCAAGGCGGGCACGCCCGACCCCGAGGACGACGTGGAGCGCGTCCACGTCATCCGCGACGCCGCGCCCGGCGTCCGGCTGCTCCTGGACCCCAACGGCGCCTGGACCACGGCTCAGGCGTTGGCCCTGCTGCCCCGGTTCGCCGGCCTCGGCGTCGAAGCCGTCGAGCAGCCCCTCGCCCCCGGCGACCCCGAGGCACTGGGCGCCCTCGCCGAACGCTCGCCCCTGCCCGTCATCGCCGACGAGGACGCGGTGGACCTCGAGGACGCGCGCCGCCTCGCCGGACGGGTCCACGGCATCAACGTCAAACTCGCCAAGTGCGGCGGCGTCCACGCGGCCCTGCGCATCGCCGAGCTGATCGACGGCAGCGGCACCGAGCTGATGCTGGGCTGCCTCACCGCCAGCACCCTCGGCCTCGCCCCCGCCGTCCATCTCGCCGACCGCGCCCGCTGGGCCGACCTCGACGGACACCTGCTGCTCGCCCACGACCCGTGGTCGGGGATCGGCGGCGCCGACGGTGTCGTACGCACAAGTGGCCTTCCCGGGCTGGGAGTCGAGGAGGTGAGGGCGGCGCATGAAGACGTGGCGTGAGATGCGCGGCTTCCCGCTCGCCGTCCAGCTCCTCCTGGTCAACCAGCTCGGCGTCAACACCGGCTTCTACCTCCTCATCCCCTATCTCGCCACCCACCTCACCGACAACCTGGGCATGTCCGCGGCCGTCGTGGGGGTGGTCCTCGGCGTGCGCAACCTCAGCCAGCAGGGCCTGTTCATCATCGGCGGCTCCGCGGCCGACCGGCTGGGCGCGCGGGGCGTCATCATCGCCGGATGCGCCCTGCGCACGGTGGGGTTCGCGCTGTTCGCGCTCGGCGACGGGCTGGCGGTGCTGCTCGCCGCGTCCGTGCTCAGCGGACTCGCCGGGGCGCTGTTCAACCCGGCGGTGCGGGCGTACCTCTCCCAGGAGGCCGGGGAGCGCAGGGCGGAGGCGTTCGCCCTGTTCAACGTGTTCGCCACCACCGGCGCGCTGATCGGACCGCTTCTCGGCAGCGCGCTGCTCCTGGTCGACTTCCGTACGTCCGCGCTGACCGCCGCGGGCATCTTCGCCGTCCTCACGGTGGCGCAGGCGCTCGTGCTGCCCGCGCGGAAGGTCGAGCCGAGCAACGGCGGGGTCCTCTCGGACTGGCGGGAAGTCCTCGGCAACCGGGCCTTCCTGGCGTTCGCCCTCGCCATGGTCGGCATGTTCACCCTGGAGAACCAGCTCTACCTGCTGCTGCCCGAGGGAGCCCGCCAGGCCACCGGCTGGGACGGCGCGGCCGGACTCGTCTTCCTCGTCGGCACCCTCGCCAACCTCGCCCTCCAGCTACGCATCACCCGGACGCTCAAGTCCCGGGGAAACAAGGCGCGTTGGATCGCCGTAGGGCTCGCGGTGATGGGTCTGGCGTTCCTGCCCCCGGCCTTGGTGGCGGGCTCGGCATCCGGCGGCCGGCTCGACGTCGTCCCCGTCCTTCTCGGCACCCTCCTGCTCTACCTCGGCGTCATGATCGCCTCACCGTTCGTCATGGAGCTGATCCCCGGCTTCGGCCGCCCCGAACTCACCGGCACGTACTTCGGCATCTTCTACGTCGTCTCCGGCATCGCCGCCGCCATCGGCAACACGGTCGTCGGCTGGGCCATGGACACCGGCAAGACCGGCGGCACCGCATGGCTGCCGTGGATCTGCTGCGCACTGTTCGGCCTGACCTCGGCGGCCGGAGTGGCGTGGCTGCACCGCAGCGGCGCGCTGCCGGGAGGACAGGCCCCGGCGGCGGCCGCTCCCGCCGAAGAGAGGAGCAACGCGTGACCGGCGCCGGGGGCGGAGGGGCGGCAAGCGCCCCCGTGATCAGCCGCAATCTCCTCACCGACAACCCGGCCCTGTACGAGGCCCGTTTCCCCGACCCCGGTCGGCTGGCCGGGCGGTGGGCCGAGGACTGTCTTGGGCGCCACGGTGTCGGGGTGCGTGTGCTCGACATGGGCTGCGGGGTCGGTCGTGACGCCGCGCACCTGCATGAGGCCGGCCGTACCGTGACGGGTGCCGATGTCTCCGAGGCGATGCTCGGGTACGCCCGCCTCCACCATCCGGGGCCCTGCTACGCCCGGGCAGACCTGCATGGCTTCGACTTCGGCGCGTCCGTGTTCGACGCGGTCGTCTGCCTGGACAGTTCGCTGCTGTACTGCCACACCAACGCCCAGCTGGACGGGTTCCTCGCGTCCAGTCGCCGGGCGCTCGCGCCGGGCGGGCTGCTCGTCGCGGAGATGCGCAACGGCGCCTACTTCCTCGGGCGTACCGACCTGCTCGACACCCCGACCGTCAGCAGGTTTAGCTGGCAGGGCGTCAGTTACCGCTCCACCACCACCCTGTTCGTGGACCGTACGGCCCAACTGCTGCGCCGCAAGCGGGTCTGGACGTCCGACACCGGCGCCGCGCCCGTCGAACAGCACTCCGCCTGGCGGCTGATGTTCCCGCTGGAGCTACGGCACTTCCTCGGCGCGCACGGCTTCGAGGTCCTCGAACTCCACGACGGCCCCGGCCCCCGCACCGAACCCGTCTGGCACGACGGCCTGTTGCCCGGCGCGACGACCGACGGGGACCGGCTGCACGTCGTGGCGCGCCGCCTCGACACCACTCACTGACACACCGACATTCCAAGGGACAAGGGACACTCATGTACGACGAACGCTTCCCCGGCCTGCGCCGCCGCGGCTTCCTCGCCGCCACCACCGGGGCCGCGGCCCTCGCCCTCGTGGGCTGCGGGGGAGGCACGGAGAACACGGCGGAGAAGGGCAGCAGTACACCCAGACGCGGCGGACGGCTGCGCGCCGCCTTCGCCGGGGGCGGTGCGAGCGAGACCCTCGACCCGCACCTGGCCAACCTGTTCGCGGACGTCGCCCGCGCCAAGGCCCTCTACGACAAGCTCGCCGACTACGGCCCCGATCTGTCCGCCCAGCCACGCCTGGCCGCCGAGTGGGAGTCCAACAAGACTCTGGACCGCTGGCAGGTCACCCTGCGCAAGGCCACCTTCCACGACGGGAAGCCGGTCACCGCGAAGGACGTCCTCTACAGCTACCGCCGGATCGCCGACCCCAAGCAGACCTTCCGCGCCAAGGCGTCCCTGGAGCCCATCGACCTCGACGCGAGCCGCGCCACCGGCGACAACGGCATCGAGTTCGTACTGAAGCGGCCGACCGCCGAGTTCCCCAACCTCCTGGCCGCGTTCGGCGCGTACATCGTCCCCGAGAACGCGGGGGAGGCGTCCGACTTCGACACGAAGCCCGTCGGCTCCGGGCCGTTCCGCTTCGTCTCCTTCGCACCCGGCCGCTCCGCCGTCTTCCGCCGCTTCGACGACTACTGGGAGGGCGCCCCGCACCTCGACGAGCTGGAGTTCGTCGTCGCCAACGAGGAGTCCGCCCGCGTCAATGCCCTCCTCGGCGGCCAGGTCGAGTACGCCCACGAACTCAACCCCACCACCGCCCGCGCCCACGAGGGCAAGGGCCAGGTCGAGATCATCCGCCTGCGCAACAGCGCCATGCAGGCGTTCTGCATGAAGACCGATCGCGCCCCCTTCGACGACAAGCGGGTCCGCGAGGCGTTCTTCCTCATCGCCGACCGAAGGGAGCTCGTCGACGGCGCCCTGTCCGGCGCGGGCGTGGTCGGCAACGACCTGTTCGGCAAGGGCTACGAGTACTACGACGACAGCCTCCCGCAGCGCCAACAGGACCTCGACAAGGCCCGTGCCCTGCTCAAGCAGGCCGGCGCCGAGAACCTCAAGGTCACCCTGGACACCTCCGCCGTCGCCGCCGGATTCACCGAGGCCGCCAGCATCTTCCGCGACCAGGCGGCCAAGGCCGGCGTCACCATCGACGTGAAGATGGGCAGCAAGGACTCCTACTGGAGCGACATCCTCGACAACGGCACCCTGTGCTGCTACCGCTCCGGCGCCATGCCCATCGAGGCCCACATCTCCCAGCGACTGCTCACCGACTCCACCACCAACGCCACCAAGTGGCAGCACAAGGACTTCGACGCGCTGTACCAGCAGGCGCAGTCGACCCGTGACACAACCGAACGGGCCGCCGTCTACGAGCGGATGCAGCGCCGCCTGTACACCGAGGGCGGATTCCTCGTCTGGGGCTTCGCCGACTGGATCCTCGGAACGGCCCGCAACGTGAAGGGAGTTGCCGCCAAGGCGCCCGCCAACACGCTCGACTGGGCCCGGTTCGACAAGGTCTGGCTGGCGTGAGGAAGAGCCTGCGGACGAGCGGCCTGCGCTCCTTCATCGCCCGGCGGCTGCTCCTCGGCGTCGCGCAGACCGTGGCCGTCGTGCTGCTGGTCTTCGCGCTCACCGAGGCGCTGCCGGGCGACGCCGCGGTGGCCCTCGCGGGCGACCAGCCCGACCCCGCGCGCATCGCCGCGATCCGCGAGGCGATGGACCTGGACCGGCCGGCGTACGAGCGGCTGGCCGACTGGGCGGCAGGGCTGCTGCACGGCGACTTCGGCACCTCCCTGGCCTCCGGCCGCCCGGTGGCCCAGTACATCGCCGACGGCTTCGGCCCGAGCCTGCTGCTGGCCGCGCTCACCCTCGCCCTGCTCGTGCCGCTCGGCTTCGGGCTCGGCGTCCTCGCCGCCCGTCACGAGGGGCGGCTCGTCGACCGGCTGGTCAGCGGCGTGACACTGGCCGTGTACGCGGTCCCGGAGTTCGCCCTCGGCGTGCTCCTGGTGACCGTGTTCGCACTGAAGCTGGCCTGGCTGCCGCCGACCGCCGTGGGCTACGGCACCGACCTGCTCGCCCACCCGGCCGCGCTCGTCCTGCCGGTGCTCGTCCTCCTCTCCCGCCCGGTGTGTTCCCTGTCCCGGCTGGTGCGGGCGGGCATGGTCGACGCCCTCGCCTCGCCGTACGCGGCCCACGCCCGCCGCTACGGCGTCCCCGGCGCCCGCGTCCGCTACGCCCACGCCCTGCCGAACGCCCTCGCCCCCGCGGCCCAGCAACTCGCCCGCACCATCGACTGGCTGCTGTGCGGTGTCATCGTCGTGGAGGCCCTGTTCGTGATCCCCGGTCTCGGCACGGTCCTGCTCAACGCCGTCGCCGAGCGTGACGTGCCCGTGGTGCAGGGGCTGGCGGTGGTGTTCGGGGTGCTGACCGTGGCCCTCAACCTCGGTGCGGACGTGGTGGCCCATCGGCTGACGCCGAGGGCGGGGGTGGCGGCATGACCCGGCGCCGCTTCGCCCTCGGCCTTCTCGTCGTCGCGGTCCCTCTCGTCCTCGCCCTCCTCGGCCCCCTGTTCACCGGTGCCCCCGGACCTCGTTCCGCGTCCTTCACCCTGGGCGGCGAGCACTGGCTGGGCACCGACTTCGTCGGCCGGGACGTCTGGCAGCAGGTCCTGCACGGCGGCCGTACGGTCGTACTGACCGCCCTGGCCGCGACCGCCCTGGCCTACCTCGTCGCGCTGCCCGTCGGGCTGGTCAGCGCGCTCACCCACGTACGGCGGCTGGAGGAGCTGCTGATGCGGCCGCTGGACGTGCTGCTCGCCGTACCGTCGCTGCTGCTCATCCTGCTCGTGGCGTCCGTGTTCTCGCCGGGCGCGGCCGGACTCGCGCTGCTCGTCGCGCTGGTGAACGTCCCCGACGCGGCCCGGATCGTGCGGGCGGCCGCGGGCGAGGTCGCCGCCCGCCCCGCGGTGGAGGCGCTGCGCATGCAGGGCGAGACGTGGTGGCGCATCGCCGTCGGCTACGTCGGCCGCTCGACCCTGCGCACCCTCGCCGCCGACGCCGGTATCCGCCTGACCGGCGTGCTGTACCTGGTGTCCACGGCCGCGTTCCTCGGCGTGGGCGTCGCTCCGGACGCCGCCGACTGGGCGGTCATGGTCGACCGCAACCGCACCGGTCTGTTCGTCCAGCCCTGGGCCGTGGTGGTGCCCGCGCTGCTGATCGTGGCGCTGACGACGGGCACGAATCTGCTCTTCGACGCGGCACTCGAGAAGAAGGGACGACGTCCGTGAACCACGAGACGGACCCCGTCGTGGAGCTTTGCGACCTGCGGGTCGAGATCGACGGACGCGCGATCGTCGACGGAGTGAACCTGCGGGTGCCGCCCGGCAAGGTGACGGCCATCGTCGGCGCCTCCGGCAGCGGCAAGACCACGACCGGGCTCGCCCTGCTGGGGGAGTACCCGCCCGGCGCCCGGGTCACGGGAGAGGTACGCCGAGCAGGCGCCGACGGCCTGGTCGGATATGTGCCCCAGCACCCCGCGGCCGTCCTCAATCCGGCCCGCCGCATCAGCGCACTGCTCCAGGACATCGCCCGCCCCCAGGTCCGTCACCTGCCCCGCGCCGAACGCCGTACGGCGGCCCGCGCGCTGGTGCTGCGGGCCCTGTCCGACGCCCAGCTCGCCGACGCGGCGGCCATGTCGCGCCGCCACCCCCACCAGCTCTCCGGTGGCCAGCAGCAGCGTGTCGTCCTCGCGCAGGCCCTCCTGCTCGGCGCCCGCGTCGTCGTCGCCGACGAACCGACCACCGGTCAGGACGCGTTGACCAAGAGCCGGATCGTCGAGCAGCTGGCGGCGGTCGCGGCGCGCGGCATCGCGGTCGTCCTGCTCAGTCACGACCTGGACGTCGTAAGGGCGCTCGCGGACGAGGTCCTCGTGATGCGCGCGGGCCGGGTCGTGGAGTCGGGGCCGGTGGAGCGGGTGTGGCTGTCTCCCCGGCACGAGTGGACCCGCCGCCTGCTCGACGAACAACGGGCGGCCCCGCAGGACAAGGCCCTCGACGCCAACCGCCAAGTCACCTTGGAGGTACGGGACTTGACCGCTGTGCACGGCCGCACCACCGTCCTGCGTGTCCCGCACCTCGCCCTGCGCGCCGGCGAATGCCTGGCCGTCGTCGGCAGATCGGGCAGCGGCAAGACCACCCTCGCACGCTGTCTGGCGGGGCTGCACCGCGACCACGACGGCGAGATCCTGCTCGACGACAGCGCACTGCCGCGCAGCCTGCGCCGCCGCAACCGTGCCCAACTCGCCGCCGTGCAGTACGTCTTCCAGGACTCCCGCGCGGCCTTCGACGAACACCGCGCGATCCTCGGCCAGGTGGCCCGCACCGCGGTCCGGCTGCGCGGCGCGGACGACCGTACGGCCACGCAGGAGGCGCTGGCCACCCTGGGCCGTCTCGGCCTCGCCGCCGACCTCGCCCACCGCCTCCCCGGCGAACTCTCCGGCGGCGAACTCCAGCGCGCCGCCCTCGCCCGCGCCCTGCTCGCCCGCCCCCGGGTCCTGATCTGCGACGAGATCACCTCCGGCCTCGACACGGTCACCCGGCGCGCCCTCCTCGACCTCCTCGCCGGCCTGGTGGGCGATGGCGAGGACCTGTCCCTCGTCCTCGTCACCCATGACCTGGACACCGCCCGTCTCGCCCACCGCATCGCCGTACTGGACGCGGGCGAACTCGTCGAACAGGGTTCGGCGGAACGGATTCTGACGGCTCCTCGACACCCCTTCACCGTCTCCCTCATGGAGACGACAGCACAGCTGGAGTCGGGAGACGGCTCGACCGTCACCAACCGGTCAGCAGCAGGTGGTTGATCAGCAGCGCCAGCACCGCCTGCGCCGCCAGCCACCCCCGTACCCCGGTCAGCCACGCACACGCCGGCAGCAGCCACACCGCGAACGGCAGCCAGATGCGTTCCGTCTCCGCCTTGCTCATGCCGGACAGGTCGGCGACGAGCAGGGCAGTGAGCGCGGCCAGGACGAGCACACCCACGCGGACGTCCGGTCCGGAGCGCCTGTGGACGAGCGCGACGCCGGTGCGCCGCAGCCCCGCCGCCGTCGCCGGTCCCACGACCAGCGCCGTGCACGCCAGATTCGCCCACACCCAGTAGTCGTACGGCCGGATGCCGCCCGACCCCTGGTGGTAGCGGCGGACCAGCAGCCGGTACGCCTCCCACCAGTCGAACCCGAGGGCGGTGAACGCGACCGGGACGACCAGGAACCCGGCCAGCAGGAACGGGAGTGGGCGGATGCGGTGCGCGCCCAGGAAAAGGGCGGCGCCCGCGATCAGGACGAAGAGTGTCAGCCCGTAGGACAGGTAGAGGGTCAGGCCGAACAGGAGGCCCGAGGCCACCCCGTTCCACCCCGGCCGGCGTCCCGTCACCGCCAGGGCGAGGAACGCGACCGCCCAGGCGGCGACCGCCGCGAAGTAGCCGTCGGCGGACGTGCCGACCCACACGGCCGCCGGGGCCAGGACGAGGAAGGGCGCGGCGCGGCGGGCGAGCGACTCGTCCGCGAGGGTCCGCACCGTGACCAGGACCGCGACCGCCGCCGTCGTGCCCACGGTGATGCACCAGGCGCCCGCCCAGCCCCCGCCGCCCAGCCCGACGCGGTCCAGGAGGACGAAGGTGAGAGTGGCTCCCGGGGGATGACCGGCGACATGGGCGGGCCAGTTGTCGGGCGCGTCGATCAGGATGTGGTGGTTGAAGTCCGCGAGGGCGGCCGGGATGTCGTGGAAGCGGTCGACGACGCGGAGGTACTCGTTCCTGGTCGTCAGCTGCTCGGCGACGCCCCGGTACCAGCCGTCGACGAGCGCGAGGGACCATGTCCAGGCCATTCCGACGGCCCACACGGCCGGGAGCAGCGCGCGCCACGGCAGCCGGGCGGCGAGGGCGGGGCCGTACGCCACGACCACCACCCCGATGGCCAGTGCGGCCGGGGTGCCGGGGCCGAGATGCGGATCCCAGGTCGCCAGGAGCGGTGGCCAACCGACACGGAGCGTGCCGTTCCGCTCCTGGATGGCGGCGCCGACCAGCGCGGCCGTCGCCACGAGCAGCGCGGCGGCCAGGGCCGCGTACAGGTCACGTCTCAGATCGCGGTTCACGCGCAAACGCTAGGTCGCGAGGACTCGCCCGGACGGCTGACAGGCGCGGACGTCAGAGATTCGTCATGGTCCGCGGGCCCGTTCCCGGGGTGACGCGGGCCTACGGTCGGGGCATGGCCCGCACCTCACCACCGCCACGCACCCCTTCCCCGCCACGCACTCCCTTCTCGCCCGCGTTCTGGCGCAGCCCGCTGCGCGGCCCCTGGTTCACCTCGGTGCTCGGTGTCGTGCTGCTCGGCGGGATCACCGTGCTGTTCGTGACCGGGCTGCTCTCGTACGCCGCCTACAACCCCGACCTGTCACGGGTGAACGACAAGACGCCGGACAAGGGGCTCCTCGGCTTCTACCTCTTCTCCTGGCCGACCGACCCGCACTGGCTGTACCGCCTCAACCAGGGCGTCCACGTCACGCTCGGGATCACTCTGATCCCCGTGCTCCTGGCCAAGCTGTGGTCGGTCGTGCCGAAGCTGTTCACGCTGCCGCCCGCCCGTTCGCTCGCGCACGCGCTGGAGCGGCTCTCGCTGGTGCTCCTGGTCGGCGGCGGACTCTTCGAGTTCGTGACCGGCGTGCTCAACGTCCAGTTGGACTACGTCTTCCCCGGCTCCTTCTATCCCCTGCACTTCTACGGTGCCTGGGTGTTCTTCGCCGCCTTCGCCGTGCACGCCGTGCTCAAGACGCCGATGGCTCTGCGCAATCTGCGCCAACTGCGAGCGGAGGAAGGTGAGTTGGTGTCTCCGAATCCCGCCGAGCCCACCGTGACCCGGCGCGGCGCCCTCGGGCTGGTCGGCGGCGGCTCGCTGCTGCTGTTCGCCACCACGGCCGGGCAGAACTTCGACGGACCGCTGCGCAGGACCGCCCTTCTCGCCCCGCACGGCGGTGCCGAACCGGGCGTGGGGCCCGGCGGCTTCCAGATCAACAAGACCGCCGCGTACGCCGGGATCGACGCGGCGGAGACGGGCGAGGACGCGTGGCGACTCGTCGTCCTCGGGCGTGACCGGACCCTACGGCTCAGCCGGGCCGACCTGCTCCAACTCCCCTTGCACAGCGCCGCATTGCCCATCGCCTGCGTGGAAGGCTGGTCGACCTCCGACCAGTGGTGGCGTGGCGTGCGGTTGCGCGACCTCGCCGCCCTCGTCGGACACGACGATCCGCCCGACGTTCTCGTGGAGTCACTGCAACGCCGCGGCGCCTTCCGCCGCGCCGCCCTGCGCGCCAACCAGGTCGCCGACCCGCGCTCCCTGCTCGCCCTGCAGGTCAACGGCGAGGACCTGTCCCCCGACCACGGCCACCCCGCGCGGGTCATCGTGCCCGCCGCGCCCGGCGTGCTCAACACCAAGTGGGTGACCCGGATGACGTTCGGAGGAGACCTGTGAGGCGTCCCCACCCCCGGCTCGTCGTCGGCAGCCCGCTGCAACTTCTGCTGCTGGCCTGCTCGTTCGCCCTCGCCGCCTACGCGGGTGTCCAGCTGTTCGCGGGGGACTGGTTCGGGGTCGCGCTGTGGATCGTGGGCGCGGCCCTCCTGCACGACCTGGTGCTGCTGCCGCTGTACTCCGTGCTCGACCGCGCCTTCGTGAAGGCGGCGGGCCGCCGACGCGCGGACGTGGCGTACGTCCGTGTGCCGGCCGCCCTGTCCGGGCTGCTGCTGCTCGTGTGGTTCCCGCTGATCAGCGGGCGGGTGGCGGGGCGCTACCCCTCCGCCACCGGCCTGTCCCCGGACGGCTTCCTGACCCGCTGGCTGCTGCTGACGGCCGCGCTGTTCGGCGGTTCGGCGCTGCTGTTCGTGCTGCGGCTGCGCAGGGCGACGAAGGAACGCCCCCCGGCCGCCCACTGACCGTCGGCACACCAGCCCGCGCGCTCGGCGTGCCGCAGCAGGGCCGGTGTGCCGAGCCGTGCCCACGGGAACGGGCTGCCGGCCACGCCCCGGGCGTCGGTCACATGGACCAGTACGCGTTCGTCGAGGTCCACATCCGGCACGGTCTCGGCGATCAACAGACCTCCGGGGCTCAGGAGTTGGGACATGCGGTCGAGAAGCGCCGCCGGATCACCGCCGATTCCCACGTTGCCGTCGATCAGGAGACCGGTGCCCCAGCGGCCCTCGCCGGGCAGCGGCTCGAAGACCGAGCGCCGCAGCGCCGGTCCGCCGAGCGCCCCCGTCCGTGAGACGGCCGCCTCGCTGACGTCGATGCCGAGCACCCGCCGCCCCCGCGCACCCAGCGCCGCCACCAGGCGCCCCGGCCCGCAGCCGACGTCGAGCACCGCGCCCTCGCAGCGCCGCAGCACCTCGAGGTCCGCCATGTCGGCGTCCGCGCACCAGCGTTCCACCTCCAGCGGGAGCAGCCAGCCGCCGGCGCGGCGCAGGAAGAGCGGGCCGCGCCCGGTGCGCAGGGCGTCCGCGTAGGGGTCGGCGGACCAGGGCCCGGCATCGGCGCCAGGATCCCGCTGCCGCACGATCTCCGCCGTGCGCATGGGACCGGTGACCTCCGCGGTGCGCATCGGGGCCGCGGCCTCGGTTGTGCTCTTCGGGCACTGGGCGTCCGTGGTGCGCGGGCCTGTGGCCTCGGTTGTGCTCTTCGGGCACTGGGCGTCTGTGGTGCGCGGGCCTGTGGCCTCGGTTGTGCTCATTGGGCCCCAAACCTCCGCCGTGCTCATCGTGCCCGCGACCCTCGTCGTGCTCACCGGTCCCCCGACCTCCGCCGTGCTCGTCGCGCTCGCGACCCTCGTCGTGCTCACCGGTCCCCCGACCTCCGCCGTGCTCGTCGCGCCCGCGACCCTCGCCGTGCTCACCGGTCCCCCGACCTCCGCCGTGCTCGTCGCGCCCGCGACCCTCGCCGTGCTCACCGGTCCCCCGACTCCCGCCGTGCTCGTCGCGCCCCCGACCCCCGCCGTGCTCATCGCGCCCCGGTCGCACTGAGCCGGGCCAGTTCCGTGGCGAATCGTCCGCCGGGCGCGGAACGGGCGACCGCGTTCGCGTCGTGCGCCGTGTCCACGTCCCTCAGGGGCGGCAGGTCCCGCACCCTCAGCCCCGCGAGCCGTGCCCGCTGCACGGCCCCCGTCGAGGGCGTCGACATCGGCACGCCCAGCAGCAGCGCGGGGTCCGGAGCGGCCAGGCCCAGCGCCCAGAAGCCGCCGTCCTCGGCGGGCCCGAAGCACGCGTCGCAGTCCGTGAAGTCCACGGTGAGCAGCTCCGGCGTCACCTGCGGGGTGTCCATGCCGATGAGCAGGGCAGGGCCGTCGCAGCCCGCGAAGGCGGCGGCCAGCCGTTCGTCGAGGCCGCCGGCGCACTGCCGTACCACCTCGAAGCCGGGCGGCAGCCAGGGGCCGGGCTCGCCCTCCAGGACCAGGACCCGGCGTCGTGCGGGCGTCCGTGCCACGGCGTCCAGGGTGTCCGCCAGGGACGCCTCCGCGAGCGCGGCCGCCTCCCGGGGTGTGAACGGTGGGGTCAGCCGGGTCTTCACCCGGCCCGGGCGAGGTTCCTTGGCGATGACGAGCAGCGTGGTCACGCGTGGACTCCCTTCTCGGTGGACGTCCCGGTCTCGGTCAGTACGCGGCTCATGTCCCGTACCGCCTGCCAGGTGCCGAGCCAGGTGCCGGTCACCTTGGAGGCGCCGGCGCGCGGGCGGTAGGGGACGTCGTGCTCGGTGATCCGCCAGCCCGCGTCGGCGGCGCGCACGACCATCTCCAGCGGGTAGCCGCTGCGCCGGTCCGTGAGACCGAGGGCGAGCAGCGGCTCGCGCCGGGCGGCGCGCAGCGGGCCGAGGTCGCGCAGCCGCAGCCCGGTGCGGCGGCGGAGCAGCCGGGACAGGGCGAGGTTGCCCGCCCGGGCGTGCGGTGGCCAGGCGCCGCGCGTCCGGGGGCGGCGCCGGCCGAGCACGAGGTCCGCCGCACCGGCGTGCACCTCGCGCACGAACGGCACCAGGTCGGCCGGGTCGAGCGAGGCGTCGCAGTCGCAGAAGCAGACGATGTCGGCCGTGGCGGCCGTCAGGCCCGCATGGCAGGCGGCGCCGAAACCGCGCCGCTCCTCGTGCACGACTTCCGCGCCGAGGGCGTGCGCGATGCGGGCCGAGCCGTCCGTGGACCCGTTGTCCACGACCAGCGCCCGCCAGCCGGGCGGAATGCGCTCCAGCACCCAGGGCAGCGCCTCGGCCTCGTCGAGGCAGGGGAGTACGACGTCCACGGACACGGGGTTCGGAACAGAATCGGAAGAGGTCGTCACGGCTCTCACCCTACGAGCGCGAAACGGGCATTTCGGGCCTCGGCTCCTTACGAAACACGGACGTCGGGACCCTGGGGCCGCACCGGAGCGCCGACGGTGCGAGGCTGGCGGCATGGAGCAGCAGCCGTACGAACGGGCCGGGGCCCGGGTCCTCGTCGTGGACGACGACCCGACCGTCGCCGAGGTCGTCTCCGGGTACCTCGACCGGGCCGGATACGTCGTCGACCACGCAGGGGACGGGCCCGACGCGCTCGCCCGGGCCGCCGCGAACTGGCCGGACCTCGTCGTCCTCGACCTGATGCTGCCGGGCATGGACGGCCTCGAGGTGTGCCGACGGATGCGCGGGCGGGGGCCCGTCCCGGTCATCATGCTCACCGCCCGCGGCGACGAGGACGACCGCATCCTCGGCCTGGAGGTCGGCGCCGACGACTACGTCACCAAGCCCTTCAGCCCGCGCGAACTCGTCCTGCGTGTCGAGTCCGTGCTGCGCCGCGCCCGCCCGGCCGAGCCCTCGGGCACCCTCCGCGCGGCCGGGCTCACCCTGGACCCGGCGGCCCGCCGGGCCGCCAAGCAGGGCACCGAACTGGCCCTCACCGTCCGGGAGTTCGACCTCCTCGCCTTCTTCCTGCGGCATCCCGGCCGGGTCTTCAGCCGTGAGGACCTGATGCGGGAGGTGTGGGGCTGGGACTTCGGTGACCTGTCGACCGTGACAGTCCATGTCCGGCGGCTGCGGGGGAAGGTCGAGGACGATCCGGCCGCACCCCGTCTGATCCAGACCGTGTGGGGTATGGGGTATCGCTTCGAGGGCGAGGTGTGATCACGCGCGACGCCCTCCTCGTCGCTCATCCCGAGGAGGGGCCTCGCGGCGTCCTCGGCACCGGGTGGCGCGGCACGCGTGCCGGACACCGCCCGCCGATGCCGGCCCCCGCCTCGCCTCGCCTCGTGCGCGGGATCGAGGAGGCCCACCAGGGGGCCGCCGTACACGAGGTCATCGGCGGCCGTCGCTCCGAGGTGACGCCGCCGGCGGCCGAGGCCCGGCCCTCGTGTCATCGGCCCGGCACGTCCTACACTGAGCCGCAAGGGACGTTCGTGACATATCGGAACCGCCGTGCGCTACCAGCGGATGCTCGTACTGGCCGTCGCCCTGGTCCTCGTGTCGGTGTCCGCGGCCTCCGCGCGGGCACAGGGTGAGGAAGCCCCGCGCGGTCCCACGTTCGGCGCGCGCGCCGTCCAGGCACTGATCGACGGTGTCCAGTTCGGCGTCATCATCGCGATCACGTCGGTCGGACTCTCGCTGATCTTCGGCACCATCCACCTGATCAACTTCGCGCACGGCGAGTTCGTCACGATCGGCGCCACCTTCGCGTTCTTCCTCAACGTCTCCGCGGCCGGCCCGGGCTGGCACCTGGTCCCCGCCGCCATCGCAGCGGTGGTCTTCGGTGCCCTGCTGGGCGGGGCCGTCGACCGGGGCCTCTGGCGCCCGCTGCGGGCCCGGGGCACCGGCTTGATCAACATGTTCATCGTCACCATCGGGCTCTCGCTGGTGCTGCGGCACGTGGTGCTCGTGCTGTACGGAACCCGGCCCGCCTCCTTCGCGCAGTACGACATCCAGAGCGCGATCAGCGTGGGGCCGGCCAGCATCACCCCCCGGGACCTCACGGTCACCCTGCTCGCCGTGCTGGTGCTGCTCGGCGTCGCCGCGCTCCTGCAGAAGACGCGCATCGGCACGGCTGTCCGGGCCGTCTCCGCCAACCGTGATCTCGCGGAGGCGACGGGCATCGACGTACAGCGCGTGGTGCTGTTCGTGTGGATGCTCGGCGGGGGGCTGGCCGCACTCGGCGGGGTCTTCTTCGGCCTCGTCGAGATCATCACCTGGGACATGGGCTTCAAGCTGCTGCTGCTCATGTTCGCGGGGGTCATCCTTGGTGGCCTCGGCTCCGCCTACGGGGCGATGGCCGGCAGCCTCGTCATCGGCGTCGTCGCCCAGATGTCCACCCTGTGGTTCCCGGTCGACCTGCAGTACGCGTGGGCGCTGCTCGTCCTGATCGTGGTCCTGCTCGTCCGGCCGCAGGGCATCCTCGGCCGGGCGGAACGCGTCGGGTGAGGGGCGAGCCATGGACTTCTCGGTCATCCTCTCCGACGCCCTTCGCTCCGGCATCGGCCCCATCGCGGCCGTCTACGCACTCGCCGCGGCGGGGCTGAACCTGCACTTCGGCTACACCGGCCTGCTGAACTTCGGCCAGGTCGGGTTCATGCTCGTCGGCGGCTACGGTCTCGCCATCACGGTGTCGACGTACGACGGCCCGATGTGGCTCGGCGTCCTGGCCGGAGTCGCCTGCGCGATCGTGCTGGCGCTGCTGCTCGGCCTGCCCACCCTGCGGCTGCGCGCCGACTATCTCGCGATCACCACGATCGCGGCGGGGGAGACGCTCCGGCTGTTCTACCGGTCCAACTGGGCCGAGCCGGTCACCGGCGGAGTGTTCGGGCTGCAGCGGTTCGCGAAGGACTTCTACGATCTCAACCCCATCGAGCCCGGCATCTACGGACTGTGGCTGGTGAGGTTCAGCTCCCGCGACCTGTGGGTGATGACCGTCGCATGGGCGCTGGTGGTGGTGGTCTCCGTGCTGCTCGCCCTGCTGATCCACAGCCCTTGGGGCCGTGTCGTCCGGTCGATCCGGGAGGACGAGGTTCCCGCGCGCAGCCTCGGCAAGAACGTCTACGCGTACAAGATGCAGAGCCTCGTGCTGGGCGGCGTCATCGGAGCGGTCGCGGGCATGATGCAGGCGATCCAGGTGCAGTCCGTGAACCCGGACAACTACGACCCGGGCGTCACGTTCTTCCTGTACACGCTGCTCGTCCTCGGAGGTGCCGGGCGGATCCTCGGGCCGGTCGTCGGCTCGATCCTGTTCTGGTTCGTCCTCAGCTTCCTCGACAGCGCGCTCCGCCAGGCCATCGACGCCGAGTACATCTCGCCGGACCTCGTCAGTACCTCCGAGGTCGGCGCGGTGCGCTTCGCCCTGGTCGGGGTCGCCCTGATCCTGCTGGTCGCGTTCAGGCCGCAGGGCATTCTCGGCAGCCGGAAGGAGATGCTGCTCAGTGGCCGCTGACACGGTCGGATCCGGCGGTCCCGGGGCCCATGGGGGCACAGGGGCCGACCGGCTCTCCGCGATCGTTCCCGAACCGGGGGTGCGCAAGCCGGACCCCCTGCTGGTCCTGGACCAGGTGACTCGCACCTTCGGCGGCCTCGTCGCCGTGCGGGTCGAGCACCTGGAGATGCAGCGCGGGGCCATCACGGCGCTCATCGGGCCCAACGGAGCCGGCAAGACCACCCTGTTCAACGTGGTGAGCGGGTTCGACCGGGCCGACGGCGGTCGTTGGTCGTTCGACGGACAGCCCCTCACCGGCTCCCCGGCGCACCGGGTGGCGCGGCGGGGACTGGTCCGTACGTTCCAGCTCACCAGGACGCTCGCCCGGCTCACCGTGATGGAGAACATGCTGCTCGCCGCGCCCGGGCAGCGCGGCGAGCGGGCGCTGCCCGCCCTGCTGCGGCCGCTGTGGCGCGGACAGGAGCGGGAGTTCGAGCGCCGGGCCGACGAACTGCTGGACCGGTTCCGGCTCGGGCCCCTGCGTGACGACCACGCCGGCACGCTCTCCGGCGGTCAGCGCAAGCTGCTGGAACTGGCCCGCGTGCTGATGGCCCGGCCGGTCATGGTCATGCTCGACGAGCCGATGGCCGGGGTGAACCCCGCGCTGACCCAGTCGCTGCTCGGGCACATCACCCGGCTGCGGGACGAGGGACTGACGGTGTGCTTCGTCGAGCACGACATGGACGTGGTGATGGGCATCAGCGACTGGGTGGCAGTCATGGCCGACGGCCGCCTGGTGGCCGAGGGCCCACCGCACACGATCGGCCGGAACGCCGCGGTCGTGGACGCCTACCTGGGCAAGCGGCACGACGAACCCGAGGCGACCGAGGAGAGGGAACAGTGATGTCCGCCGAGAAGCAGGAACCGGTGCTGGTGGCCGACGACATCGTCGCCGGATACGTTCCCGGTGTCGACGTGCTGCGCGGATGCAGCATCGAGGTGCGCCCGGGCGAGGTGGTCGGCGTGATCGGCCCCAACGGCGCCGGCAAGTCGACACTCGTCAAGGCCGTCTTCGGGCTGCTGGGGGTGCGCGGCGGGACCGTGCGGCTGCACGGCGAGGAGGTCACCAACCGGCCGGCGCACGAGCTGGTCCGGCGGGGCGTGGGCTACGTACCGCAGTTGCAGAACGTGTTCCCCGCGCTGACCGTCGAGGAGAATCTGCGGATGGGCGTCTATCTGCGGCCCAAGGACTACGCGCGGCGGGCCGCGGCGGTGGAGGAGCTCTTCCCCCTGCTGGCCGACCGCCGCAGGCAGAAGGCCGGCGCGATGTCCGGCGGGGAACGCCAGATGCTCGCGATGGCGCGCGCGCTGATGATGGAGCCGCGGCTGATGCTGCTCGACGAGCCGTCGGCCGGCCTGTCACCGCTCCATCAGGATCACGTCTTCGACCGCTGCAAGATGATCAACAGCGCGGGCGTCGCCGTCCTCATGGTCGAGCAGAACGCCCGCAGGTGCCTGCAGTTCTGCGATCGTGCCTACGTCCTCGACCAGGGCCGCAACGCGTACACCGGCACGGGTACGGCCCTGTTGCACGACGAGAAGGTGATCGAGCTCTACCTCGGCACGCTCGCCCGCGTCCGTTGACTCCTCCGCCTGTCCGTCCTCCCGGTCACTCCTGGGCCTTGCTGGTCTCGGTCCGCAGGGTCTGCAGCTGTCCCTTGTCGTTGTAGCCGTACACCTCGATCGTCGCCTGGCCGGGTTCGCCCTTGTCGGTGAAGTCGAGCGGGCCGCTCACACCGTCGTAGTCGATGTCCCTGCCGTCGGCGAGCAGCTCCTTGCAGGCGGCGAACGAGTTGCACTTCTGGCCGTCCTTGGTGATCCCGTTCATCTCCTTCACGTACTCGGCCGGGTCGTCGGACTCCGCCTTCTCGGCGGCGAGCGCGATGGTCGTCGCGCAGTCGAACACCTGCGGTGCGAACTGCAGCTCCTTCAGCTGCGGCGCGAACTTCTTCAGGTCGTTCACGTACTTCTCGTTCTCCGCCGATGCCGGCGCGGTTCCCTTCATCCCGGCGAGCCGCTCCGGCCGGCCGGGGGAGACCAGCGAGGCCAGCTCCTCGCTGCGCAGTCCGTCGGCGCCGTAGACGCCGATCCGGTCGGGCCCGAGTCCGGACTCGATCATGCCCTGCAGGATCTGGGTGCCTTCCTCGAACGCGATCACCACGGCGGCGTCCGGCCTGGAGTTCTCCACCTTCTGGACGACCTGGTCGAAGTTGCTCGCCTCCGGGTCGTACGTCTCGGCGAGCGCCACCGTCACACCGCGGTCCTCGAGTGTCTTCCGCGTGGTCTCCAGGAGGCCGCGCCCGTAGTCGTCGGCCCGTGCGACCAGGGCCACCCGGTCGTGGCCGTCACCGCGGACGACGTCCGCCAGGATGGGCCCCTGCAACGCGTCGCTCGGGACGGTACGGAAGTAGAACCCGTCGTCCTCGTAGTCGGTGAAGGTGGGTGCGGTGTTCGACCCCGAACACTGCACGACGCCCGCTCCGGTCACCCGGTCGATGAACGCCAGCGACATGCCGGAGGCCGCGGCGCCGATGATCGCGTCCACGCCCGCCGCGAGGACCCGGTCGGCCGACTGCGCGGCAACGGCCTCCTGGCCCGCCTCGTCACTCGAGACCACCTTCGGCACCGGCTTTCCCAGTACCCCGCCCGCATCGTTGATCGTCTGTATCGCGAACTTCAACGACTCGATCTGCGGCGGACCGAGGTAGGCCAGCTGTCCCGTCTCCGGCAGGACATAGCCGAACTGGAACTCACCATCGCCCGGCTCGGCCGGGACCGCGGATCGAGCGGTGCCCGTCGTACCGCAGACGGCTATCACCAGAGCGGCCGCGCTCGTGAAGATCGCGGACCGCCGTATCGACGCTTTCATCTCCGCCTCCGCTCGGTACGGGCGACGGTGGTCGACAGGCCGGCCATCCGCCCGCCCTCTGTACGTGATCCTAGAACTGATCCGAATGCCCGAGAAGGGTGAATGGTTGCCATTTGTGCATGATCGGGTTCGGTGGGCCGGGTCGCACTCCTGATCAGTCGGACACGCCTTGGCGCATCCCCGCCCGCGCGAACTCCCGCATCCCCTCCCCGAACCCCACCCCCGCCTTCCAGCCCAGCTCCGCCCGCAGCCGCGCCGAGTCCGCCGTGATGTGCCGCACGTCCCCCAGCCGGTACTCCCCGGTGACCACCGGCTCCGGACCGCCGTGGGCGGAAGCCAGCGCCCGAGCCATCTCGCCGACCGTGTGCGGCTCGCCGCTGCCGGTGTTGTACACGGTCAGCGCGCCCGAGCGGGAACCCGCCTCCAGAGCCGCCAGGTTGGCCGCGGCCACATCCCGTACGTGCACGAAGTCCCGCCGCTGGCGGCCGTCCTCGTAGACCCGCGGGGCCTCACCGCGGGCGAGTGCCGACCGGAAGAAGGAGGCGACCCCGGCGTACGGGGTGTCGCGGGGCATGCCCGGCCCGTACACGTTGTGGTAGCGCAGCGACACCGCCGCGCCGCCCGTGGCCCGCGCCCACGCCGCCGCCAGGTGTTCCTGGGCGAGCTTGGTCGTCGCGTAGACGTTGCGCGGATCGACCGGGGCGTCCTCGCCGACCAGGCCGGGAGACAGTTCCGCCCCGCACTCCGGACACAGGGGCTCGAAGCGCCCGGCGTCCAGGTCGGCGACCGCGCGCGGGCCGGGCCGGACCACCCCGTGCCGGGCGCAGGTGTAGCGGCCCTCGCCGTACACCACCATCGACCCGGCGAGCACCAGCCGTCGTACGCCCGCGTCGGCCATGGCGGTGAGCAGCACGGCCGTACCGAGGTCGTTGCGGGAGACGTACTCCGCCGCGTCGGAGAAGCCGACGCCCAGGCCGACCATCGCCGCCTGGTGACACACGGCGTCGACGCCGGTCAGGGCGCGGCTGACGCTGTCGGGGTTGCGTACGTCCGACGCCGGGTCGGCGCGGACGTCGTGGACGAGGGGCTCGTGCCCGTGGGCCCGCAGGGCCTCGACGACATGGGACCCGATGAACCCGGCACCGCCGGTGACCAGTACACGCATGCGGCCACGCTAGGGCCGTGGGCGGCCCGCACGACCCGGCCGCGCCCGGTACGTCACGGCTTCGTAAGACTCGGAGGGCCCAGCGGGAGCGCCATCGTGAAGACCGTCGTCCCCGGCTCGCTGCTCAGCTCGATCGTGCCGCCGTGCGCCGCGACCAGGGAGCGGGCGACCGCGAGGCCCAGACCGCTGCCGCCGCGGTCCCGGCTGCGGGCCTTGTCGACGCGGTAGAAGCGGTCGAAGACACGGCCGCGGTCGGAGGGCGGGATGCCGGGACCCGCGTCCGCGACCCGCACCAGCGCCCGGCCGGGCTCGGCGGAGACCGTCACGGTCACCGCGGTGCCCGCCGGTGTGTGCACGGCCGCGTTGGTGAGGAGGTTGTCCAGGACCTGGCGGATGCGCTGCGGGTCCACGCGCAGTATCAGCGTCTCGGGGTCGCCCGCCACCGTCAGGGGATGGTCGGGGTGGCTCGCGAGGAACGCGTCGGCCGCGTGGTCGACCAGCTCCACCAGGTCGGCCTCCAGGGGTCGCAGCGGGGTCTCCACCTCGGCCGCGTCGAGGCGGGCGAGCAGCAGCAGGTCGTCGAGGAGGAAGCCCATTCGCGCGGCCTCGGCGCGCAGCCGGGCCAGGTGCTTGTCGCGTTCCCCGGGGGCGTTGGCGGCGGCGTACTGGAAGAGGTCCGCGTAGCCGCGTACGGACATCAGCGGGGTGCGCAGCTCGTGCGAGGCGTCCGCGACGAAGCGGCGCAGCCGCTGCTCGGCCTCCGCACGGACCGCGAGGGAGTCGTCGATGTGCTCCAGCATCGTGTTGAACGCCGTGCGCAGTTCGTCCACCTCCGGCCCGCCGTCCCGGCCGTCCGCGCGCAGCGGCAGCCGGGCCGCCGACTCGGTCAGGTCGTGCGAGGTGATGCCGTGCGCGGTGGAGGCCATGTCGCTCAGCGGCTGCAGCCCGCGCCGCAGCAGCTTGCGGCCGAGCACCACCAGCGCCAGCACCGCCAGGGCGAACGCGATCACCTGCACGGTGATCAGCCGGTCCACGGTGTCCTCGATGTCCGACATGGGCGCGGCGCTGACCAGCACCACCCCGGGCTCGACCTCGCAGGCCCGCAGCCGGTACACGCCCTCCCCGTCGATCCTCACGGTCCGCATCAGCTCGGTGTCGGAGTGCGCCATGGTCTCGGCGAGCGTGGTGAGCGGGCGGATGTCGTGCGGGATGTCGGCGGGCTGGCGCAGGACCGCCGCCTTGTCCGACACGTCGTACACCGCGGTGAACCAGCCCCAGTACGGCTTCTGCGTCACCGTGCCGTTGGCCGCGGCGTCCTTGGACTGCACGGTCTGGACGACCTTCAGCTGGTAGCCCAGCTGGCTGTCCAGGTAGTCGCGCATGTACATCGTCAGGGCGTAGCCCACGACGGCGAAGACCACCAGGGACAGCGCACCGAGACCCAGCGCCAGCCGGGTGCCCAGGCGCAGTCTGCGATAGACGTGGCGAAAGCGCCGGAGGACCCCCTTCACTCCGCGGCCTGCCGGACCACGTAGCCGAAGCCCCGGACGGTGTGGATCAGCGGCTCGCCCGTCGCGTCGAGCTTGCGGCGCAGCCGGCTGACGACCAGCTCCACGACGTTCGAGCGGCCGCCGAAGCCGTACTCCCACACGTGGTCGAGGATCTGCGCCTTGGTCAGCACGGTCGGCGACTTGCGCATCAGATAGCGCAACACCTCGTACTCGGTCGGCGTGAGCGTCAGCAGTTGCTCGTCGCGCCGCACCTCACGGGTGTCCTCGTCCATCGTCAGGTCCGCCACGCGCAGCACGGAGCGCTGGAATCCGGGCCCGGCGCTGCGCCGCAGCACCGTCCGCAGCCGGGCCATCAGCTCCTCCACCGCGAACGGCTTGACCAGGTAGTCGTCCCCGCCCCGGGTCAGCCCCGCCACCCGGTCGGCGACCGCGTCGCGGGCGGTGAGGAACACCACCGGCACCATCGTTCCGGAGCGCCGGAGCCGGTCCAGCACGCCGAAGCCGTCGATGTCGGGCAGCATGAGGTCGAGCACCACGATGTCCGGATGGAACTCGGCGGCGCGGCTCAGCGCTTCCTCGCCCGAGTTCGCGGTGACCGCGTCCCATCCCTCGTAGCGGGCGACCGTCGCCACGAGGTCGGCGATCGGCGGGTCGTCGTCCACGACGAGGAGTCGTACTTTGTCCACCTGCTCATACTGCGTCACCGGACCCCCTGGCCGGAGCGCCGGTGTCCGTCGTGGCCACATCGATAACCACTTGAAAGTCGTACGACAGTAAACCGACAGCTCCCTGCGGGGAAGCTCGGTTACCCCGGCCCCGATCAAGGAGCTCGCCGAGTGACTGCCGTCCAATCACCCCCTGTCCCCTCCACGGCGATAAAACGCCCCAGGGTGGTGGCCCGCACGGGCCTGTACGCCGTGCTGGCCGCGAACGCGGCCGTGGTGACCTACTTCTTCACCGAGGCCGGCTTCGCGTCGAACGCCCTCATCGTGCTGGGCCGACTGGCAGGTCTGTACGGTGCGCTCGTGATGGCCTTCCAGCTGCTGCTGGTGGCCCGGCTGCCCTGGCTCGACCGCCGCATCGGGATGGACCGGCTGACCTCCTGGCACCGCTGGACCGGCTTCGGCATCCTGTTCACGCTGCTCGCGCACGTCGTCTTCATCAGCTTCGGCTACGCCGAGTCGTCCGACATGGACCCGGTCAGCCAGCTGGTCGACCTCGCCGAGACGGTCGAGGGCGTGTTCCGCGCGGTCGTCGCGCTGGCGATCATCATCGTGGTGGGGGCCGTCTCGGGCCGCTACGCCCGGCGCCGTCTCGCGTACGAGACCTGGCACTTCATCCACCTGTACACCTACGTCGCCGTGGTGCTGGCCTTCACCCACCAGGTCGCGGCCGGCACCACCTTCACCTCGTCGGCCGCCGCCACGACGTACTGGTACGGCGTCTGGGGCGTCGCGCTCACCTCGGTGTTCGTCGGCCGCCTGGCGCTGCCGCTGTGGCGGAACTGGCGCCACCAGCTGCGCGTCACCGCCGTCGTCCCCGAGTCCGACAACGTCGTCTCGGTCTACATGACCGGCCGCGACCTCGACCGCATGCCCGCCCGGGCCGGCCAGTTCTTCCTGTGGCGCTTCATGACCCGGGACCGCTGGTGGCAGGCCAACCCGTTCTCCCTGTCGGCCGCGCCCGACGGCCGCACCCTGCGCCTGACCGCCAAGGCCGCCGGCGCAGGCAGCGCCTCCCTGCGGCACGTGAAGGTCGGCACGCGCGTCTTCGCCGAGGGCCCCTACGGTGCCTTCACCGCGCTGCACCGCACCCGACCCGAGTCCGTGCTCATCGCCGGCGGTGTCGGCGTCACCCCCATCCGCGCCCTCCTGGAGGAGCTGCAGGGGCATGCCGTCGTCATCTACCGCGTCGCCACCGACCGGGACGCGGTCCTCTACGACGAGCTGCTCGGCCTGGCCCAGGCCAAGGGCTGCGAACTGCACCTGGTGACCGGTCCGCCCGTCCCGGACAAGCTGGCGCCCGGCGAGCTGGCCCGGCTGGTGCCGGACATCGCCGACCGGGACGTCTTCCTGTGCGGGCCGCCGCCGATGATGAACGCGGTGTTGGGCAGCCTGCGCGAGCTGGACGTGCCCAAGCCGCAGATCCACTTCGAGCGCTTCAGCCTGGCGGGATGAGGAAGACACCGTGAAACGAGCAATACCTGTCGTGGTGCTGAGCATCGCGGGCCTGGTCCCCGTCTGGCTCTACCAACCGTCGGCCGACACGTCCACCGTCCAGGTCACCACCCCCGCGCCTTCCGCGTCCTCCTCGTCCGGGTCCTCGGGATCCTCCGCCAACGTCGTCGCGGGCTCGACCCTGAACACGGAGAAGGGCCCCGTCCAGGTCGAGGTGACCTTCGAGGGCGAGCAGATCACCGCCGTGAGGATGCTCCAGCAGCCGAATCACCCGCAGACGACGGCCGCGGTGCCGAAGCTGATCGCTCAGACGCTGGAGGCGCAGAGCGCGGACATCGACACGGTGTCCGGCGCGACCATCACCAGCGACGGCTACCGGGAGTCCCTCCAGGCCGCGATCGACGAGAACGCGTCGGCGGCGTCCGCCTCGCCGTCCGCCCCGGCCTCCTCGGCCCCCGCTTCGCAGGTCGTCGCGGGCTCGACCCTGAACACGGAGAAGGGCCCCGTCCAGGTCGAGGTGACCTTCGAGGGCGAGCAGATCACCGCCGTCAAGATGCTCCAGCAGCCGAACCACCCGCAGACGACGGCCGCGGTGCCGAAGCTGATCGCTCAGACGCTGGAGGCGCAGAGCGCGGACATCGACACGGTGTCCGGGGCGACCATCACCAGCGACGGCTACCGGGAGTCCCTCCAGGCCGCGATCGACGCGAAGGGCTGACCGTCATGCACCGCGTCGAACACGTCATGGGCTTCCCGGTCTCGCTGCGGATCGACGACGAGGGCGTCCCCGCATCGGCCGCGGACGCGCTCTTCGCGTGGCTGCACGAGGTCGACGCCCGGTTCAGCCCGTTCAAGGCGGACAGCGAGGTGTCGCGCCTCGACCGCGGCGAGCTGTCGCCCGGTGACCTCAGCGTGGACCTGCGCGCCGTGCTCGACCTGTGCGAGCACTACCGGGTCGCCACCGGCGGCGCCTTCGACGTACGGCTGCCCGGCCGCGGCCTCGATCCCTGCGCGGTGGTCAAGGGCTGGTCGGTGCAGCGGGCGGCGGAACGGCTGACGGCGGCCGGCGCGACGCGCTTCTGCCTCAACGCCGGCGGTGACGTGGTCGCCGCCGGCGGCCCCTGGCGAGTGGGCGTACGGCACCCCGAACACGCCGACAAGCTGTGCACCGTTCTGCAGCTCACCGACGGCGCGGTCGCCACCTCCGCCCGCTACGAGCGCGGCGACCACATCATCGACGGCCGCACCGGCCGCCCGGCGACCGGTCTGCTCAGCCTGACCGTCGTCGCGCCGACCCTCACCGAGGCGGACTCGGTCGCCACGGCGGCCTTCGCGATGGGCGCCGAGGGCGTCGAGTTTGCCGCCGACCAGCCGGGGTGCGAGGTGTTCGCCGTGGACGCCGAGCGGCGGGTTCTCCGGACGGCGGGATTCCCCGTCGCGGGGGAGGGCTCGGCGGCCGCGTAGGACTTCGGGCAGGCTGCCGGAACGACACGACGCCCCGCCGCCGGAGCAGGCGGGGGCGTCGCGGAGTCGGCGTCAGCCGACGTCGGAGGCGTCCAGGCGGTACAGGCCGCTGTAGTCGGTCACGGCCGTGCCGTTCTTCTTGACCCAGGTGGCGATCTCCGAGCCGGTGCTGCTCCCTTGGCCACTGTCGGCGACGACGATGTAGTGCAGCTTGCCGGACTTCACCAGGCTCTTGAGCTTGGCGAGGGTCATGGCGTCGTCGCTGCCGGACCAGCCGCCCATGGAGATCACCGGCTGACCGGACTCCAGGATGACCGAGGAAGCGGTCTGGTCGGTCGCCACCGCCACCAGCCAGGTGGCCCCGTCCTGGTTCTTCTTCAGGTACGTGATCATCTCGGACGAGACCTGGGTGTCACCGCCCATGTCGCCACCGCCGCTGGTCCGACTGGTGCCGGCCTCCGAGGACGAGGTGCTGCCGGACGGCGGCTGTCCCGCCGGCTGCCCGGTCCCGGTCCCCGTCCCGGTCCCGCTCGGCGCACTGCCGCTCGGCCGCTGACCGCCGCCTGCGCCGCCGCCCCCGCCCATGCCGCCACCGGTGCTCGGACCGGCCGTCGGGTTGGTACCGTTGGTGCTGGCCGTCGCCGCCGACACCGAGTACGCGGCGGGACCGGCGAGCAGGGCCACGACCGCCGCCAGTGCGGCGACCCCCATCAGCCGCTGCCGCTTGGTGAACCGGCCGACCAGCAGCCCGATCACCGCGGCCACACCGGCGACCCCGGCCACGACCTCCGCGACCGTGTACAGCGTCCCGGAACCGGAGACCCGCTGGAGCAGGACAACGGCCCAGACCGTGCTGCCCGCGATCGCCACCGGCAGCACCCAGCTCCACTTCGCCGCCGAGCCCTCGACGAACGCCCGGTACAGCATCACGGCACCGATCCCGGCCAGGGCCGCGATCCCCGGGGCCATGGCGGTGACGTAGTAGGGGTGGAAGGTGCCCTCGGCGAGGGCGAAGGTCAGGTAGTGCAGGACGAACCAGCCGCCCCAGAGCATCAGCGCGGCCCGCTTGGCGTCGGTCCGGGGAGCCCGGCCGCGCAGGACCAGGCCGCCGGTCAGGGCGACGAGCGCGAAGGGGATCAGCCAGGAGATCTGGCCGCCCATGATGTCGTTGAACATGCGGTACAGGCCGGCGTCGCCGCCGAAGCTCGCCCCGTTGCCCTGCGAGCCCGTCGACGCGCTCGCCCCGAAGATCCGGCCGAAGCCGTTGTAGCCGATGACCAGGTCCCAGACCGTGTTGTCGGTCGAGCCGCCGATGTACGGGCGGGAGGAGGCCGGGATCAGGTCGACGACCACCATCCACCAGGCGCTGGAGACGACGAGCGCGACCGTGCCGACGGCGAGGTTGCGGATGCGGCGGCCCAGGCCGCCCCGGGCGGCCCACAGATAGACCAGGAAGAACGCGGGCAGGACGACGTACGCCTGCATCATCTTCGTGTTGAACGCGAACCCGATCGCGACGCCGGACCACACCAGCGGCATCAGCCGCCCGGTGCGCACGGCCTTCATGAGCGTGGCCGCGCCGAGCAGCATCAGGAAGACCAGGACCGGGTCGGGGTTGGTGTCGCGGGTGAGGGCGACCGTGATCGGGGTGAGGGCGAGCGCGAGGGCGGCGATCGTGCCCGCGACCGGGCCGAAGTCCCGCTTGACCATGCGGTACAGCAGGGCCACCGAGCCGACGCCGACCGCGACCATGGGCAGCGCCAACTGCCAGGTGCCGTAGCCGAGGACGCGGGCGGAGAGGCCCATCACCCACAGCGCGAACGGCGGTTTGTCGACGGTGATGAAGCTGCCGGAGTCGAGCGCCCCGAAGAAGAACGCCTTCCAGCTCTTGGTGCCGCTGTAGACGGCCGCGTTGTAGAAGGTGTTGCCGGTGACGGAGGAGAGGTTCCAGGCGTACAGGGCCGTGGCCAGCACCAGGACCGCCCACAGGGCGGGGCGCGCCCAGCGGGGGTCCTCGGGGGCGCCGGTGAAGAGGCTGCGGGTCCGGGCGGCGAGGCCGCCGCCGGCGGGCGGTGCCACCCGGTGCCGGGGCCCGTCCTGCTGGACGGGTGCGGGCGGAGGGGCGAGGGTCGTCATGACGCGTACTCCAGGTTCGCCTGGTGGGACGGGTGGGCGGGAGCCGTGCGGGCGGCGGGGACCTGCGGGACGCCGGTCCGGCGCGGCAGGGCGGTGACGCGGGTGCGGCCGGTCACGGTGGCGCGCAGCATGCGGCCCACGCCCCTGAGGTCGTCGACGGCGGTGCGCACGATGTCGACCCGGCTGTCGGGGTCGTCGACCCAGTCGACCGGCACCTCGTGGATGCGCAGGCGGTTGCGCTGCGCCAGGACCAGCAGTTCGGTGTCGAAGAACCAGGCGGTGTTCTCGATGTGCGGGGCGAGGGCCCGGAAGACGTCGGTGCGTACGGCCTTGAAGCCGCACTGCGCGTCCGAGAACCGGGCCGCGAGGCCCAGCCTGAGCAGCAGGTTGTAGGAGCGGGAGAGGAACTCCCGTTTCGGGCCGCGGACGACGTCCGCCTGGCGGTGCAGACGGCTGCCGATCGCGAGGTCGCTGTGCCCGGAGAGCAGGGGTGCCACCAGCGGCAGGAAGCCATCCAGGCCGGTGGAGAGGTCGACGTCCATGTAGGCGACGACGTCCGCGTCGGACCGGCTCCACACGTACTTCAGCGCGCGGCCCCGGCCCTTCTCGTCCAGGCGCATCGCGTGCACGTGGGGGAGCCGCAGCGTCAGGCCGGTGGCCACCGGCCAGGTGGCGTCCGTGCTCGCGTTGTCCGCGACCGTGATCCGGAACGGGAACGGGAAGGACGCTTCGAGGTGTGCGTGGAGACGGCCGATGCTGTCGGCGAGGACGTGCGCCTCGTTGTGGACCGGCACCACGATCTCGACCGACCGCTGCCGGACGCCTCCCACGTTCGTTTGGTTCATGTCAGTGACCATCGGGGCCGCTTCTGGGTGATCCCTGAGGCCGCTCTGAGCAAGAGGTGAGAATCAGCGGACTCACAGCTTGCGCACAGCGCGGAATCCCCTCCCGGCCCGCCACCTGAGAGGGACGGTCACTCGCCCGACGAAGGCGCGCAACACGCGAGGTCTAGACTCTCCCCGCAACGGCCTGCACGACCGTGACCGAAAACGGGCAGCTTCTGCCAAACCCGAGGGGTATTCGGCGCTTTGATACGGATAGATTCAGTCACCAAGCGGTACCCGGACGGCACGGTGGCGGTCGACCGGCTCTCGTTGGAGATACCCGACCGCTCGATCACCGTCCTCGTCGGACCCTCGGGCTGCGGGAAGACCACGACCCTGCGCATGATCAACCGGATGGTCGAGCCCAGCGAGGGCACCATCCTCCTCGACGGCAAGGACATCCTCCAGCAGCCCGTCAACACGCTGCGCCGGTCCATGGGTTACGTCATCCAGAACGCCGGACTCTTCCAGCACCGCACGATCGTCGACAACATCGCCACCGTGCCCCGCATGCTCGGCTGGGGCAAGGACAAGGCCCGTGCCCGGGCACGTGAGCTGATGGAGCGGGTCGGTCTCGACGCTGCCCTCGCCAAGCGGTACCCCTACCAGCTGTCCGGCGGACAGCAGCAGCGCGTCGGCGTGGCCCGGGCGCTCGCCGCGGACCCGCCGGTCCTGCTCATGGACGAGCCGTTCTCCGCCGTCGACCCCGTCGTCCGCAAGGGGCTCCAGGACGAACTACTGCGCATCCAGGATGAGTTGGGCAAGACCATCGTCTTCGTCACCCACGACATCGACGAGGCCGTCAAGATCGGCACGATGGTCGCCGTGATGCGCACCGGCGGCAAGCTGGCCCAGTTCGCGCCGCCCGCCGAGCTGCTGTCCAGCCCCGCCGACGCCTTCGTCGAGGACTTCCTCGGCGCCGACCGCGGCATCCGCCGGCTGTCCTTCTTCTCCTCCACGGGACTCCCCCTGCTCACCACGCCGATCGTCGCGATCGACGCCACCGCCGAACAGATCGCCGCCCGCAGCGCGGCCGAGACCCCCTACCTCCTCGTCACCGACCTGGACGGCAGGCCCCTCGGCTGGAGCGAGCCGCGGGACCTGACCGCCGGCGCCATCCAGGCGGGGGAACTCCTGCCGTACGGACGGCCGTTCTCGGCCGGCAAGGACTCGCTGCGGGCCGCCCTCGACTGCGCGGTGCTCTCGCCCACCGGCTGGGCCGTCGCGGTGGACGGCGAGGGCCGTGCCGCCGGAGTCGTCTCCCAGCAGACCATCGGCGAGGCGATCCGCGGCGCCCACGCGGAAGGCCGTACGGACGGCAGGACCGCCACGGTCACCAAGGCCGCTCCGGTCGCGCGGGTCGCCGAATGAGCGGCTTCTTCGACATCCCCAGCGACCTCCAGCACAGCTGGCTCGGCCTCATCGGCCTGCACCTGCGCGAGGCCCTGCTGCCGGTGCTGGCCGGCCTGGTGATCTCGCTGCCGCTCGCCCAGCTGTGCGTGCGCTTCCGCTGGCTGTACCCGCCGGTGCTGTGGATCACGACCGTGCTGTACGCGATCCCGTCGCTGGCCTTCTTCGTGCTCCTCATCGACTACACCGGCCAGACCGAGCTCACGGTGATGATCCCGCTCACCGTCTACAGCCTCGTCGTCCTGGTCCCGTCGATCGTCGAGGGCGTCCGCTCGGTCCCGCAGGAGACCCTCGCCGCCGCGACCGCCATGGGCTTCGGGCCCGTCCGCCGCTACGTCCAGGTCCAGTTGCCCATCGCGGTGCCCGCCATCATCGCGGGGCTGCGGGTGGCGACCGTGTCGAGCATCAGCCTCGTCAGCGTCGGCACCCTCATCGGGAACCAGGGCGCGCTCGGCAACCTGCTCAACGACGCCAACATCTACAACCGGCCGGAACTCGCGGTCAACGCCGTGCTCACCATGGCCGCCCTGGCGATCCTCGCCGACGGCCTCCTGGTGGTCCTGCGCCTCCTGCTGACGCCGTGGATGCCGCGCCGTGCGCACACGAAACCGAAGGTGGACCGGCCCGACCCGGCCGCCCTCGCCCTGGAGGACGCAGCCCGGTGAACCTGCTCAACTTCATCAACGCCTTCTTCAGCGACAGCGCCCACTGGACCGGCTACGACGGCATCCCCACGCGCGTGGGCGAACACGTCCAGTACACCCTGGAGGCGCTCGCGTTCGCCGCCGCGATCGGCTTGCCGGTCGGCCTGGTCACCGGTCACTTCGGGCGCGGCGGGAACGCCCTCTCCCTGATCGCCACCGCCGGGCGTGCCCTGCCCACCTTCGGCCTGCTGGTGCTGATGACCCTGCTGCTCGGGTTCGGCCTGGTGAACGTGATGATCCCGCTGGTCGTCCTCGCCGTCCCGCCGATCCTGGTCACCACCTACGAGGCGATGCGCTCCGTCGACCCCTCGCCGGTGGACGCCGCGCGGGGCATGGGCATGAGCGAGGCCCAAGTGCTGTTCCAGGTCGAACTGCCGGCGGCGCTCCCGCTGATCCTCAGCGGCCTGCGCTCCGCGGCCATCCAGATCGTCTCCACGGCCACCATCGCCGCGTACGTCGCGCTCGGCGGCCTCGGCCGCTACATCGTCGACGGGCTCTACCAGCGCAACTACGAGAAGGTCGTGGGCGGCGCCACACTGGTCGCCGGCCTGGCGCTGGTGACCCTCGCGCTGTTCTGGGCGGTGCACCGCACCGCCGTGTCACGCGGGGTACGGAGAAGCGGCTGACCGAGGGCCCGGGGTGGTGGGAAGACCAGCCCCGGGCCCTGTCACGTGTCAGCCCTCGGAGCGCGCCAGGGCCTGTTCCAGTACGACGAGCAGGGCGTCGCGCACCGAGCCGCGCTCGCGGGCGTCGAACACCACGACCGGGGTGCGGTCGTTGACGTCGAGCGCCCAGCGGACCTCGTCCAGCGTGTGCTCGACCTTGCCGTCGAAGGCGTTGACGGCCACCGCGAACGGGATCTGCTTGTGCTCGAAGTAGTCGACGGCCGCGTAGCAGTCGTCGAGGCGGCGGGTGTCCACGATGACGAGCCCGCCGACCGCGCCCTCGACGAGGTCGTCCCACATGAACCCGAACCGCTCCTGGCCGGGCGTACCGAACAGGTACAGCTTCAGGGTCGGGTCGATGGTGATGCAGCCGAAGTCCATCGCGACCGTGGTGGTGGTCTTGCGCGGGGTGTGGCTGAGGTCGTCCACGCCCGCCGCGACCTCGGTGATCGCGGCCTCGGTGGTCAGCGGCGCGATCTCGGAGATCGAGCCGACGGCGGTGGTCTTGCCCACCCCGAAGCCGCCCGCGATCACCATCTTGACCGGCAGCGGCGGTCTGACGGCCGCGGCCTGGTCGGCCGTGGTGGGGGTCTCCCCAGGTCGAGCGGAGCCGAGCCGCTGGGGGAGGGTCGCCGGTTCAGTCGGTGTCACGGAGAACCCCTCGGGAGTCGGGGATGGCCCGGAGGCCATCGATAACCCTGCGCAGGACGGATGCGTCGTGGGTGACGCCGGAATCGGGCACGTGCACGGTCAGCTGCCCCGCCGAGCGCAGGTCCTCGGAGAGGATCCGGACCACGTTCAGGTGCAGCCGCAGCCGGGCCGCGATCTCCGCGATGGACTGCGGGCGGCGGCAGGCGGCGACGATGTCGTGCTGTTCGAAGGAGAGCCGGTCGAGCTCGGCGAGGCCCTCGGCGGTGGCCACCACCTGGGTCTCGACGGGCATCGTCCTGCCGTTGGCGCTGGGTGCCACCCGGCCGGCGGTGACCAGGAACGGCCGTACGGCGGCGACGGGGCCGACCGGGTCGGGGCCCGGTGGCGTGCTCCCGTCCTCGCCGGCACTGCTGGGAGTGCGGCCGTCCGCCATGCGTCGTTCTTCCTCCTCGGCCGGGCGGCGCCCGGTCAGCGCTTCGACGCGGCGCCGACGCTGTTCTTCAGTTCGAGCACCAGCTGGGGACTGAGCGCGCTGCCCGCACGGTTGGCGAACAGTGTCATCTCGTAGGCGATGTTGCCGAGTTTGGCCTCCTTGTCGGTGACGACGCCGAGGACGGCGCCGCTGCCGACCGCGGAGACCAGCACGTGGCCGCCCTCCAGGTCGATGATGACCTTGTTGAGGCCGCCCAGGCCGTAGTTGCCGGAGGCACCGGCGGCCAGGCTCGTGATGCCGGAGACGATCGCCGCGAGGCGCTCGGAGTCGGCGTGCTCACGCAGCTCGGACACGGCGATGAGCAGGCCGTCGGAGGACACGGCGATGGCGTCCACGACGCCCGCCGTCTCCGTCGCGAAACGATTCAAAAGCCACGTGAAGTCGGCTGCGGCGGCCTGAAGTTCGGCCGGCGTGGTGCCTCCCGTCGGAGTGTCACCTGTCGACGTGCTCACTGCTCCGCTCCTTCCGGGGAGTGGTGGTGATGGTGTGGGGGGTTGGGTGGGGTCGCTGGGTAGGGGGTGGTGGCGGCGTCGTTTCCGCTGTCGCGGTGGGCGCGTTCCACGGCCGCCTCGAACTCCTCGAGCGCGTCACGGACGGCGTCCGCGTCGGCGGCCCGGGGCGCGGCCCGGCGGGCGGTCTGCTGGTCGGGGTCGGCTCCGAAGGTCGTGCGGAGGGTGGCGCCACGGACACGGCGTCGCAGGGGGCGGGCGCCGGGGCCGTCGTCGGAGGCGGGCCCGGCGGCGGGCGTCGGTGCCGCGGCCGTGGCGACCGCCTCGCCGGTGCGGGCCCTCGGGATGAAGGGGGCATCCGCGGACTGGGAGTCGTCGGGGGCCTCACCCTTCGGGTCGGGGACGGACGACTCGCCGACGAGGCCGGCCGAGTCGTGGTCCGGGGCGGGGAGGGTCGGCGTGCCGTCGGGGCCGGGGGCGGTTGACCTGCCGTTCGGCTCGGTGGCCACGGAGGTGTCTGCCGAGTCGTGGTCCGGGGCGGGGAGGGTCGGCGTGCCGTCGGGGCCGGGGGCGGTTGACCTGCCGTTCGGCTCGGTGGCCACGGAGGTGTCTCCCGAAGCGTGGTCCGGGGCGGGAATGGCCGACGTCCCGTCGGGGCCGGAAGCGGCCGACGTACCGTTCGGCTCCGTGGCCACCGAGGTGTCCGCCGGTGCGGGGTCGCGCCGGGGCACTCTGCGGGGGAGCGGGGCGGGCACGTCGTCGACCGGGTTTGTGCCGCCCGGGAAAGCGCTGCGGGCGGCGCGTACGGGCTGGTCCGCCGCGGAGCCCGCGCCCACCCCCGTTTCGGCGGAGCCCGCAAGACCGGCGGCGGCGACCGACGCCGCCCCTGCCGCCGAAATCCGACCGGGACCCGAGCCCGAACCCGACCCCGCCTCCGACCTCGAGCCGGAGCTTGCGGCCGCACCCGAGCCCGCGGGCCGACTCGTACCCGAGCTTGAGCCCGCGGCCGGACCCGTACCCGGGCCCGCACCCGAACCGGAGCCCGCGGCCACACCCGCACCCGCACCCCAGCCCGTACCCGCACCCGCCGCCGCGCCTGAAGTCGAAACCGAACCCGCAGCCAACTCCACAGCGGTACCCGAAGCCAACGCCCGCCTCGCGCTCCCCGCCGCACCGCCGGAGGCACCCGTACCGGCGGAGGCCCCCGTGGTCACCGCCGGCGGACTCATCGTCAGCAGCAGGGACGACGGAATGACCACCTCGGCGGTCACGCCACCCCCCGGCGTGCGGGACAGGGTCACGCCCACCTCCCAGCGGCGCGCCAGCGTGCCCACCACGAACAGGCCGAGCACCTTCGTCGGGACGAGGTCGAGGCGTTCGCGGCGGATGAGGCGGGCGTTCTCCTCGTCGAGCCGCTCGGCGCTCATGCCGAGGCCGTGGTCGGAGACGACGACCAGCGCGCCCTCGGCGCTGTCGCGGACGGTCACCTCGACGGGACTGCCGGTGGGAGAGAACGACACGGCGTTCTCCACGAGTTCGGCCACCATCAGGGTGAGGTCGCCGATGATGTCGGGCTCCACCATGGCCTCGGTCGCGGCGTGCAGGTGCACCCGCCGGAAGCCCTCGATCTGACCGAGCGCGGCCCGTACGACGTTGGTCAGCGCGAGCGGTCCGGAGTCGAGGACGGTCTCGCGGATACCGGCGAGGAGCATCAGGCTGTCGGCGTTTCGGCGCAGGCGGACCGCGATGTGGTCGATGCTGTAGAGCCGCTCGAGGAGGGCGGGGTCGGTCTCGCCCCGCTCCACGGCGTCGATCAGCGCCAGCTGCCGGGTGGTCAGGTTGCTGACGCGGCGGCCGACGTTGCCGAACATCTCGGCGACGTTGCGCCGGCTGAGCACCTGGCGTTCCAGCAGCGCGGCCGCGGTGGTCTGTACATGGTTGAAGGCGTCGGCGAGGTCGCCGATCTCGTCCTTCGCGGTGACCGGGATCTCACGCAGCCGGATCGGTCCGTCGTCCTCGGTGTCCTCGTCGGCGACGCGGGCGAGTTCGCGGCCGGCGACGTCGGCGACCTCGCGGGCCGCACCGGTGAGTGCCTGCACCGGCCGTACCACCGAGCGGCGCACCAGCACCGCGAAGGTGATCCACACGGCGAACAGGAACAGGGCGAGGCCCAGCAGGAGGACCGCCCGCCAGGCGGCCTCGCTGGAGGCGGCGTCGGCACGGTCGGCGATCTGGTCGATCAGGGACGCGGTGATCTTCAGCCGGGTCTCGGCCTGCAGCCGGTAGTCGCGGTAGGAGCCGAGCGCCTCGGTGAAGGCCTCGCGGATCTGCGTGGGCGTATCGGCCTGGAGGTTGCCGGGGTCGATCTGCAGCTCGGCGTAGTGCCGGCCGATCGTCGCCTGCGAGGAGTTGTGCTCGATCCCGCCCAGCTCGTTCGCCTGGGCCTCGGTCGCGAACCGGGCGAAGCGGTCGGCCTGGTGGTTGTACTCGTTCTCGAAGCCGACCGCTCCGATGAACTCGATCTGGGCGTTGCTGTCGCCGGTGCGAGCGGAGAAGACGGCCGTCTCGAAGGCGCTGTGGGCGGCGTCGGCGCGCAGCAGGGAGTCCAGCAGGTTGCCGGTGAAGGTGCCGGCGAGGGCCGTGTCGTGGTCCAGGCCGAGGCCGTCGATCAGGCCCGTGGAGGCGTTGGTGTAGGCCGGGTCGATGTTGTCGGCGGGCAGATAGGCCTGCTCGACGGTGTCGCGCAGGCTGGTCAGGCCGTTGATCTCCCGCAGCGCCTGGGCCTCGGTGTCCGGCAGCCGGTCGCCGAAGGTGTCGCGCACCTTCTCCACCTGGGAGTCGACCGCGGCCTGCGCCTTGCGGTAGTCGGCGGTGGAGGGGCGGGCCCCCGCGGGCGCGGCCTCGTACCGCACGGACAGCAGGATGGCCTGCTGGTGCTCCGTCTCCACCCGGTCCACCAACTCGGCGACCTGCGTGCTGTCCCGGACGAGTTCGGCCGCGGAGTTCGCCGCGCGTGCCTGGTCCACCTGGTCGACGATGAGGTAGGCGAGCAGTGCGGCGACCACGGCCAGCGGCACGCCGACGAGAAGGTTGAGCTTGCGGCGGAACGGCCAGCGGTCGGCGAATCCCCGAACGCCACCCCGGGGCTCGTTCGTGGACACCAGGCCTCCTTCGTGACCGATTGCGATCGCTTGTGGACCGGTGCGCCAGAAGCGCCAACGTCGGTGTGAACGCCCCGGTCAAGGTGCGGAACAACCCCTGTGCGGCCCCCGCACGCCATGGTGACCGGCGCCAACTTCCGCGAGACTACAGCCTCTTCGGACACCGGTTCGTGCCACCCTGAGTCAAGAATCCATTACGACCCGCTCCGCTTCGGTAGCTTCGGTGCCGACCTGTTCATACCGTGTTCACAATGGGCAACGCATCGAAGCCAATTGGTGACCATGCTGCACTTGACTGACCAAGAACCGGCTGGATTGGATCAGCGCAAGGGCTTGCGAGCAACCATCTCCGAGCATCCATCCAGAGTCCGGAACGGGAATCGTGACTTCTACCACCGCACACAGCAGGTCCTTCAGGACACATCCCGGCGTGGCCGCCGTCGCGCTCGCCGCCGCCACGGCCCTGCTCGCGGGATGCTCCTCCTCCGACGACACGTCGGACCCGCTCGCCGGGGACAAGGCGGACGGCGGCACCGTCGTCGTCGGCTCCAACAACTTCGCCGAGAGCATCCTGCTCGCCGACATCTACGGCGAGGCCCTGAAGGCCAAGGGCGTCAAGGTCACCTACAAGCCCAACATAGGCAGCCGCGAGACCACCTACGGTCTGCTGAAGAACGGCTCCATCACGGTCCTGCCGGAGTACAACGGCTCGCTGCTTGCCTACCTGGACCCGAAGGCGGAGCAGAAGACGGCGGAGTCGGTGAACGCGGCCGCGAAGGCCAAGCTCGACTCGAAGCTGACCCTGCTGGACTCGGCACCCGCCGAGGACAAGGACTCCGTCAGCATCAACGCGGCGACGGCGAAGAAGTACAGCCTGACCGCCCAGTCCACCCTCGCGGACCTCAAGGACATCGCTCCGGACCTGGTCATCGGAGGCTCGCCCGAGTTCCAGACCCGGCAGCAGGGCCTGCTCGGCCTGAAGTCCGCGTACGGTCTGGAGTTCAAGTCGTTCAAGGCGCTCGACGCGGGCGGCCCGCTGACCCAGGCGGCGCTGACGAAGAACACCGTGCAGGCCGCGGACATCTTCACCACGGACCCGACCATCACCAAGGAGAAGTTCGTCGTCCTGCAGGACCCGAAGAACCTCTTCGGCTTCGCGAACGTGACTCCGCTGGTCTACAAGTCCGGGCTCTCCCAGGAGGGCGTGGCCGCCCTCAACGAGGTCTCGGCCAAGCTGGACACCAAGGCGCTCCTCGACATGGACTCCCAGGTGCAGCTGGAGAACAAGGACCCGCTCGACGTCGCCCAGGCCTGGCTGAAGTCGGTCGGCCTCAACTGACGCCACCCCTCTTCGCCCGGACGTTCCGTCGAGGACGGCGCGGTGCCCTCCGTGGGGGAGGGCGCCCGCACCGGTCTGTCAGACCGGTGGCCCGGCGGCGGGGGTGGGTCGCGCGGCCCGGCGCTGACGGGGTGCCGCTGCGCCCACCCGTGCCGCCCCAGCGGCACGACTGCCCGCAGCTACGTGTGGCGGTGGTGCGCACGCCTGCTGTCGGTCGTTCGCGGCTACGTGTGGCGGTGGTGCGCACGCCTGCTGTCGGTCGTTCGCGGCTACGTGTGGCGGTGGTGCGCACGCCTGCTGTCGGCCGTCCGCGGCTACGCGTGGCGGCCGTTAGGCGAGCCCGGTTTGTCGGGTTTCCGCCAGCGCCCGTGCCGCCGCCCCGATCACGACGGCGTCCCCGCCGAGCAGTGCGGGCAGCACCCGCAGCGGACGCCCGCTGACCGGGGGTTCGGCGGCGAGCCTGCGCGCCACGGCCGGTTCGACGAGCGGCCACGCCCCGGTGACGCCCCCGCCGATCACGAAGGTCGTGACGTCCAGGAGGCCCGCCGTGACCAGGAGCGCCCGGGCCACCGCGGCCCCCGCGCCCTGGTAGACGGCGAGCGCGTCCAGGTCGCCCTCGACCGCGGCCTCGGCGACCGCGCGGGCGGTGACGGTCCGCCCGGTGCGCTCGCCGTACCGGGCGGCGATCGAGCGGCCGGACGCCAGGGTCTCCAGGTGGCCCCGGCCGCCGCACGTGCACGGCAGGTCGCCGAAGCCCGGGACGTGCCCGATCTCGCCCGCCGCCCCGTGCGGGCCGTCGTACAGCGCCCCGTCCAGCCACAGCGCCCCGCCCACCCCGGTGCCCAGCGTCATCCCGAGCACGTGCGGTTCGCCGGCGACCGCACCGGCCGCCGCCTCGCCGCGCAGGAACGCGTTGACGTCGTTGTCCAGGAACGCGGGCACGCCCAGCGCCTCCTCGACGGCCGCCGTGACCGCGAACCCGGCCCAGCCCCGGAAGGAGTCGCTCGCCACGAGGACCCGCCCGGCCCGCGCGTCCACCACTCCCGCCGCGCCGACCCCGGCACCGAGCAGCCGTCCGGGCGTGCGGCCGAGCAGCAGTCGTACGCCGTCCAGCGCGGCGCCGACCATCGCGGCCCCGCCCTCGGCCGCCGGGGTGGGCAGCTCCAGGCGGTCGACGACGTTCAGGTCCTCGCCGCACAGGGCGACCTGGGTCGTGGTGCCGCCGATGTCGACGCCCGCGAACACGCATGTCACGCGCCGGCCTCCGTCCGGCCCGCCGCGCGCCGAGGCCGTTGCGCCACCGGGTCGGGCACGGGCACGGCGGCGATGAGCCGGCGCGTGTACTCCGTCTCCGGACGCAGCAGCGTGGACATGGTCGGCCCCTGTTCCTCGATACGCCCCGCCCGCATGACGACGACCCGCTGCGCGAACTCCTGCACCACCGCCAGGTCGTGCGAGACGAACAGGCAGGCGAACCCCAGCTCCCGCTGCAGTTCGGCGATCACCTCCAGGACCGTCCGCTGCACGCTCACGTCGAGCGCGCTCGTCGGCTCGTCCGCCACCAGCAGCCGCGGCCGCAGCACCAGCGCCCGCGCGAGACTCACCCGCTGCCGCTGACCCCCGGACAGCTCACGGGGCCCCCGCCGCGCCAACTCCCTTGGCAGTCGTACGAGTTCGAGCACCTCCGCGGTCCGCTCCCGCCGTTCGGCCGCCGACATGCCCCGCCGGTGCATCCGCAACGGCTCGGCGACACACTCCGCCACACTCATCCGCGCGTCCAGCGACGCGACCGGGTCCTGGAGCACCACCCCGACACCGGCCAGCAGGGCCCGGCGCGCCCGGCCCCGGGCCCCGGTCAGGTCGGTGCCGAAGAGGGACACCGAGCCGTCGTCCGGCGGAACCAGTCCCAGCGCGACCCGGGCCGCCGTCGACTTGCCGGACCCGGACTCGCCCACGAGCCCGACCGTCTCGCCGGGTTGGACGTCGAGCGACACGCCCTCAAGGGCTCGTACGGCTCGGCGACCCCGCCCGAACCGCACGGAGACGTCGCGGAGTCGGACCACCGCGGGTTCCTCGGGGGGCCCTGACGGGGGAGGGCCCTCGCCGCTGAGCATCAGGCGCGGCACGGCCGCCAACAGCCGCCGCGTGTACTCGTGCGTCGGCCGCAGCAGCACCTCCTCCACCGGCCCCGTCTCCACGACCTCGCCCCGCAGCATCACGGCCACCCGGTCGGCGAAGTCGGCGACCACGCCCATGTTGTGCGTGACCAGCAGCACGCCGGTACCCGAGCCGACCGCCAGCTCCCGCAGCAGGTCCAGGATGTCCGCCTGCACGGTGACGTCGAGCGCGGTCGTCGGCTCGTCCGCGATCAGCAGGCTCGGCGAGTTCGCGATCGCCATGGCGATGACCACCCGCTGCCGCTGCCCGCCCGACAGCTGGAACGGGAACGCGGACGCCCGCCGCTCCGGTTCGGGAATGCCGACCCGGCGCAGCAGCTCGACCGCCTCACGGGCGGCTTGTGTGCGGGAGACAGGACGGTGATTGCGTACGACTTCCGCTATCTGTCTGCCGATCCGGGTCAGCGGATCCAGTGCGGTGGCCGGTTCCTGGAACACCATCGACGCGGTCCGCCCGCGCAACCGGGCCAGCTCCGCCTCGCCGGCCGCCACCACGTCCGTGCCGTCGACCGTCACCCGCCCCGACGCCCGCGCGTTGCCCGGCAGCAGCCCCATCGAGGCGAGGGCCACGGTGGACTTGCCGGACCCGGACTCGCCGACCAGGGCCAGCGTCTCGCCGGGCCGGACGTGCAGGGAGACCTCCCGTACGGCGGGCACGTCACCCGTGTCCGTCGAGAACGTGACCCCGAGGTTCTCCATCTCCAGGATGTTCATCCGCGTCCCCTCACGTCGAAGGCGTCCCGCAGCCCGTCGCCGATCGCGTTGAACGCGCACACGACGAGGATGATCGCGAGGCCCGGTGGCACGATCAGCCACCAGCGCCCGGAGTACGCGGCCGTCAGACCGGCCGACAGCATGCCGCCCCAGTCCGTCGACGGCGGCTGTACGCCCAGGCCGAGATACGACACGTACGCGACGAGCAGGATCGCGTCGGCGACCTGGAAGGTGGCCGCGACCACGATCGTCGACACCGAGTTCGGCAGGATGTGCCGGACGATCGCCCGGCCGTGGGTGCCGCCGGTGGCACGCAGGGTCAGTACGTAGTCCCGGTTCTTGAGCGTGAGCGTCTCCGCCCGCACCAGCCGGGACGGCACCAGCCACGACACCAGGCCGAGGATGACGACCAGCCCGAGCGGTCCGGGCGAGGTGATCGCGGAGACCACCAGAAGGATGAACAGCGCCGGGATCGCGATCCCGGCGTCCACCACCCGCATCATCACCGCGTCCACCCAGCCGCCCGCGTAGCCCGCGACCGCGCCCCACAGGGTGCCGATGACGGTCGCGAGCAGCCCGGCGGCCAGCCCGACGAGGAGCGAGATCTTCCCGCCGTACATGAGCCGCCCGAGCTCGTCGTGCCCCACGGCGTCGGTACCGAGCCAGTGCGCCATGCCGGGCGGAAGGTTGACCTGGGTGAGGTCGGTGTGGGTCTGGTCGGTGGAGTACAGGAGCGGGCCCAGGAAGCAGAACAGCAGGAAGAGGACGACGACAAAGAGTCCGGCCACCGCCAGTTTGTTGCGCGCGAAGCGCCCACCCAGGGGCGCGGGGCGGTGTCGATCTGCGGCTCCGCCGCGGGGCGCGCCCAGCCCCCACCGGCCCGCACTCCGAACACGGCCTTCTCGCAAGGCACTCACGCCCGGCCCTCCTTCACACGCGGATCGACAACCCGCTGCACGACATCCGCGAGCAACGTGCCCACGACCGTCGCGACGGAGATGACGAGGACACAGCCGAGCAGCACCGGATAGTCGGAGGACTGCGCGGCGGACCAGAACAGCAGCCCCATCCCCGGGTAGTTGAAGAGCTGCTCGACGACCAGAGCCCCGCCGAAGAGCACGGGCACGTAGTAGCCGAGCATCGCCACGACCGGGGTCAGGGAGTTGCGGAAGACGTGCCGGAAGAGGATCGCACCCTGCCGCGAGCCGCCGGCCCGCGCGGTGCGGACGTAGTCCTCGGAGAGGTTCTCCAGGGTCGCGGCCCGCATGTACCGGCTGAAGACGGCCACCATGGACGCGGCCCCCGTGACGACCGGCAGCACCAGCGCCGCCGGATCCGCGAACACCTGCGCCAGGGTGTCCCCTTGGGGTGCCTGGGAGGGGAACCAGCGCAGCGTCTGGGTGAAGAGCAGCACCAGGACCAGGCCCAGGAAGTACACGGGCGTCGAGTACGCCACGAAGCTCAGCGTGGTGATGACGTAGTCGGCCGGCTTGTTGCGGCGCACCGCCTGCCACATGCCGAGCGGGACCGCCAGCAGCAGGCCGGTCAGCGCGGACAGCACGGTCAGCACCAGCGTCTTCGGCAGGCGTTGCTCTATGAGCCGCAGGACCGCCTCGTTGAGCGTGTACGACGTGCCGAGGTCGCCGTGCACGAGGGTGTTCAGGTAGTGGACGTACTGGACGGGCAGTGGACGGTCCAGGCCCTGGTCGTGGTTGAACGCGGCGATCTGCTCGGCTGTCGCCTGCGGGCCGAGGATCCCGCGTGCGGGACCCCCGGGCAGCGCGTGCAGCAGGCAGAAGACCACGATCGTGACGATCAGGATGACGGCCAGGGCCTGGAGGATCCGCCGGGTGAGGTAGAGAAGCGTGTCCATGGGGGGTCAGCTGGTCCACTTCCACTGGGCGGGGTGGAAGTTGGCGAGGGAGTCCTGGGAGAAGCCGCCGAGGCCGTTCCTGACCACCGAGATCTGGTAGACGGGCTCCGGCAGCCAGATCACCGGCAGGTCCTTCGCGAGGGCCGCGCTGTAGCCCTGGATCGCCTGAGTCGAACTCGACGTGGTGGACGCGGAGATGAGCTTGTCGACCTCGGGGTTGGAGTAACCGCCGAAGTTGGAGCCGCCCTTGGACTGGAACAGCGAGTCGCCGGTCGGGAAGGCGCTGAAGTACCAGCTGCCCGCCGTACCGAAGAAGGACAGCTGCCACTTGCAGACCGACTGGCCGGAGGTGCACGGCGGGGTCTGCGACAGCACCGAGTTCACGGGCGCGGTCTTGATGGAGAACTTGACGCCGGTCTTCGCGAGCGAGGACTGGATCGCGCTCATCATGTTGTCCGTGACCGTCGACCCGGACTGCGACAGCACCTGCATCGCGAACCTGGTGCCCTTGGCGACGCCGTCACCGCATCGGGACGCGCCGCTGCCGGGGCTGGTGCAGGTCATCACCCCGCCCTGCTCGGTCCAGCCGTGGTCGGTCAGCAGCTGCCGCGCCGCCGATGTCGAGAACGGATACGGATTGCTCTTCTGCGCGGACGACACGAAGTCCGACGCCTGCCCCTGTGGGATCGGCCCGTAGCCGGGCACCGCCGTGCCGTTGAAGACGACCTTCGCCAACGTGGTCTGGTCGATCGACCGCTGCACCGCCTGCCGGGCGTACAGCTGCTTGAACACCGCTCCCATCGCCGGGTTCTCGAAGTTGTACGGCATGTAGGTGATCGCCCAGCCCGACCACGGCTTCACGGTGTAGCCCTGCGCGGTGAAGTTGTCCTTCTGGTCGAGGTCGGTCGCCTCGATGTAGCCGTAGTCGACGCTGCCCGAACGCAGCGCGTTCTTCTCGGCGTCAGCCGTGGTGAACGGCAGCAGGTTCACGGTGGGGATGGCCGGCTTCTCGCCGCCGTCATACTTCTTGTTGGCGGTGAGCACCACCTTGCCGGCGGTCGAGAAGGACTTGACCGCGTAGGGGCCGCTGATGGTCTTCCACAGGGCGTTCTTCTCGTACCCGGCGATGTTCTTCGCGGCGTTGTTGAGAGAGGTCCACACCTGCTTGGCGTCGCCGCCCTTGTCCCACACGTGCTGCGGCAGTGGCGTGATCTGGCTCAGCTCGTTCGCCAGCATCCACTGCGGGTTGTACGGCCTGTCGAAGGTGATCGTGAAGTGCCGGTCGTCCTCGGTCTTGAAGGACGTCCAGTTGTCCGGGGCCTTGCCCGGGTTGTAACCCGCCCACTGCGCCTTGTTCGCCTTGATGAGGTCGAACCAGAACCGCACGTCACGGGAGGTGATCGGCTTCCCGTCGCTCCAGTGCCGGTCGCCGAGGGTGATGCGGACGCTTGTGCCGTCGGCGGCGAAGTCGGCGGCCGTGGCGACCGAACCGGCCTTGTTCCAGGCGATCTTGCCGGTCGAGCCGTCGTACGCGACGAGCGGCTCCCACAGCGTGTTCGCGATGGAGATGTTGTTGGTGTTCAGGTGGGCCGCCGTGCCGATCGGCAGGATCCAGTTCGGCGTGAAGTTCGCGGGCAGCGCGTAGGCGATCGAGTCGTGCGACGCCGACGACGAACCGCTCGCCCCGGAGCAGCCCGCGAGCAGCGACGTGCCCGTCAGAAGGGCGGCGGCGCCGGCGACGAGTCTCGTGCGAGCAGGGGACATGACTCTCCTCGGGGGAACAGAAGCGGGGGTGCAGCCAGTGAACGACCCCTGTGGTGGAAGAAACAGGCGTGCCGCTGTAAAAAGCCTGTTTCTGCTGTTCTGGAAAAACAGGGGAGAGGTTCTCGTTGGCCTACGCTCGGGCCCCTGGCGCCGATGACGGGAGTTACTTCGTCCATGACGGAAAAAAGTGCGCCGCGCCGAAAAAGCGTCGTGGGCGTCCCTTCGCTGACCGAGCGCGTCCTCGAACTCCTCGCCTCCGGGCAGGCGAACACGCGCACCGAACTCGCCACGCTGCTCGGCGCCGCGCCGTCGACGGTGTCGTTCGCGGTGGGCCGGCTGATGTCCCACGGGCTGGTCGCGGAGGAGGGCACGCTGTCCTCGACCGGCGGACGGCCGCGCAAGGTGCTGCGGCTCGGCGGCAGCGACGGATACGCGGTGGCGGCCGAACTCGGCGGCAGCCACGCCCACGTGGGCGTCGTCCATCCCGGCGGCGGCCTCACCGACGTCTGCACCGTGCCGTTCCCGACGGCCGACGGCCCCGAGGCGGCGCTGCCCGGACTGGCCGACACCCTCGACGGCCTCGCCGCCCGGCACGGCCGGGGACTGCTGCGCGGCGTCGGCCTCAGCCTGCCCGGCCCGGTCGACGTCGACTCCGGCGTGGTCACCCTGCCCTCCCGGATGCCCGGCTGGAACCGCTTCCCCGTACGGACCTGGCTGGAGGACCGCTTCGGTGTCCCGGCGGCCGTCGAGAACGACGCCAACTGCATGGCCGTCGGCGAACACACCGTCCAGCCCCCCGAACGCCGCCAGTCGATCATGGTGAAGTCCGGTACGGCGATCGGCGCGGGCGTCATCGCCGACGGCCGCCTCTACCGGGGCGGCACCGGCGCCGCCGGCGAGATCACCCACGTCCGCGTCCAGGCCGCCCACGACACGCCCTGCTCCTGCGGCAACACCGGCTGCCTGGAGACCGTCGCCTCCGGCGCCGCCCTCGTGCGGATCCTGCGCGAGCGCGGGCTCGACGTGGCCTCCACCGAGGACGTCGTACGGCTCGCCCGCGACGCCGAGCCCGAGGCGACCCGCGCGATCCGCCAGGCCGGCCGCTACCTCGGTCAGGTGCTCGCCGCGAACGTCAACTTCTTCAACCCCGACGCCGTGTACCTCGGCGGCATCCTCTCCACGCTGGAACCCTTCGTCGCCGCCGTCCGCAGCCGGCTCTACGAGGACTGCCATCCCCTCGTCACCGAGCACCTGGTCATCGAGCGGGCCGGCCTCGGCGCCGACGCCGGCCTGGTGGGCGCGGGGCAGTTCGCGCTGCAGCGGGCCATGGCGCACGCGCTGGAGGCGGTCACCGGCCCGCACCTTTCACCTGCCGGCAATCACTCCTCACCTGTCGGCAACCACTCCTGAGCCACGGGCCGTCACGCTGGACCTTCCACCCGACGTATGGAGCCCTCATGCCGCAAGCCCGTCCCGTCATCGCCGTCGCCGGACTCGGCATCGAGTCCTCGACCTTCTCCCCGGCCCGCACCGGGGCCCCCGCCTTCCACCCGCGGCGCGGCGCGGACGTCCTGACCAGCTACCCCTTCCTCGCCCCCGGACAGCCCCTGCGGGCCGCCGCCGACTGGCGCGGCGCCCTGGTCGGCAAGGCCCTGCCCGGCGGCACGGTGACGTCCACCGCGTACGCGGAACTGGCCGCCGAACTCCTCAACAGCCTGAGCGAGCTGGGGCCGATCGACGGCCTCTGGTACGACATCCACGGCGCGATGACGGTGGAAGGCCTGGACGACGCCGAGGCGCAACTTCTTCATCGCATCCGGGAAGTGGTCGGCCCGCGCGTCCTGGTGTCCACCTCCATGGACCTGCACGGCAACGTCTCCCGCGACCTCGTCCACCAGAGCGACCTGATCACCTGCTACCGCATGGCCCCGCATGAGGACGCCATGGACACCAAGGAACGCGCTGCCCGCAACCTCGTGGACCTGCTCGCGAGCGGCGCGCCCCGCCCGGCCAAGGCCTGGATCCCGGTGCCGGTGCTGCTGGCCGGCGAGCAGACCTCGACCCGGACGGAACCCGCGAAGAGCGTGTACGCGGCCGTGGACGAGGTGGAGGCGGCCGACGGCGTGACGGACGCGGCGATCTGGGTCGGCTACGCCTGGGCGGACGAACCGCGCAACCGGGCCGCGGTGGTCGTCACGGGGCCCTCGCCGGATGCCGTCACCGCCGGTGCGGAGCAACTGGCCGCCGGTTTCTGGAAGGCCCGCCACTCCTTCGACTTCGTCGCGCCGACGGCCACGCTGGACGAGTGCCTGGACGCCGCCCTCGCCTCCACCGCCCGCCCCTACTTCGTCAGCGACACCGGCGACAACCCGACGGCGGGCGGCGCCGGGGACGTCACGTGGGGACTCCGGCAGGTCCTGGAACGGCCGGAGTTCAAGGACCCGACGGGCCCCACGGTCCTCTACGCCTCGCTGCCGGGCCCCCGCGCCGTCGACACGGCGGTGACGGCCGGCGTCGGCGCGAGGGTCACGGTCACCGCGGGCGCCGAGGTCGACGACCGCCACGCCGGGCCGCTCACCCTCACCGGCGAGGTCCACTCGGTCCGCCACGGCGACCGGGACGCGGACACCGAGGTCGTGCTGCGGGTCGGCGGCGTGCACGTGATCCTGACCCGGCTGCGCAAGCCGTACCACCACGAACACGACTTCACGGACCTGGACCTGGACCCCAGGACGGCCGACATCGTGATCGTGAAGATCGGCTATCTGGAGCCCGAACTGTTCGCCATGGCCGCCGACTGGAAGATGGCGCTCACGCCGGGCGGCGTCGACCAGGAGCTGAGCCGACTCGGCCACCGCCGCCTCCGCCGGCCCCTGTTCCCCTTCGACCCCGAGATGCCCGACCCCGACCTCACGGCCCGGCTGATCGCACCTTCGAACAAGCCCCTCACCGGCCCGGACGAGTGAGCTGAGCGCCGCCGCCCGCCTCGGCGATCAGCCGGTCCAGCAGGGCGATCAGCAGGTCCCGGCTCGACTCGCGTTCACGCGCGTCGCACAGCAGCACCGGGACGTGCTCCGGCAGCGCCAGGGACTCCCGGATCTCCTCGGGCGGGTACGGATGCTTCCCGTGGAAGCCGTTGACACCGACGACGAACGGGATGCCGCGCCGCTCGAAGAAGTCCACGGCGGCGAAGCTCGACTCCGGTCTGCGCACGTCGATCAGGACCACGGCGCCCAGCGCGCCGACGGCCAGGTCGTTCCACATGAACCAGAACCGCTGCTGGCCGGGGGTGCCGAAGAGATACAGCACCAGCCGGTCGTTGATGGTGATCCGGCCGAAGTCCAGGGCCACCGTCGTGGCCGCCTTCTGCTCGATTCCGGCGAGGTCGTCGACGCCGAGGCCCGCCACGGTCAGCGGTTCCTCGGTGCGCAGCGGAACGATCTCGCTGACCGAACCGACCATGGTGGTCTTGCCGACGCCGAACCCTCCGGCGATCAGTATCTTGACGGTGTCGGGTGCGACGGGCGCCTCGGGTGCCGCCCGGGCGGCGGGATCAGAGCCGGCCAAGGCCGTCCCTCACTTTCTGCAGCAGGTCCAGGTCCAGTTCCGGGGTACGGGAGACGGGGTGCGGCGGATGGGCGGTGATCAGGCCGGCCTCCAGCAGATCGCAGAGCATGATGACGACCACGCTCACCGGGAGGTCCAAACGGGCGGCGAGTTCCGCCACGGCGAGCGGCCGCTCGCACCGGCGCAGGATCCGCGCCTGCTCGGGCTGCGGCCGGGGGGCCCGCTCCGGTGGCGGGTCCACCGCGGTCACCGTCGTGATGAGGGTGAAGTCGGCGCGGCTTGGCCGGGTCCGGCCGCCGGTCAGGGCGAAGGGCCGTACCAGCCGGCCCGCCGCGTCGCTTCCGCTCACCTCACTCGCCGGCGGCGGTCGCTGGGCCCACATGCGCCCGCGGTGCCGCGCTGAGGTGCTCGCCGATCTTCTTCACCAGCATGTTCATCTGGTACGCCACCACACCGACGTCCGCCTTCGGGCCGGTCAGTACGACGAGGTGGGCGCCCGGGCCGGCCGAGGTCAGTATCAAGTAGCTGTTGGCCATCTCGATGAGCGCCTGGCGCACCGGGCCGCCCCGGAAGTCCATGCTGACGCCCTTGCTGAGGCTCATCAGGCCGGACGCGGTCGCCGCCAGCCGTTCGGCGTCGTCGCGCACGAATCCGGTGGACCTGCTGACGACCAGTCCGTCCTCGGAGAGCACCACGGCGTGGTTCACGTCGGCGACCCGCTCCACGAGTCCGGTGAGCAGCTGGTCCAGCGCGTTGTCGGTCGCGGGGGTGGGGCGTGTCATGGCGGTGTCCTTCATGAGCGGTCGGTGTGGGGAGTCGGGGTGACGGCCGGCGCGTCCTCGCCGTCCGGCGCCTGCTGGCCGTGCGGCGTCAGCTCGTCGTGTGGCGTCTGCTCGTCGTGCGGCGTCTGCCCATCGTGCGGCGCCTGCCCATCGTGCGGCTTCTGCTCGTCGTCGCCCCTGGCCCGGAGCGTTCCGCTCTGGAAACAGGCGAGCGAGGAGGCGGCTCGCTCCGCGGTGAAGTCGTCGAGGTCGTCCTCGACGTCGGGCGCGGAGTCCTCGCGGAGTTCGTCGGCCAGGTTGGTCTGCGGCACCCGGCGGGGCAGCGGGGCGAGTCCGTCGGGCCGGGAGGCTCGAGGAGCGGCGGGCGCGGGCGCGGTCCGTGCGGCCAGGAGGGGCCGGGCCGTCCGGGCCGGGGACCCGACCTGCACCAGCTCGGCGTCCGGTACGGCCATCGCGTCCGCCACCACGTCCGGACCCGCGTCGGCATCCTCCCGCACCACGATGTCGTGCGGGATCAGCACGATCGCCGTGGTCCCGCCGTACGGCGAGGAACGCAGCGTGACGGCGATGCCGTGCCGGTGGGCGAGCCGGGAGATCACGAACATGCCGAGCCTCAGGTCGTCGGCCAGGGCCACCACGTCGAACTTCGACGGCCCCGCCAACTGGGCGTTGAGCGAGGCGTAGTCGTCCTCGGACATGCCCAGCCCCCGGTCCTCGACCTCGACGACCAGACCCTTCGCCACCAACGCGGCCCGCACCCCGACGGGGCTGGGCGCGGGGGAGTACACGGTGGCGTTGTCGATGAGCTCGGCCAGCAGATGGATCACGTCCGCCACCGCGGGCGGAGCAAGGCTCACCTCCTCGTCGGTGTGCACCTCCACCCGCCGGTACTCGGCGACCTCGCCGACCGCGCTGCGCAGGATGTCGACCAGCGCGACCGGTTCGGTCCAGCTGCGCCGCGGCTGCTCACCGCTGATGATGACGAGGTTCTCCTCGTAGCGGCGCAACTGGCTCGCCATGGAGTCCAGTTCGTACAGCCCCTTGAGGACGTCGGGGTCCTGGTGCTCGCGTTCCAGCGCGTCCAACTGGCTGAGCTGGAGATTGACCAGGTTCTGGCTCTGCCGGGCGATGCCCAGGATCACCTTCTGGAAGCCGCGCCGGGTGTCGGCGAGTTCGACGGCGGTCACCACCGCGGTGCGCTGCGCGGTGTTGAAGGCCTGCGCCACCTGGCCGAGTTCGTCCGAGCCGTAGTCCAGCGGGGGCGCCGCCAGATCCACGTCGACCGTCTCGCCCCTGTCCAGCCGGCGGACCACGTCGGGCAGCCGGTCCTCGGCCAGGCCGAGCGTGGCCCGCCTGAGGCCGCGCAGCCGCCGGGACAGTGAGCGGGTGATCCGCCACGACATGCCGGCGCACAGCAGCAGCGCGACCAGCCCGCCCGCGCTGAGGGAGGCGGCCGTCAGGAGCAGGTCGTCGGCCTTGTCGGAGCTGCGGGCGAGCAGCCCGGACGTCTGCTGCCGGATCAGGACGCCGTACTCGTCGGAGACCTTCGTCAGCGCGGTGGTCCACTGCTTGCGCACGTCAGAGGGCAGGCCGACCCTGCGGGAGTCGCCGGTCGGCCGGGCCGCGAGCACCTTGTCCTCGACGGTCTCCAGGGTCTGCCACTCCGGGCTCCGCAGGATCCGCTCGGTCTGCGCCTTCGCGCTGCCGCGCAACGAGGGGATGATCTGGTCCTCGACGATCCAGCGGCGCGTTGCCACCGCCTCGGCGAACTCCGTCCAGTTCTTCTCCTCGAGGTGGCCGGCCGGCCAGGCCAGGGTGAGCAGCGCGTCCTCCTGGGAGACCAGCTCCGCCGCGTGCTCCAGCGAGACGAGCGGACCGGCCTGCGAGGTGAGGTCGCCGTCGTCGACCTGGGAGAGCTCCTGGAAGGCGTGGATCTGGTCGTCGATGATCGAGGTGTACTGGCCCAGCGCCTGCTCGGCGGTGATGTCACTCGGGTCGTCGATCTGACCCCGGTAGTACTCGAGGCTGCCCACCGACCCGACGACCGAGTACAGCCGGTCCGCGATACGGGCCGGAGCCCGCTGGATCTGGTCCGAGTGGCCGACGAGCCTCGCGACCGCCGCGTCCGTCTCCTTGCGCGCCCGCTCCAACGCGGCCCGGGCGCCGGGCTGCGAGGCCAGCCAGGCGGCCGACACGCCGCGCTCCTGTTGCAGCGCGAGCGTGGCGTCGGTGCCCATGGCACCGGTCGACCTGCTCAGGTCGGTCTGCGAGCGCAGCCGCAGACCCTCCGAGAACGTCTGCGTCGTCGTCAGAGCCCACATGGCGGCGAGGGTGATGCTCGGGACCAGGGCGAGAAGGATGAGGGAGAGACGTATGGAACCGAGGCGGCGGCGTCGGGCACCTGTCCGTCTAGACATGGCCGTCCTTGGGCGATCGGCGGGGAGGGGAGAGAGGCGAGCGGCCGGGGCGGGCGGTTGCTCGGCCCGGTCAGCGGGTTCCGGCCGCGGCGAACCGCGCGACCGAGGCGACGTTCGTCCTGGTGACGAAGGCCGGACCGGTCAGTACGGGAGCCACACCACCGCCACTCAGGTTGCCGTTGGTCTTGTACAGCCACACGGAGTCCACGGCCAGGTAGCCCTGCAGATACGGCTGCTGGTCCACCGCGAACTGTACGTCCCCGTCCCGCACGGCCGTGACCAGGTCCTTGTCGAGGTCGAAGGTGGCGACCTTGGCTCCGCTGCCCGCCGCCTTCACCGACTTGACCGCCGCCAGCGCGAACTGCGCGCCCAGCGTGACGACTTCGTCGATGCTGGGATCCTGGCGCAGCCTGGCCGTGATGGCGGCGTTCACCGAGGCCATGTCGGTGCCCTCGACGTAGAGCATCTCGGTCTCGCCGTCGAACGCCATCTTCACGCCGGCGCAGCGCGCCTCCAGGGCGACGTTGCCCCGCTCGTGGATGACGCACAGGGCGTGTCCGGCCTTCAGGCCGTCCAGCTTCTCCCCGACGGCCCGGCCCGCGACGCCCTCGTCCTGGCCGAAGTACTGCAGGAGACCGGCGGACCGCCAGGCGTCGATACCGGAGTTGAGGCCGACCACGGGAATGCCCGCCGCCTTGGCCTCGGCGACCGGTCCCTTCATCGCCTGCGGCTTGGCCAGGGTCACCGCGATGCCGTCGACCTTGTCGCGGACCGCGTCCCGCACCAGCTCCGCCTGCCCGGCCGGGTCGGAGTCGTTCGCGTACGACAGCTCGATGCCGTCCTTGGCGGCCGCGGCCCGGGCGCCCTTCTGCACCAGCTCCCAGAAGTCGTCCCCCTTGCCGCCGTGGGTGATCAGGGCGACCTTGAGCCCGCCGGAGCCCGCTCTGCCCGCCGCGTCCGCGCCCGAGTCGAGCCGGGCACCGCCGGAACCGGAACAGCCGGCGAGGAGCAGACAGGCCGCGGCGACCACGGCGGCCCCGCGAACGAATGCGGAGGAGGCCTGAGGTGGGGGAGGATTGTTCATGAGGGAGCACCTCGCTGTGCGGCCGAGCAAGTGGAACGCGAAGGTGAGGCCGAATCGCAGGTGCGCCGGCCGGTTGTACCTTCACTGGCTCGGAGCCAACCGTGTGTGACCGCCGGTAGTCAAGTGATCGGCCGCTCGCAGTGAGTTGTCGGTGCCGCATCGTGATGGTCCCGCCGCTGGCGGGAAGGCCTGCGGTGGTGCTCGCGGGGTGGCGGGAGGGCAGAGGTGTGGCCCGCGAGGTGGCGGGACGGGCACCCGCCGGGTGTGGCCGGACGGGCCCCCGCCGCGCCCCGGGCGACAGCGCAGCCGACGGCGCCGCGCCGCCGGAGTCACGGCTTGCGCGCCACCACCCCGTACATCGCGATGTCCTCGTCCCGGATCACCTCGGTGCCCGTGCCGTCCGGGCGCCACCTGTGGACCTGGACGATCCCCGGTTCGACGAGTTCCAGTCCCGCGAAGAACTCCTCGGTCTCGGCGAAGGTGCGCAGCCGCATCGGCATGCCCCGCGCCGCGTACTCGCGGGCGACCCGGCCCACCTCGTCCGGCGCGAACTCGGCGGTGCCGACGGACATCGCCAGGAAACTCCCGGAGGGCAGCGGGTCGAGCAGACGGCGGACGATCCCCACGGCGTCGTCCTCGTCCATCATGAAGTGGACGATCGCGATGACCGTCAGGGCAACCGGCTGGGTCAGGTCCAGGGTCGCGCGCAGATCGGGGGCGTCCAGGATGCTCGCCGGATCACGCATGTCCGCCTCGACGTACGCCGTCCTCCCCTTGGGTGTGCCGTTCATAAGATCCCGGGACAGCGCGAGGACGAGGGGGTCGTTGTCGACGTAGACGACCCGGGCGGCCGGGGACACCGACTGGGCGATCTCGTGGATGTTGGGGGAGGTCGGGATGCCGGTGCCCACGTCGAGGAACTGGCGTATCCCCGCCTCCTCGGCCAGGTGCCGCACCGCCCGGTTCATGAAGTCGCGGTTGGCCCGCATGTGGACCGGCAGCGCGGGCCACTCCCGGCACATGGCGTCGCCGGCCTCGCGGTCCGCCGGGTAGTGGTCCTTGCCGCCGATGATGTAGTCGTAGATCCGCGCGGAGTGCGCGCTGCCGGTGTCGATGTCTCGCTCCATGCACCACCCTTCCCATACTCAACTCGCTCTTAATCAAGAAGAGTTGAATGGCCGGAGGGTCTCCCCCGGTCGGGGCGTCGCGTCCGGCCGCGCTGCGAGTGGCCGCGCGGTGCATCCCGCGCCCGCGCTGCAGGTGGCCGGACGCGATGCCCCGGCCACCTGGTCCTGTCCGGCACCTACGCGGCCTGCTGAAGTGCCTTCGCCTCGCCCTTCTCGCGGCGCCGCTGACGCCGGCTCCGGCGCGGCTCCTGGTCGGGAAGCCAGCCGAAGGCCAGACAGCTGCCCACGACGCCCAGCAGGAGGCCGATGAAGAAGCCGCCCAGGTTCGAGGTGGCCCAGGTGCCCAGGGACAGCAGGACGCCGGTGATCGAGTAGAAGAGCCGCTGCGCGGGGTTGAAGAGGAGCAGCAGTCCGAGCACCAGCATCAGGGTCGGCAGCAGGTAGCCCGCCACAGCCTGCGCGCCGGCGTGCAGCATGACCTCCAGCGACGCCTTCTCGGTCAGCAGGATCTCCGCTCCGCCCAGGGTGAGCAACAGCCCTCCCCAGAACGGACGGGCGGCCCGCCAGCGCCGGAAGGCGGACCGCATGCCCTGAGGTGGCCGCTCCGACATCAGCAGCCCTTGCTGCTGAAGCCGAGCTTGAGGCCCGGCAGCTTGAAGACCCCGGCCGTGGTGGCGTAGTTGGTCTGCCGCAGGTTGGCGATGCGCACGGTGTCGGCCTGCTGGCTGAACACGCCGATCGGGCCCTTCACCCCGGCCTTGGTGAGGGTGCTGGCGTCGTTGCCGATCTCGATGTTGGTGAAGGCGGCGTCGCCGGACAGCTCGGTGGAGTCGGTGGTCAGGTCGGTCGCCTCGACCTTGTCCTTCCCGCCGCCCGCGGTGATCAGCAGGTTGGTGCCGCCGAGGTCGACGCTCTGGCACAGCTTCGTGAGCGTCGCGTTCTTGATCGCGGACGTGATGACCAGCACCTGGCCGCCGGTGTCGCCCTCGTTGGGGCTGCCGGGCGCCATCTGGTCGAGGCCGCCGAACTGCTCGAATCCGGTGCCGTTGAGCTCGGTCGCGGTGACCGTGAACGGCATGCCGGAGATGGCGAACTGCACACCGAGCGCGCCTTCGGCCGTCAGGATCGCGAGCCCCGCGGCGACCGCGACGGCCGGCACGGCCATGATCGCGGCCCGCCGCGCCCGGACCCGCCCGCGTCTCGCGGGGGCTACGGAGGCTTCGGGGACCGCTGGTGAGGCTGCGGGGACTTCTGGTGAGGACGAGGCCATGTTTCTGCTCCCGTGGGCATAGTGAATGCGGTTGGGCTTCAGTGGCACACGTTGTCCTGGCGCGGACAGCGGAACTGGGCGCACGTCCCCTCACAACTCCCGGCGGGTGCAAGGGCTTTCTCTCATTACGCGTCAGTAGCCGTCGAGGAAGTTACCGGGGGTTACATTCGAGGGTCAAGCAAGTTGCGGGAAAAGTGTGGTGATTGTGTGCCGCCTGTGGCCTGCAGTGCCAACTCCCGTACAAAACCTTGACGTTGGTCGATCCCCGGGTCTACAACTCTCCTGGCTTCCCCCAGATCCGTGGCGCCGGATCCAGCCGCTTCCCGGACGTTCTGTCCAGTACGGGCACTTCACCGCCCGAATGCGATCCGAGTGCGATCCGAGTCCAGCCGAGTTCGACTCCGTACGAGTACGTCCCCCTTCAAGGCACCCGCACGGCCGCTTCCCCCCTGGGCCGTGCCGGTTGCCCTTGCCCCCCACCCCCAGAAAGAGGCACCCGCATGCGTACGCGATCCCTCCTCACCCTCACCGCCGCCGTCGCCGCCTTCACCCTCCCCGCTCTCTCGCCCGCCTCGGCGGCCGACGGGGCGGTCCTCACCACCGGCGGTCTCGGCGGCACCGCCGTCGCGGTCGGCGACGTCCTCACCGCCTCGCTGGCCACCGGCACCAACGCCACCCTCTACTCCAGCGCGACCGGCACCAGCGGCATCTCGTGCACGTCCTCGCAGTTCACCGCCACCGTCACCGACAACCCGGCCGCACCCGGCACGGCCACCGAATCGCTCGACGCGCACACCTTCGCCAGCAGCTCCTGCACCGCCAACGTCGTCGGCGTGCTCGGCGTCACCAGCATCACTGTCAACAATCTGCCGTACACCACCTCCGTGACCTCCGACGGAACCGTCACGGTCTCCGCGGCGAGCGGCTCCGCCGTCCAGACCACGGTCGTGCTGCGCACCCTGCTGGGCAGCATCAACTGCGTCTACCAGACACCCGCTCTGGTCGGCACGGCCGACAACGCCGACAACAGCATCGCCTTCGCCAACCAGCAGTTCACGAAGGTGTCCGGCTCCTCGCTCTGCTTCGCCAACGGCTACTTCACCGCGAAGTACGCCCCCGTGACCGACGGGGACGCGCTGGTCTACGTCAACTGACCCTCGTACGACGTCAACTGACTTTCGTACTACCTCAACCGACCTGCGCACCGGAGCAGTTCAGTACGGGAGGACTTCACAAGGCACTCAGCGTCGACGCAGACGCAGTGCCAGGGCGGCGCCACCGACGAGCACCAGCATCGCGGCGGCGCCGCCCGCCAGTGTGGGCGCGGACGGGCCGGAGCCGGAGCCGCCGGTGGCGGCCACCGGCGTGCTGTCGGGGGCGGCGCCGGCCTCGGCGTAGGCGTCGGTGCCGGCCGACCGGCTCGCCGCAGCGGACTGACTGGCCTGCGGGGTGCGCTTCTCGGCGGGTGTCGGGGCGGCCGAGGGGCTCGCACTCGCAGGCTTCCCCTTCGCGCCGCTGTCCGCCGTGGCCGACGCGGCGGATCCCGCTTCGGTCCCCGTGCTCTTCGCCGCCGGGAAGACCACGTCCGAGCACGAGTAGTACGTGTCCGGCGTGCTGCTGTTCTGCCAGATCGTGAACAGCACCTGTCGTCCCGTCCGGTCGGCCGGAAGCGTCGCCCTGATCCGGTACGCGCCGTCCGTCAGCGCCGGGTCCGTCACTTCCGCGAACGGGCGCTCCGGCAGGTCGGACCAGGTCAGCGGCTTGGCCGGGTCGTAGCCCGGCTTCGTCAGATAGAGCCGGAAGGTGCCGGTGTGCGGGATGGTCGAGACGTATCGCATGGTCAGCGTCGCGCCGGGGGTCATCCGGGTCGAGGGCCAGTCGGAGCGGGCGAGGTCCAGCCCCTTGTAGGCCGGCAACCCACCGCTGCACAGCTCTCCGTCGGGGATGGTCTGCCGGTCCCGGCCGTTCACGTTCGCGACGCGCAGGTTGTCCCAGGCCGTGAAGGGTGTCCCGTTGGCGGCGACGGCCGCCCGGCAGGCCGCCGAACCGGACGGGCTGCCGCCGTCGGGGGAGCAGGCGAAGACCCGGCTGACCGGATCGGTCGGAGCGCCGTGCGCCTGCGCGGGCGCCGCCGCCCACACGCCCAGCAGCAGCGAGCTCGTGAGAGAGGCCGCCAGGGCGGCGGTGCGGTGTGCGGTGGTCCGGGACATCCGGAACGTCTCCTCGGCCGGAACGGGAACGAACTGCTTCCGTGCGGTGAACGGTGTGCTCCCGTGGAGTACGGGAAACCGACCCGGCGTGTTCACGGGGCCGCCAACCGGCGCAAAGCAGACCGTTCCCGGTCAACCGCCCGGTGTCGAGGGTGAGTTTCCGGCCCGATCAAGGGTTTCCCCTGTATCCGCGTGACCGTTCCTTTGCCTATCGTTCGGGCACAGCCGCCCCACAGGTGACCCCGAACGGGCCGGCCCCGCGCCCGGTCGGCCACCGCGCGCCACTTTTCGCCCCACCCCCCCACAGCGTCACGCCCCCAAGCGTCACGCCGCTCGGCGTCACGCCCCTCAGCCTGACCCCCCACTCGGCTTCACCCCCCGCCGCTTCATCGACGAAGCGCTTCGACCGCCACTCCGCGCTGCCCCGAGTACGGCCACGAAAGGCAAGCCCTTGCGTACCTCTCTCTCCTCCAGACGGAAGCTGATATCCGTCGCCGCGGTCTCCGCCGCCCTCCTGACGGCCGCCACCACCACGGTCGCCGTCGCCCAGGAACCCGCCTCCCAGGAGTCAGCCGTCCCGGCCGCGCTGACCGAGGCCGCCCCCGGTGCCCCGGCCGAGCGCCTCATCGTCGGCTACACGTCCGGCGCCGCCGAGGCCAAGTCGAACAAGGCCGCCGAGGCCGACGCCGCGGCCAAGGGCAAGGAGGCCGGCGAGGACCTCGACTTCCAGCGCCGCCTCGGCACCGGCGCCGCCCTGGTCGACCTGGGCGCCGATCTCACCCGGACCGATGTCGCCGACGTCGTCGCCGAGTTCGAGGCCGACCCGCAGGTCGCCTATGTCGTACCGGACCGCCTGAACACCGCGAAGGCCGACCCGAACGACACCGAGTACGCCAAGCAGTGGGACCTGTTCGAGGCCACGGCCGGCATGAACGTGCCCGCCGCCTGGAGCACCACGACCGGCACCGGCGTCACGGTCGCCGTCATCGACACCGGCTACGTCGCCCACACCGACCTGGCCGCGAACATCGTCGGCGGCTACGACTTCATCGCCGACACCGCCGTCTCGGTGGACGGCGACGGCCGCGACAGCAACCCGGCCGACCCGGGTGACTACTACGCGGCCAACGAGTGCGGCTCCGGCATCCCGGCCAGCAACTCCTCCTGGCACGGCACGCACGTCGCCGGCACCATCGCCGCGGTCACCAACAACAGCAAGGGTGTCGCGGGCATCGCGTACGGCGCGAAGATCTCCCCGGTGCGCGTGCTCGGCAAGTGCGGCGGCTACGACTCGGACATCATCGACGCCATCACCTGGGCGTCCGGCGGCACCGTCTCCGGTGTTCCCGCCAACACCAACGTCGCCAAGGTCATCAACATGAGCCTGGGCGGCGACGGGGCGTGCACCTCCGCGACCCAGACCGCGATCAACGCCGCCGTGGGCCGCGGCACGACCATCGCCGTGGCCGCGGGCAACGACAACGAGAACGTGTCGGCCCACTCGCCGGGCAACTGCAACAACGTGATCTCGGTCGCCGCGACCAACCGCACCGGCGCCAAGGCCTCCTACTCCAACTACGGCTCCCTCGTGGACATCTCGGCGCCCGGCGGTCAGACCAGCACCGGCACCGCCAACGGCATCCTGTCCACGCTGAACTCCGGCACCAAGACGGCGTCCACGGAGTCGTACGCCTACTACCAGGGCACCAGCATGGCCACCCCGCACATCGCGGGCCTGATCGCGTTGGTGAAGTCGGCCAACTCGGCGCTGACCCCGGCGCAGATCGAGACGGCCATCAAGAACAACGCCCGTGCCCTGCCGGGCGCCTGCTCGGGCGGCTGCGGCGCCGGCCTGGCGGACGCGGCCAAGACCGTGGCGGCCGTCAGCGGCGGTACGAGCACGGGGACGACCTTCTCCAGCACCACCTCCGTCGCCATCCCGGACAACGGCTCGGCGGTCGAGTCCTCCATCGCCGTCAGCGGCCGCAGCGGCAGCGCCCCCTCGACCCTCCAGGTCGGTGTCGACATCACCCACACCTACCGCGGTGACCTGGTCCTCGACCTGGTCGCCCCGGACGGCACGGCGTACCGGCTGAAGGCCGCGAGCTCCTCGGACTCCGCGGACAACGTCAACACCACCTACACCGTGAACGCCTCCTCGGAGACGGCCAACGGCACCTGGAAGCTGCGCGTCCAGGACACCGCCGCGCAGGACACGGGCACGCTCAACGGCTGGAAGCTCACCTTCTGAGCCGCCGGGTGTGACAGACGGGCGGACCGCCCGGTGCGAATGGGGCACCGGCCGGCCCGCCCGTCGGCATTCAGGGCCCGTAGCCGAGCCCCTGTCGTTAAAAAAACCGTCTGTACGGTTCATTTATCGGGCATCGCCTAGGTTCAGCGGGCGAGTGGGGCCGTGTGGCAACCGCTTCTGGTGCATCTGTCCCGGCGTTCGACTGCTACTTCACTCCAATGCCCGCGGGTTGACAAACCGCACAGTCTGTTTTCTACTACCTTCATGACCACTCAAAACGTCAAGCGTCTGCGGGGCAAGAAGGCCCTTGTCACCGCGTCGTCCCGAGGCATCGGCCGTGCCGTCGCCCTGCGCCTGGCGGCGGACGGCGCTGATGTCGCCGTCACGTACCGGAGCAACTCCGCCGCCGCGCAAGAGGTCGTCGACACGATCGTCGCCGGGAACGGCAAGGCGGTCGCCGTGCAGGCCGACTTCGGCAGCAAGACGGACATCGAGAACCTCTACAAGGAGGTTCTCAACGCCTTCGGCTCGCTGGACATCGTCGTGAACAACGCCGGCATCGCTGCCGGTGGCAACGTCGCCGACGTGGACGACGAGATTTTCGAGCGCGCCGTGGAGGTCAACCTCAAGGGCACGTTCTACTCGCTGCGCCAGGCCGCGGCCAGAGTCAGCGACGGTGGCCGGATCGTCAACATCTCCACCGGCTACACCCGCATGACGTTCCCGGGCACCGGCGTCTACACGGCGACCAAGGCCGCCGTCGAGCAACTCGGTCTGGCGCTCGCCCGCGAGGTCGGCGGTCGCGGTGTCACCGTCAACTCCGTCCTGCCGGGCCTGATCCGAACCGACCAGACGGCTCCGATCGCGGACCAGTACGACGCCTTCGCCCAGATGATGCCGCTCGGCCGCATCGGCGAGCCGGAGGACATCGCCTACATCGTCGCCTTCCTCGCGAGCGACGACGCCCGCTATGTCTCGGGCCAGTACATCGCGGCCGCCGGCGGCCTGGTCTCCTGACGCCAGCTGCGTCGCCGTAGATCCACATGGGTCGGTCGGCATACGGGTCGCGCGGTTCTTTTCTGCCTGAGAATCCCAGAATCAGCAGGTTCTCGCATAAACGCATGGCTGGTGACGGCTGCCCGACGTGCCCTACGATACGGCCCAACCGGTTTGAAACAGGGCTTGCCAGACATCATGGCACTCGGCGGGAGACCACGCATGGCACGACAGGAACGCGCGATCCGGACTCGCAACGCGGTACTCGAGGCCGCCGCGGCGGTCTTCGCCGAGCGGGGTTACGAATCGGCCACCATCGTGGAGATCCTTGAGCGTGCCGAGGTCACCAAGGGAGCGCTCTACTTTCACTTCCCGTCCAAGGAGGATCTGGCGCACGGCGTGCTCGAACACGCCGTGACCGAGCCGCCCACGGAACAGCCGATCAGGATTCAGTCGTTCGTCGACATGGGTCTCATCCTGGCCTACCGGCTGCCGCGGGAGCCACTGCTTCGCGGTGCCGCCCGGCTCGCGGCCGACCAGGGCGCGCAGCGCTTCTTCGGCCGGCCCTGGCAGGAATGGGCGGCGGTGACGGCCGACCGACTGGCCGTCGCCAAGGAGAAGGGCGAGGTGCTGCCGCACGTGGATCCGGTGCGGACCGCCGAGACGATGGTCGCCGCGTTCACCGGTATCCAGTTGATGTCCCAGGCCACGACGGACATGGCCGACTTCGCGGAGCGGGTTTCGCTGCTGTACGACCTCGTGCTGCCGAGTATCGCCGTGCCGGGCCTGCTGGGTCAGGTGGACACCTCGCCGGAACGCGGCGAGCGAGCTTTCGCCGACGTCCAGGCCGCGGCCGAGGCGGCGCGCGAAGTCTCCGCGGAGGCCGGCGCCCAGCGGTAGAGCCCAGCAGGAAACGGCTCGACCGCACCCTGCAGGGGCGGTTGCGCCCGGTCGCCGGCGCCGGGTATCCACGGACCAGGCGCGCCGCGCCCACGATCACCTGCTGTCCGCCGCGCCGCCGGGAAAGTGATCCCCCGCTGCTGACCGGACCGGCAGACGAACTCAATGCCGCGGGAGTTCTCCACTTCAGGTGGAGAACCGCCCCGCCCGGGGCTGCCGATGACCGCCCGGGACCGCTGATCTCAGCCGATGGCCGACGGCCCACGACCGTCCCCCCTCGTGGACGGAGGCCGTACTGCCCATGGCGGGCTGTCTCGGAAGATCCGGCCGCCGGGTGCGCGGGCCGCCGGATGCGCCGGCCGGACCTCACCGCGGCCACCGAGGACCCCGCCGGCCTTCGCTCACACGTCGCTCACCGCATCGCCACACCGCGTGGGCAATGGTCCGACTCCTCCTCTTCCGCGGGGGGTTGGCCCGTCGAAAGCGGAGGTAGAGGCCGTAGAAGGGCGACGGAGAGGAGGCGCGTCCCTCGATCGGAAAACCGGTCGGGTCAGTCCGGCGCGGTGAGTTAAGGTGTGGCGGGGGAAGAAACAAACGGCACAGCCCGTTCTTTTCCACCAGGAGTGTGCAGTCGATGCCGAGGCAGTTACGCGCCGAGCAGACCCGCGCGACGATCATCACGGCCGCAGCCGACCTGTTCGACCGGCAGGGCTACGAATCGACCAGCCTGAGCGACATCGTCGAGCACGCCCAAGTCACCAAGGGCGCCCTCTACTTCCACTTCGCGGCGAAGGAGGACCTGGCGCACGCGATCATGGAGTTGCAGTCCCGTGCCTCGCGCGGGCTGGCGAACGAGATGGACGCGCGCAGCTCCTCTTCACTCGAAGCCCTGATGCGCCTCACGTTCGGCATCGCGCACCTGTCCGTCGAGGATCCGATCCCCCGGGCCGGACTCCGGCTCGCCACCGGGGGAGTGGAGGTGCGCGCCCCGCTGCGGCACCCCTTCACCGAGTGGCTGGACATCGCCTCCCGCAAACTCCTCAGCGCGGTCCGGGAGTCCGACCTCCACCCGGACACCGATGTCGACGCCGCCGCGCACTCCCTCGTCTGTTCCTTCGTCGGCACCCGCGTGGTCAGCCGCCACCTCGAACCCGTGACCCGCCAGCCGCGCAGACTCGCCGAGATGTGGCACCTCCTGATCCGGGGCCTGGTGCCGGTACCCCGCCGCGCCCGCTACCTGACGCTGGTCACGCAGCTGGAGCGGGAGTCGAGGGCGGTCTGAGCGGAGTCGAGGGCGGTCTGACGGGAGGGGGTGGCGGGGCTGCCGTTCCTGGGCACCTGCGCACTGCGGTGGCGCGGGGCAGGGGCCTGCGGGGGCCGTGAGGCCCACCATGCGTGCCGGGTCGGCGTGCCGCCCCGCGTGCGCGCGCCACAGGCCCGTTCCGGCCGCGCGGTAGCGTGAGGCGTATGCCCGACTTCCAGCCGCCGCCCGTGATCCTCGGCAACGAACCCGGTTCCTTCCCGCGCAGTGTGCTCGCGGAGCGGCATCCGGCCATCGTCCGTCAGGTGCGTGAGGCGTTCCCGTACGGCCCCGAGCAGCACCGTGCCCTCGACGAACTGCTCGTGAGCTGCGCCGAGGGTGTGGTCGAAGCGCTCCCCGCCGACGCGCACGACCGGGACCGCTGGAAGACCTGGGGCATCGACGGGTACGTCGGCCGCTCCTGGTTCGACGTGCCCTGGCTGTGGTCCGAGAGCCACTTCTACCGTCGACTCCTCGACGCCGTCGGCTACTTCGGCCCCGGCGCCTGGCAGGGCATCGACCCCTTCCGTCCCTCCAAGCTCGCCGAACTCCACTCCCCGGAGACCGACGAGGAACTGGCGGCCCTCGACGACCTCACGGACAGGCCCGAGGACGAACAGGCCGCGGCCCTGCTGCACGGCTCGCTCTGGGGCAACCGCGCCGACCTCGGCTTCCGCCTCTCCGACGCCGCCGCGGAGGCCCGGGCCGCCGCCCCGGGCCTGGTCGCCGACGACAGCGACACCCTCTGGTCGCTCCTCACCGGCGAGGGCACGCTGTGCCTGATCGCCGACAACGCGGGCCGCGAACTGATCCCCGACCTGCTGCTCCTCGCCCACCTCCTCGCCCACGGCCGCGTCCGGCGGGCCGTCCTGCACGTCAAGCCGTACCCCTACTACGTCTCCGACGCCACGACCGCCGACGTGGTGGACGCCCTGCGCCGGCTCACGGCCGCACCGGGCCAGGCCGCCGTGCACGGACGTCTGCTGTGGTCCGCCATGGCCGACGGCCGCCTCACAGTGCGCGCCCACCCCTTCTCCTGCGCCCCGCTGCCGTACGGGGACATGCCCGACGACCTCCGCGCCGAGCTCACCGGGGCCGCGCTGACCGTCGTGAAGGGCGACCTCAACTACCGCCGCCTGGTCGGAGACCGGATGTGGCCCCCGACGACCCCCTTCGCCGACGTCACGGCCCACTTCCCCGGCCGGGTCGCAGCCCTGCGCACCCTGAAGTCCGACGTGATCACCGGCCTCGACGCGGACACCGAGGCCACGCTGGTCGCCGCCGAGGGGCAGCGCTGGCGGACCGGCGGGACCCATGCGCTGATCCAGGTCAGGCCATGAGGAGCGTTATGCTGCCGAGTTGTACGGGTGGGCTGCCATACGTCCCGCCGACGGGCAGCGAAAGAGGACGGCCTTGACCCCGCGGTACCTGAGAAATCCAGGGGAGCCCCTCTACGACGTGGACGCACGGCGGTACGTCGAGGTCACGGACGTCCGTGACGACGCCGACCTGCACGACGTGTTCACGGACATCTACCGCACCAACCGCTGGGGTTCCGACGAGACCCGCTCGGGGCCCGGCTCCGAACTGCAGCGCATGAAGCGGGTCATGGCCCAGATCGGCGAGCTGGTCAGGGAGTTGGGCGTGCGCTCGGTGCTGGACGCGCCTTGCGGCGACTTCAACTGGATGCGGCACGTCGATCTGCACGGCGCCGACTACCTCGGCGGGGACGTCGTCGCGGAACTCGTCGAGAGCAACCGCGCCCGCTTCCGCGCGCCCGGCCGGGACTTCCAGCTGCTCGACTTCACCGCCCAGCCGGTGCCGCGCGTCGACCTCATCCTGTGCCGGGACGCCCTCGTGCACTTCTCCTACCAGCACGTGGTGGAGGCGCTGACCCGCTTCCGGGAGAGCGGCTCCCGTTACCTGCTCACCACGACCTTCTCCCGCACCCCGGCCAACACGGACATCCTCACCGGCTGGTGGCGGCCGATCAACCTGCGGCTCGCCCCCTTCGGCCTGCCCGAGCCGCTGCGGGAGATCGGCGACGACGAGTCCGACGACTTCTACGACGACAAGACGCTCGCGCTGTGGGACCTCGGACAGATCCCGGCCCGCTTCCCCGGCTACGAACCGGCGGCGGCCGAGTCGGGGTCGCTGGGCGCGTGAGCCCCAGGGGCGGGCGGTGGGGCGTCGTCAGCCGTTCCCCGATCCCCGGCCCGCAGCCCGGCCACCACGCCCAGCGCCTCGTGCGCCGCCCGGGTCCGCGGATGCCGTAGCCCCAGGACCTCCTCGCACGCCTCCCGGACCTCGCTGAACTCCGACTCCGCGGCAGTGAGTTCGCCCTTCAGACACAGCAGGTCGGCCAGGTTGTGCCGGACCGCGAGCGTCCCCGGATGGCGCCGCCCCAGCGTCTCCACACAGTCCGCCAGTACCGTCCGGTACTCCGCCTCCGCCTGCTCGACGCGCCCGCGCAGGTGCAGGACGTGGGCGGCGCCGTGCCGTACGGACAACGTCAGCAGGTGCTGTTCGCCGAGAACCGTCCGCCGGGCCTCGTACACCTCGCGGAACTCCGTCTCCGCCGCCTCCAGTTGGCCCCGGTCCGTGAGCAGGTCGGCCAGGTTGTGGCGGACGGCGAGGGTGCCGGGGTGGCGGGGGCCGAGGGTGTCGACGCAGTCGGCGAGGACGGTGCGGTACTCGGTCTCGGCGCGGTCGGTGCGCCCGCGCAGGTGCAGGACGTGGGCGGCGCCGTGCCGTACCGAGAGGGTGAGCAGGTGCTGTTCGCCGAGCACCTCGCGCCGGGCCTCGTAGACCTCCCGGAACTCCGTCTCCGCCGCCTCCAGCTGGCCGCGCTCCATCAGCAGGTCCGCGAGGTTGTGGCGGACGACCAGGGTGTGCGGGTGCATGTCGCCGAGCAGCCTGCGGCGGACCTCGAAGACCTCCCGGAACTCGGTCTCCGCATCGCCCGGCCAGCCCCGGTCGCGCAGCACGGTGGCCAGGCCGTGCCGGGCGGCGACCGTGTCCGGATGATCCTCGCCGTAGGAGTCGCCGCGCAGCTCCAGCACCGTACGGAACTGGCGCTCCGCCTCGGCCAGCAGGCCGCGGTCGCGCAGCACGTCCGCGAGGTCGTGGCGGACGGCGAGCGTGCCGGGGTTGCGCTCGCCGAGGACCTCCGCGCACACCTCCAGGGTCTCCCGCAGCTCCTGCTCGGCCTGCCGGAACATGCCCCGCTCGTGCAGCACCTGGGCCACGTCGTGGCGGCTCGCCAGGGTGTCGGGGTGGCGGTCGCCGAGCGCCTCGCGGTACGCGTCGAGCACCAGGCGGTGCTCCTCCTCGGCCTCTGCGAGCAGCCCGCGCTGCCGGGACATCCGGGCCACGCCCTTGCGGGCCGCGAGCGTCTGCGGGTCGCGCTCGCCGAGCAGGGCGCGCCGCGTGGCGTACACCGTGCGGTACTCGGCCTCCGCCTCGGCTGGCCGGCCCCGGTCGCCCAGCAGTTCCGCGAGCGCGTAGCGGGCGTCGGCGGTCTCGCCCGCCGCGTCGCCGAACAGGGCGCGGGTGTCCTCCAGGACCGTACGGACCCGGGACTCGGCGGCGGCGAGCCGTCCGCGTAACTGGAGCAGGTGGGCGGCGGCGGACCGCACCTCGAGCGCGTCCGGGTCGCGCGGCCCGCAGGCGAGAACGACCGGCTCGCAGGCGTCGAGAACCGCCTCGGCCCGGTCCAGCCAGCCCCGCCGGAACAGATGCCGCGCCCCGGCCGCCGCCGCGCGCAGCGCCTTGGAGACCAGCTCGTCCTCGGCCTCGTACGGATCGCCGATCAGGGCGAGCGGCACGTCGCAGTGCGGGAGCAGCAGCCGCCAGCGCGGCCAGTCGCACGGGTCGTCCTCGCTGAGGTCGGCGGTGGCCGCCACGACCAGGTCGGCGACCACCGCGCCGTACTCCCGCAGGTGTTCGGCGAGGTCACGCTGGCGGCGGCCGGCGTCCCGGACGAGCGGATGCAGCAGCAGGGCGCGCGCGTGCTCGTCGCCACCGCGCGGGGTGTGCAGCTCGATCAGGCCGAAGTCGGCCAGCGAGGTGAGCGCGGTGTAGAGCTCCTGCGGGGTGACGCCCGGCAACAGCGCCGACTCGGCGAGCCGGTCCGGGCGCAGCAGCCCGACCAGGGGCACGGGCGCGTCGCCCAGGCAGCACAGCAGGCGCATCAGCGGCCGGGCCTGGGAGATGCCGCGCCGCTCCAGCAGGTCCAGGGAGAGCTCCCAAGTACGGCTGACAGGCACGGTGTTGGCGTTGCCGGGCTGGCCGGGCGGGTCCTCGTCGAGGAGTTCGGTGAAGCGTTCGTCGAGGGCGGCGTGGTAGTCGGTGTACGTCCGCACGGCGCTGGTGCCCGGCCAGGCCGGGAACGCGGACGCCGCCGCGAGGTACGAGCCCGCGATGCGCAGCGCCAGCGGCAGCCCGCCGAGCCGCCGTGCCAGCAGCCCCGCGTCCTCGCGCGACCCGGCCCGCTCCCCGGCGAGGTCGCACAGCACGTCGGTGGCGTCGGTGCCGTCCAGGGCGTCCACCGGGTGCAGGGTCGCCCACGGGCCCCAAGTGGCCGGGCTGCCGTCCCGGCTGGTGATCAGCACCAGGCCTGGCAGCTCGGCGGCCGGCCGGATCCAGCCGGTACCTTCCGCCAACCGCCCCTGCGGGGCGAGGTGTTCGGGCTCGTCGGCGTTGTCCACCACCAGCAGCCACGGGTCCGTCCGGTCGCACAGCCGCCGCCACAGCAGGTCCGTGGCGCTGGAACGCCCCGACCAGGCCCGGTCGATGAGATCGGCGGGCGTGCCCAGTGCGGCCACCACCTCGCGCATCCCGGCGCTCAGCGCCGCCGGGTTGGACGCGGTCACCCACCACACGTCGACGCCCAGCGCGGAGGCGTACGCGGCGATCTCCAGCGCGACCGTCGTCTTGCCGCCACCGCCCATCCCGTGCAGCACCCGCACACCCGAAGTCGGCTTGCCCACCAGCTGCTTGAGCGCGTCGAGCAGCGGCTCACGCCCGCGCACCCGGCGGTCCAGCCGGCCCAGCGGCGGGGCGACGGTCAGCGCGCCCGGGGTGGGCGACTCGGGTGCCCCCGTGGGAAGCCCGAACTGGGCGTGCGGGGCGTGGATGACGATCGGCCGGCCCACGCCGGAGAACTCCTCCACGAACGCGGTCAGCCGGCCGGACAGTTCCGGATCCCGGGCCAGCAGCGTGCGCAGCGTGGCGTCCCACCGCTCCCGCTGCTCGCGCAGGATGATCTCCTGCCGGCCCGGCGGCGCGGCGTCGAGGGCCGCCCGCGCCCGGTCCAGCTCCGCCACTCCCTCGCGCCCCAGGATCCGGCCGATCCTCTGCCGGGCCGCCTGCCACGCGTCCGTGGTCATCAGTCCGACCATCGTGCCCGCGGCGGCGGCAGCGGTCTGGGTGAACAATTCTGCCCCGAACATCGAGGACCCCCTGTCGGCACACACCTCGACGGCTACGTCCGAACCCCTCTCGCGACTTCAGGGTCTCATGTCCCGTGCACGGGAGGGGATTTGAAAACGGTGGCGAAGTCCGAAACTGCGGGATGAGGGGCCGTGGTCGCGTTGTTGTCCCCGGTGACACCGAGCGAGGGAGCCGTCGCATGCGCATCGGAGTGGCACCGCACCGCCTGTGGCCGGCGGGGGAGGGCGAGCTCGACGGCGTCCTGGAAACGGCCCGCAGGGCCGAGGAGCTGGGCTTCGACCACGTCGTCGCGAGCAGCCACCTGCTGGCCGGGAACCTCGGCGTCACCCCGGACCCGCTCGTCCTCCTGTCCGCCGTGGCCGGAGCGACCACCCGGATCGGCCTGGTGACCAGCGTCCTGATCCTTCCCCTCTACAACCCGGTCGTGGTCGCCCACCAGACCGCCACCCTCGACCGCCTCTCGCGCGGGCGCTTCACCCTGGGGATCGGAACCGGCTGGGACGCCGAGGAGTTCGCCGCGGCGGGCGTGGCGTTCGCCGGGCGGGGCCGGCGCGCCGACGAACAGCTGGACCTCGTACGGCGGCTGTGGCGGGGCGGTGAGGGGCAGCCGCGGCTCGGGGTGCGTCCGCGCACGGGCGGCGGTCCCGGGGTGTGGGTCGGCGGACACAGCGACGCGGCGCTGCGCCGCGCGCTGCGGTACGGCGACGCCTGGCACGGCGCCGGTCTCGAGGCGGCCGGCCTCGTCGAGGTGCGGGACCGGCTGGCCGTACTCGGGGAGGAGGCGGGGCGGGACCCGGCCATGCCGCCGCTGGAGCTGACCGCCGGGCAGTTCCTGCTGCCGCCGGGCTTCGCTGCGGCCGTGCCCCCGCCCGGGCGTCCGCTGGGCGGTGCGGACGCGACCGCGGAGAGCGTGCGGGAGGAACTCTGTCAACTGGCCGCCGCCGGGCTCGCCGCGTGCTCGCTGTGGCTGCCGGTGGCCACGGACGCGTTGCCGGACGCGCTCGCCTGGGTCGCCGACGAGGTCGTCTCCCACTTCTCCCAGGAGTGAGGGCCAGATCCCCAGGGAGTAAGGGCAAGATTCACACGATGGTGTGATCATCCCCGGGCTCCCGGATGCTCCCGCAGGGCCCTGGGTAGGGCCCGGCCATGACGCAGCAGCCTTTCGAACTCCCGCACTTCTACATGCCGTATGCCGCGCGGCTGAACCCCCATGTCGACGAGGCCCGCGCGCATTCGACCCGGTGGGCGCGCGACATGGGCATGCTGGAGGGATCCGGAATCTGGGAGCAGGCCGACCTCGACGCGCACGACTACGGTCTGCTCTGCGCCTACACCCACCCCGACTGCGACGGACCCGCCCTCTCGCTGATCACCGACTGGTACGTGTGGGTCTTCTTCTTCGACGACCACTTCCTGGAGATCTTCAAGCGCACGCAGGACCGCGCCGGCGGCAAGGCCTACCTGGACCGGCTGCCGCTGTTCATGCCGATGGACCTGTCGACGCCGATGCCCGAGCCGCGGAACCCGGTCGAGGCGGGCCTCGCCGACCTGTGGACGCGTACGGTGCCGTCGATGTCCGTGGACTGGCGCCGCCGTTTCGCCGTGGCCACCGAGCATCTGCTCAACGAGTCCCTGTGGGAGCTGTCCAACATCAACGAGGGGCGGATCGCCAACCCCGTCGAGTACATCGAGATGCGCCGCAAGGTGGGCGGCGCTCCCTGGTCGGCCGGACTCGTGGAGTACGCGACCGCCGAAGTGCCGCCGTCCGTCGCGGGGTCGAGGCCGCTCAGGGTGCTGATGGAGACCTTCTCCGACGGCGTCCACCTGCGCAACGACCTGTTCTCCTACCAGCGGGAGGTCGAGGACGAGGGCGAGCTCAGCAACGGCGTGCTCGTCCTGGAGACCTTCTTCGGCTGCACCACCCAGGAGGCCGCCGACACCGTCAACGACGTTCTCACCTCGCGGCTCCACCAGTTCGAGCACACCGCCGTCACCGAAGTGCCCGCACTGGCCCTGGAGAAGGGCCTCGCGCCGGCCGAGGTCGCCGCGGTCGCCAGGTACGCGCAGGGCTTGCAGGACTGGCAGTCCGGCGGCCACGAATGGCACATGCGCTCCAGCCGGTACATGAACGCACGCGCGCGGTCCACCGCGCCCTGGCAGGGACCGACCGGCCCCGGCACCTCCGCCGCCGACGTCCGCGCGCTGCTCGCGTCGGCCGGCGTGGAACGTTTGCGCGCCTACACGCACGTGCCCTTCCAGAAGGTCGGCCCCTCCCTGCTGCCCGACTTCTACATGCCCTTCCCTCTCGAACTCAGCCCGCATCTGCAGGGCGCTCGCGGTCGCCTCACCGACTGGGTGAACTCCGTGGGCATCCTCCAGGAGGGCGTCTGGGACGAGGACAAGCTCGCCGCGTACGACCTTCCGCTGTGCGCGGCGGGCCTCGACCCGGACGCGACGCCCGAGGCCCTCGACCTCAGCTCGCAGTGGCTCGCCTGGGGGACGTACGGCGACGACTACTACCCGCTGGTCTTCGGCCACCGCCGCGACCTGGCCACCGCCAGGGTGACCACCCAGCGCCTGTCGGACTGCATGTCCGTCGACGGCGAGGAGGTCCCCGTCCCGCTCAACGCCATGGAGCGCGGACTCGTCGACCTGTGGGCGCGGACGACGGCAAAGATGACCCCCGACCAACGGCGCGGCCTGAAGGACTCGGTGAACGTGATGACCGAGAGCTGGGTCTGGGAGGTGTCCAACCAGATCCAGAACCGCGTCCCCGACCCCGTCGACTACCTGGAGATGCGCCGCGCCACCTTCGGCTCGGACCTCACCATGAGCCTGTGCCGGATGGGCCACGGCCCCGCCGTCCCGCCGGAGATCTACCGCACCGGACCCGTCCGCTCCCTGGAGAACGCAGCCGTCGACTACGCGTGCCTGCTGAACGACGTCTTCTCGTACCAGAAGGAGATCGAGTACGAGGGCGAGATCCACAACGCGATCCTCGTCGTGCAGAACTTCTTCGGCTGCGACTACCCGACCGCGCTCGGCGTCGTCCACGACCTGATGACCCAGCGGATGCGGCAGTTCGAGCACGTCGCCGCGCACGAACTGCCCATCGTGTACGACGACTTCGCGCTCTCGGCCGAGGCGCGCGAGGTCATGCAGGGCTATGTGCTCGACCTGCAGAACTGGATGGCGGGCATCCTGAACTGGCATCGCGAGGTCGACCGCTACAAGGCCGAGTGGCTGGCCGGCCGCGCCCACGGGTTCCTGCCGGACCGGGCTCCCGCCGTGCCGGTCGGTTGACGGCCAGGCGTCAGACGGGCTGTCCCGCGGCCCGCGCCGCGTGCTCCACCGCCGCTCGCGCCAGCGCCCGGACGACCGGGTGCGGGCGCGAGCCGTCGCCGGACAGCTCCGGCTGGAAGAGGGAGGCCAGGAAGAAGGGGTGGCCCGGGAGTTCGGCGATCCGGACATGGCCGTCCACGTCGTACCCGGAAAAGCGCAGGCCGTGCGCGCGCAGCGTGTCGAGGTGGCGCGTGGGGCCGTACGCGCAGAAGTAGCGCTCGACCGTGCGCTCCGAGCCGATCACGGACTGGGCGAGCGAACCGGGCTCGACGCTCACGACGGCCTCGTGGCCGGCGAGCGAACAGGCCAGCGGCTCGATGAGGAAGTCGTCGGCGTCGGGGTCGTTCTCGGCGTGCGCCACCCGGGTCAGCCCGCACACGTCACGGGCGTACTCCAGCAGCGCGTGCTGGAACCCGCCGCAGGTGCCCAGGAACGGGATGCCCGCCACGCGCGCGGTACGGATCGCGGCGAGCACGCCCGTCTCGCTGCGGTACGGGCTGCCGGGCACGACCCACACCGCGTCGAACCCGCGTACGGCGTCCTCGTCCTCCGCCTCCTCGGACGGCACCCAGTAGGCGTCCAGAACGATCCGGTCGCGCTCGGCGAGGGCGTCGAGAAGGAGCGGGATCCGGGTGTGCGACACGACGTCGGGGGAGCGGTCGCCGACGAGGGCGAGCCGGGCTGTGGTGGTCATGGACTCATCCTGGGCGGGGCCGCAGTTCACGTCCAACGATGATTTCTGCATCCGCGATAAGCGAAGCTGATGGGGTGCGGGATCCTGGCGCACATGGACCCGCACCTGCTGCGTACGTACGTCACCGTCGCCCGGCTCGCCTCCTTCTCAAAGGCCGCCCGCACGCTCGGCTACACCCAGTCGGCGGTGTCCCAGCACATCGCGGCGCTCGAACAGGACCTGGGCGCACCGCTGCTCACCCGCCGCCCGGTCGCACCCACGGCGGCCGGTGAACGGCTCCTCGAACACGCGGGCCCGCTGCTGTTGCGCCTGGAGGCGGCCCGCGCGGACGTCGTACGGATGGCCGGTACGCCCGAGCCGGGGCTGACGCTCGCCGTCGCACCGACCGCCCTCGGCCCGCGTGCCGTCGCCGCGCTGCCCGCGGTCGGTGTGACGGTCCGGGTGCTGGCCCGCGACGGGGTACCGGCGGCCGTCGCCACCGGCACGGCCGACCTGGGCCTGTTCGACGGACTGGCCGCGCCCAGCGACCCGCTGCGGCTGCCCGACGTGGCCCCGCTGACCACGCACTCCGTCGACGAGGAGCCTGTGTGCGTCCTGCTCCCCGACACCCATCCGCTGGCCCGGCGCACCGGGCTGCGCCTCACGGACCTCGCCGACGCGCGCTGGCTGCACGCACCCGACGCGGGCCTGCCCCTCGCCCAGCTCCGTGCGGCAGGCGGCGGCCACGGCTTCCGCCCCGCCCTGCGCTACGAGGGCACCGACGTGCGCGTCCTCACCGCCCTGTCCGCCGCGGGCCACGGCCTGACCCTGCTGCCCCGGTCGGCGGCGATCGGCGTGCCGGGCGCGGTCGCCGTCCCGGTCACCGAGCCGCGGGTCGTTCACCGGACGGAACTGGTGCACGCGGGGGCGCCGCGGGGAGCGGCGGCTCGGCTGGTGGAGGTGTTGTCGCGACGGGCGTGAGTACCTTCCCGCTCCTGACCGAGGGTCAGTCTCACTCGTTCGTGGCTCGTCGGGCGCCGGTGTGCCGGGTAGATCAACAACCGGAGGCGATCGATGGAACAGACTGCGTTGCGACCCAAGCCGATGCCCGGCCAGAAACCCGGCGACACCAGGTCCGGGCCGGCCCGGCGCCCGCACGCCGCGCGCCGGCGTGGCCGACGGCTGCGGACCCTGCTGTTCGGCGTGTTCGCCGGCACGGTCCTGGTGCTGTCCGGGATCGGTCTCGGAACGGTCGGCGCCACGGTGATCGGCATGAGCAAGGTCGCCGAACTCCAGCGACAGGCCGGACAGCAGGGACAGGCGGGGCCCGGAGCACCGGGCGTCCGGGGGAGCATGTCCGCCTCCGCGCGGCCCGGCTCCTCCGCGTCGGCCACGACCGCCTCTCCGGCGCCTGTCCGAGCGACCCTCGGCCTGGAGGTCGTGGACGCCGAGAAGGCGGGCGCCCTGGTCGTCGGCGTCCATGTCCCCGGCCCGGGGTACACGGCGGGCCTGGTCCGAGGCGACCTGCTCCTCGTGTTCGGCCGGACCCGTGTCGACTCGGCGGCCGACCTCGCCCGAGTGGTCGCGGCAGCCCGTCCCGGCAAGGCGGTCGTGTTGACGGTGCGTCACCGCAGCGGTGGCTACCAGCAGTTGACGGTCCGCCCCGGCGTGGTCACGTGACCACCCGGAAGTGACTCGTCAGCCGCCGCTCGTCGTCCAGCACGTGAAAGGCCAGCCCGACCGGCGCGTCCCGGTCCGCGACCTGCTCGCCCTCCCAGGGCAGCCGCAGCGTCCACGTCACCCCCGGCCCGACGACCAGCGGCCGCCCGGCGAACGCGGTGGCGGCGGGCGTGTGCGCGTGCCCGGTGATCAGCCCCGCGATCTCGGGCCGACGCTCCAGCAGCGCCGCCAGCCGGTCGGGGCGGCCCAGCCGATACGCGTCGGGCAGGGGATGGTGCAGGGCGACCGGCGGATGGTGGAAGGCCAGCAGGACCGGAAGGGTCCCGTCGAGTTCGTCGAGGGTCGCCTCCATCCAGTCGTACGTCTCCTCGTCCAGGGCGCCTTCGTCGCTGCCCGGGATGCTGGAGTCGCACATCAGCACGGCGCCGTCGTCGAAGACGTGCACGCTGTTGACCGGTCCGTCGGCCGCGGTCCGGCCCAGCAGGGCCTTGCGGTAGGGCGCCCGGCTGTCGTGGTTGCCCGGGCAGGTCAGCACCGGGAACGGCGCGTCGCCCTCGCGCAGCCCCAGGATGCGGGCGGCCTCCTCGTACTCGGCCTCCGTGCCGTGGTCCGCGATGTCCCCGGTCACCAGCAGCGCGTCCACCGGTCCCGGAAGCCGCCACAGCCGGTCGCGTACCCGCTCCGCGCGCTCGGTCGCCCGGGTGCTTCCGTCCAGATGCAGATCGCTGATGTGGGCGAGTACGAGCACGACGGCTGCCTCCCGGGGAGTACGTCTAATGGAGTGATGGGATCTAACCATTAGTGCTAATGGTTGTGCAACGCACAGCCGTTAGGCAGGGTGGGCGACACTGCGCCGAAAGACCTGACAACCGGTCGCGCTGCCCCCGCTGTCCGGGCAGGATGCTGCCCGTAGTCCCTTCACCCGCCCCGGGAGGCCCGGATGACCGGCAGTACGGCCGCGCCCTTCACCGCCGACGACTACAGGGCCCGTATGGAGCGGGCGGCGAGGGCGGCCGCCGACGCCGGGCTGGCCGGACTGCTGGTCGCACCGGGACCGGACCTGGTGTGGCTCACCGGCTACGCGCCCCCCGCGGCCACCGAACGGCTCACCCTGCTGGTCCTCGCCCCGGGACAGGACCCCGTCCTCGTCGTCCCCGCCCTGGAGGCCCCCGACGCGGCCAAGGCGGCCGGCGCGTCCGCCATGACCCTGCGGGACTGGACCGACGGCAAGGACCCCTACGCCGCCACCGCCGCGATCCTCGACGCCTCCGGCAGCTTCGGCGTCAGCGACAACGCCTGGGCGATGCACCTCCTGGGACTGCAGAGGGCCCTGCCCGGCACCTCCTACGCGTCCCTCACCGAGGCCCTGCCGATGCTGCGCGCCGTCAAGGACGCGGCGGAGCTGGAGCTGATGGCGGCCGCGGGCGCGGCCGCGGACGCGACCTTCGAGGAGATCCGGAACGTCCCCTTCGAGGGCCGAAGGGAGTCCGAGATCGCCGCGGACCTCAGCCGGCTGTTGCGTGAACACGGGCACCAGCAGGTCGACTTCACCATCGTCGCCTCCGGCCCGAACGGTGCCGACCCGCACCACGAGGTGGGCGACCGGGTCGTCGAGCACGGCGACATGGTCGTCCTGGACTTCGGCGGCCTCAAGGACGGCTACGGCTCCGACACCTCCCGCACGGTCCACGTCGGCGAACCCTCCGACGAGGAGCGCCGGGTGCACGACCTCGTGCGCGAGGCCCAGGAGGCGGGCTTCGCGGCGGTACGGCCCGGCGTCGCCTGCCAGGAGGTCGACCGGGCCGCCCGCGCGGTCATCGCCGACGCCGGGTACGGCGAGTACTTCATCCACCGCACCGGCCACGGCATCGGCGTCACCACGCACGAGCCGCCGTACATGATCGAGGGCGAGGAACAGCCCCTCGTGCCCGGAATGTGCTTCTCCGTGGAACCCGGCATCTACCTGCCCGGCCGGTTCGGGGTACGCATCGAGGACATCGTCACGGTGACCGGGGACGGCGGCCGCCGCCTCAACGACACGACCCGCGAGATGGTGACAGTGGACTGACACGACGCAGCAGCGGTGACACCAGCAGGAGCAGGAGCCCCTACCTCCCCAGGAACGACAACGGCGCGACCATGACCCAGGCACCGACACCCACCGCGGACACCGTCCGCCGGCTGGTCCGTACGCTCCTCAAGGAGAGCGCGGCCGACGCCGCCGGACCCGACGTCCGGCCCGTCGTCGAGGGCGGCGTGCCCGACACCTGGTGGGTCGGCACGCGCCATGTGCTGCGCCTCGCCCCCGACCGCGAGGCCGCGGTCCGCCGACGCCGCGAACTGCGCCTGCGCGACCTCGTCCGGCCCCACCTGCCGGTCGCGGTGCCGACGAGCGTGGCGCACGGCGAGTGGGCGCCCGGACTGACGTACACGCTGGACACCAGGGTGCCCGGCGGCTCGGGCGAGGAGCACGACGTGTCCGCCGTCGGCGAGGCCGACCTGGCTGGGCTGCTCACGGGCCTGCGCGAGGTGCCGGTCCGCCAGGCGGAGGCGCTCGGGGTGCCGCGCACCGGCCCGCGCTCCCTGGAGGGACTGCGCCGGGAGGCCGAGCGCGCGGCCGGGCGCCTCGCCGCGGCCGACGAGTTCGACCCCGCCCGCCTCCAGCAGCTCACGGCCCCGGCCGCGGTCCAGCTCGCCGCCCAGTCCGGCTCCGCGGTCCTCGTCCACCACGGCCTCACCGGCGACCACCTCGTGGTCAGCGCCGACGGCCGGGTGCGCGGGGTCCTGGACTGGACCGACGCGGTCATCGGCGACCCCGCCGAGGACATCGCCGGCCTCGCCCGCGCCGTCGGCTCCCCGGCCGCCGTCCGTGCCGCCACCCTCGCCGGCTACGGCGCCCGCCCCTGTCTGCGCGGCCTCTGGCTGGCCCGCTGCGACACGGTCGTCCACCTCGCCGCCCGCCTTCAGGGCCGCGACGACACCCCCCTGCCCCTCCTCAGGACCCGGCTGCGGCGGGCCTGGGAGGCGATCCTGCTGGAACGGGTGACGGAACTGCGGGACGAGGAGACGGACGAGTAGGAGCAGCGGTACGGGGCTGTCCGGTTTCCGGTCCGGGGCCGCCGTCCGGTCCGCCGCCGGGGTGCGACGAGCCGGACGGACTCAGTCCTGCAGGAGCACCACGCACGACTGGCCGGGCACGTGCAGCGCCCCGTCCGTGCCCGGCGCCTCGACGGGCTCCCAGGCGGCGAGGACCTGCGCGGGGCGGGAGCCGAGGGGGATCGCCGCCGGCTCCTCGGCCAGGTTCACGGCCACCCGGATGTCACCGCGCCGGAAGGCGAGCCAGCGGCCCTCCTCGTCGTAGGCCACCTTCGTGTCGGCCAGATCCGGATCCGTGAGGTCCGCGTGCTCGTGCCGCAGGGCGATGAGCCGGCGGTACCAGGCCAGCACGCGCGCGTGGGGCTCGTTCTCGGGCTCGGACCAGTCGAGGCAGGAGCGGTCACGGGTCGCGGGGTCCTGCGGGTCGGGGACGTCCTCCTCGGCCCAGCCGTGCGGGGCGAACTCCCGTCGCCTGCCCTTCCGTACGGCCTCGGCGAGTTCGGGATCGGTGTGGTCGGTGAAGAACTGCCAGGGCGTGCCGGCCGCCCACTCCTCGCCCATGAACAGCATTGGCGTGAAGGGAGAGGTGAGCGTCAGCGTCGCCGCGCAGGCCAGCAGACCGGGGGAGAGGGCCGCGGCCAGGCGGTCGCCCTGCGCGCGGTTGCCGACCTGGTCGTGGGTCTGGGTGTAGCCGAGGAGCCGGTGCGCCGCCACGCGGTTGCGGTCCAGGGGGCGCCCGTGGCGGCGGTCCCGGAAGCTCGAGTACGTGCCGTCGTGGAAGTATCCGCCGGTGAGGGTCTTGGCGACCGCCGCGAGCGGGGCGCGCGCGAAGTCGGCGTAGTAGCCCTGGGACTCGCCGGTCAGCGCGGCGTGCAGGGCGTGGTGGAAGTCGTCGTTCCACTGCGCGTGCAGCCCGAGGCCGCCCTCCGCGCGCGGGGTGACGAGCCGCGGGTCGTTCAGGTCCGACTCGGCGATCAGGAACAGCGGCCGGCCCAGGTCGTCGGCGAGGCCGTCCACGGCCGTGGACAGTTCCTCCAGGAAGTGGCACGCGCGCGTGTCCGCCAGCGCGTGCACCGCGTCCAGGCGCAGCCCGTCGATCCGGTAGTCGCGCAGCCACGCCAGCGCACTGTCCAGCAGGTACGCCCGCACCTCGTCCGAACCGGGCGCGTCCAGGTTCACCGCGGAACCCCAGGGCGTGTGGTGGGTGTCCGTGAAGTACGGGCCGAACGCGGGGAGGTAGTTGCCGGAGGGGCCCAGGTGGTTGTGCACCACGTCCAGGACCACGCCCAGACCGAGCTCGTGCGCCCGGTCGACGAAGCGTTTCAGCGCCTCGGGGCCGCCGTACGGCTCGTGCACGGCCCACAGCGAGACGCCCTCGTACCCCCACCCGTGGCGCCCGGGGAAGGGGCACAGCGGCATCAACTCGACGTGCGTGACGCCCAGTTCGACGAGGTGCCCGAGCCGCTCGGCCGCGGCGTCCAGGGTGCCCTCGCGCGTGTACGTGCCCACGTGCAGCTCGTACAGCACCGCGCCCGGCAGCGGTCGGCCCGGCCACCGGGCGCGCCACGCGTACCGGTCGTGCTCGACGACCGCGCTCAGCCCGTCCGGGCCGTCCGGTTGCCGGCGCGACCGCGGGTCGGGCAGTACGGGGCCGTCGTCCACCGCGAAGCCGTACCGCGTGCCGTCCCGCGCTTCCGCGTCTGTCCGCCACCAGCCCACGCGCGCCGGATCGCGCTCCAGCGCGCGCGTGGCGCCATCGCAATGGAGCGTCACACGATCGGCCTGCGGTGCCCACACCTCGAACTGCACGGAGGGCCCCCTTCGTCTGCTCAGTGATGTAGCCCGTCCATCGTGCTTCAAACGCGATCAAAGTGCCGATGAATCCGCCCCATTGCGGCAGGTGTCGCCAGGTGGGCGTGTGTGGCGGCCGTTTCCCCGTTTTCTGGACACCCGGCGTTCACTGGCCGACAATCACGAACGTGACGTCGTCCTTCGAGTTCAACACGTACCCCGCGCGGTTGTCCGACGCGGAGCGCGACAAGGCGCTGCAGGTGCTCCGTGACGGCGTCGCCATGGGACGGCTCTCGCACGACACGTTCGTCCGGCGGATGGAACTGGCGCTCTCGGCCCGCCGCTCCGACGAACTCGCGGCGCTCACCGCCGACCTCCCCACGGAGAGCCGCCTCTCCCGCATGGTGTTCGGCACCGTGGAGGCGGTCTCCGGATTCACCGTACGGCTGCGCAGGGCCTGGCAGGCCGAGCGGCTGCCCAAGCTGCTGCTGCCCCACCCCGGCAACGGCCACGCCCTGCGGATCGGCCGCGACCCCGCGAACGGGCTGCGTCTGACCCACGAGACGGTGTCCCGGGTGCACGCCGAACTCAGCCGACAGGGCGGCATGTGGGTGCTGCGCGACCTCGGCTCGACCAACGGCACCACCGTGAACGGGCGACGGGTCATCGGCGCCGCCGTGGTCCGCGAGGGCGATCAGGTCGGGTTCGGGCGGATGGGGTTCCGGCTCTCCACCCACTGAGTCCACTGAGCCAACACTTACTCCTGGCCCACGCTTTACGCACCGTGCTGCCTCAAGTCCCTTTGCTCCACATGGTGTTGACGTACCCGTCAACTCGTGACTGACTGTGCGTACACCATGTACACCAGGTGAACCGACGGCACCACATTGTGGAGGTGCACCCTGCCGCCACTCCTCCGCTACCCGACCGTCGACGAACTCGGCGCCCGGGCGGCCGCCCTCGTCGCCCGCCACCCCGAGGACGCCCGACTGCGCCGGGCGGGCACCTCGCGCGCGGGCACCCCCATGTGGCTGCTCTCCGTCGGTCACGGCAGCCGGCAGGCCCTCGTCGTGGCGGGCCCGCACGCCAACGAACCCGTGGGCGGCGCCACCGTCCTGCGGCTGGCCGAGCGCGCCCTCGCCGACCCCACGCTCACCGTGGGCGCCGACGCCACCTGGAACCTGCTGCTCTGCCTCGACCCCGACGGCCTGCGCCGCAACGAACGCTGGCTGCGCGGCCCGTACACCCTCGGCCACTATTTCCGGAACTTCTTCCGGCCCGGCTTCCTGGAACAGCCCGAATGGCTGCCCGACGGCGCGGCCGCCGCCGTACTGCCCGAAACCCGGGCCCTGCTCGACCTCCAGGACGAACTGCGGCCCTTCTTCCAGTGCTCCCTGCACGGCGTGGACGTGGGCGGCGGCTTCGTCGAGCTGACCCGCGACCTGCCCGGCCTCGCGCAGCGCGTCGCGCACACCGCGGCCCGCCTCGGCATACCGCGCGAACTCGGCCCGTACGACACCCTGTACTGGCCGAACCTCGGGCCCGCCGTCTACCGGATACCGCCGCCCAGACCGACCGACCTGGCCGCTGCGATCACCGAGGCAGCCGTCGAGTCCACCTGGTTCCACCCGCACCGGCACGGCACGGTGACCGCCGTCGTCGAGGCGCCCATGTGGGGCGTGGCCGCCGTGGAGGACGGCGCGCCGCCCGCCGACGCCGCCGCGGTGCTGCGCACCGTCAGCAACGCCCTGCGCCACGACGCGCACCTCCTGGAGCGGATCCTCGCGCGGATCCGGCCCCACCTCGCCGCCGCCCCGGACACGGCCCGCCTGCTCGCCCCGGTCGAGGACTACTTGCTGGTCTGCCCCGGCCTCGCCGACGCGTGGGACCCCGACGTCGCCGTGGGCGAGCGCCGGCTGCCACCCCTCAGCACCGCCCACCTGACGGCCCTGCGGATCGCCGGACGACGCCTCGCCCTGCGGACGGCGGGGCTGCTGCACCAGCTCGTGACCCGCGCCGGCACCGACCCGGCCGGCGCGCTGCCGGAACTGGACCGGCTGGTCGACGAGTGGTGCGTGGAGTACCACGACGGCTGCGGGGCGCGCTGGATTCCCGTCGCACGCCAGGTGGAGTACCAGTCGCGGGTCGTCCTCGCCGCCTTCGAGCTCGCCGGACGGTACGCGCCCGCGCGCTCCCGTTCGGGTGAGTCGGGCTGGGGTTCCGAGGCCGCCGTGCCGATGCATCGGGAATGACGTACACCACCACATCGAAAGCAGTACGGAGCGGCCTGCTCGCGGCGGCCGCCCTCCTTCTCGCCACCGCAGCCCCGGCGCGGGCGGTGGCCCAGGAGGCCCCCCGGGGCGACTGGCTCTTCGTCACGCTCACCAAGGGCGACACCCGCTCCGGCGACACCCGCGGCACCCTGCTGCTGTGCGACCCACCGCAGGGCCACCGGCGCGCCGCCGAGGCCTGCGCGCAACTCGAGGCTGCCGACGGCGACATCCGCGCCGTCCCCACCCGAGAGGTGTACTGCTCCATGATCTACGCGCCGGTGACCGCCCACGCGCGCGGGGAGTGGCACGGACGGCCCGTCGAGTACAAGGAGACCTTCTCGAACGCCTGTGTGTTGCAGGCGCGGACGGGGGCGGTCTTCGCACTGGACGGCTGACGGCCGCATGTCGTGACGGCCGCGTGTCGGGACACGCGGCACGCTCGCGTGGAGCGGTCTCACACCACCCGGTCGCGGGCGTGCAGGGCCGCCGCGACGACCGTGCGGGACTGGTGCTCGACCTGGTGCTCCAAGGGCACCCAGCGGGCCCGGAAGCGTTCCTCGAAGGCGTGGCTCCAGGTCGCGACCAGTCGTTCGAGACACGGCGCCGCACGGTCGTCGGTCTCCCGCAGGACCCTCAGCAGCATGGCCGCGGCCCGCAGCGGCACGCGGCGCGCGAAGGCGTCCACACTGCCGACGTACGCCCTGGTGTCGTCGGCGGGCGGGGTGTGGGTCAGGTCCGCGGCCAGCCCCGGCACCAGCTCCAGCCCCCACCTGGCGGCCCGCAGCAGGGGACCGTCAGTGCACCGCAACCGCGGCAGCGCGTCGGCGAGCACCCGCTCCACCTCCAGCGAGTCGCGCAGCAGCCGTCCCGCCAGCTGCCGCATCGCCGCGGCCGGCGCCGGATGCGGAACCGGGTCGTCCACCAGGTCGCTCGCCCACATCGGCACCTCGACGATCGCGGTCAGACCGCCGTACCGGTGGGTGTGGTACCAGGTGCTGTGCCGGGCGTCGTCCGGCATGCTCGGGTAGGCCGCACCCGCGCCCGGCGCGGGCATGACGTGCACGCCGGGCCCCGAGGCAGGCCAGCCCGCCGCGTCCGAGGCACCCGTCTCCACCGGGATGTTCAGCTCCGCCGCGGACTTGGCGAACGGCTCGGCCAGGCCCGGCACGTCCTTCGTCAACTGCACCCAGCTGCCGCCCAGATCGGTCCCGTGCAGGGTCACCTGGAGGTAGGGGCGCAGCTCGTCGATGACCCCGGTCAGGGCGCGCGTCTCCGGCGGCAGCCGGTCGGGAGGCAGCACGGAGGGCGACCACTCCGGCTGCTCCGGTCCCGCGGGCCGGAAGAACCCGAGGTGGTAGTCGAGCAGGCTGCGCGGCGCCGGGGTGACATGGAGGCTCGCCCCGTCGGGATCGGCGCACAGCAGGAAGTGCCAGGACGTGCCGTCGCGCAACTCCCGCTCCGCCAGCACCCGTTCGGCGACCGCGAGGAGCGTGGAGCCTCCGGTCGGTTCGTTGGAGTGGGCGCCCGCGACCACCAGCACGGCACGGCGGGCGTGCCCTATGGAGAGCAGTTGCAGGGGTCTGCCCGCGCGGGAGACACCCACCTGCCTCAGGGCGCACACGCCGGGCCGGTGGGCGGCCAACGCCCGAGCGGACGCGACCAGTTCGTTCACCGTGGGGTAGCGCAGCTCCGGCAGGAGACTCACCCCCGTCACATCCGCCCGGCTTCGCAATCGCAGTAGCCCACGCTGTCATTGACGTGTCAAGGACGCCTCGGGGGAGGCTCCAGGGGGCGCCCGGAGGCATTGACCGCCGACGGGCAGGTCAGCAGGTGCCGACGGGCCTGCGCGAGCTCGGCACGCCAGGGCAGTAAGCCCTTGCACTCGGTGTGGTCACGGTCCAACCCTGCCGACGCCTACAGCACCCGGTGGGTGGGTGCTGCCGACGCCGGCAGCAGCGACTCACCGTCGCGTGTCCACGCACCCGTACGCCCCCGTCGAGCTGCTCCAGCGCTCCCGCGGCCACCACCACGCGCCGGCCCTCCGCCACGAGCCCCGGGAGCGCGCGCGGGTGCACGCCGGTCGCGAGGACGGGGCCACGGCGGGCGGCGAGTGGTGCACGCCGGGCGAGAAGCCACCGCGGCACACCTCCTGCCCGCCTCAGCCCACCCGCTCCAGCAGCACCACCGGCAACCCCTCCAAAAGCTCCGCCACGCGCGCGTGACCCGAGAACTCCCGTCCCGGTGTCAGGACGTCGGCCCACCGGCCCGCCGGCAGCGGCAGCACGGTGTCCCGCCAGCCGCCCGCCTCCGCCAGCCGCAGCGACAACCGGGTCACGGCTGTGAGGACCTCTCCCGAGCGCGTGAACGCCACGCAGTGGGCCGCCGCCGGGCCCTCGGCGGCCAGGGGCGCGTAAGTCGCCGAGTCGCCGAAGGCATCGGGGCGTCGGGCGCGCAGACCCAGTGCCGCGCGCGTCAGCGCGTCCTTGGCGCCGGGGCTCTCCGGGGGGAACCGCACGGGCCGGCGGTTGTCCGGGTCGACCAGGGCGCGGTACTCGCTCTCCGTGCCCTGGTAGAGGTCCGGCACACCCGGCATCGTCAGGTGGACCAGGGCGGTGCCGAGCAGGTTGGCCAGGATGTGGGGCTCCAGCAGGCTCCGGAAGGCTGTCACGTGCTCGCCCGGAGCCCCGCACGGCCCCGCCGCGACGAACGCCGCCACCGCCTCCTCGTACGAGGGCTCCTGTTCCGTCCAGCTCGTGTACAGGCCGGCCTCGCGCACGTGCTTCAGCAGGGCCTCCTGGACGCGCTCCGGGGCCGCCGGGCCCAGCCCGAACACCGTCTGCCAGGCCGCCCAGGCGAGCTGCGCGTCCGGCACGCCCTCGCCGGTGCGGGTGACCTCGGCGAGGACGTCGGCCCAGCGCTGCGGGCACTCGGTGAGCACCGCGAGCGCCGCCCGTACGTCGGCGCTGCGCTTGGTGTCGTGGGTCGACACGACCGTCCCGGACGCCGGCCAGTCGCGCTGCACGCGCGCGCAGTAGGCGTGGAAGTCCTCCGGGGACACGGCCGGGCTCCCCGGGTTCCCGCCCACCTCGGTCGCCGACAGCAGCGGCACGTAGCGGTAGAACGCCGTGTCCTCCACGGACTTGGCGCGCAGTGCCGACGAGGTCTGCGCGAACCGGGTCCGGAACTCGACGTGCCCGGGACCGTCGCCGTAACGACCGAGCACCAGGTCGCGTACGACGTCGACCGCACCGGCCTCCTCGGGGACGACGAAGGCGAGCCGGGCCTCGGCCGCGGCCTCCTCGGTGACGACCCGGGCTGCGTCCCCGGAGGCGTACGGCCGGTAGACCTCCAGGCGGACCAGGAGCTCCTGGAGCGCGGTGCGCAGCGCCCAGGGTGCCCGGTCGCGCAGTGCCGGATCGGGCGACAGGGCGCACAGGCGGCTCGCCGCCCGGGTCAGCCGGTCGGTCTCCGCCGCCAGCTCGTGCGTGAGCACCTTGTACGCCGCCCGCCGCACGGTCGCGTCCCAGTCCCCGCCCCGGTCCGTCTGCGGGGCCGCGAACCGCCGGTACTGCCCGAGAAGTTCCCCGGCCCCCGCCGGGTCCGCGAAGAGACCGTCGACGTGCCGCAGGGCGTCGTAGCCGGTGGTGCCCGCGACGGGCCAGGAGGCCGGCAGGGGCTCCCCGTCCGCGAGGATCTTCTCCACGACCGTCCAGCGGCCGCCGGTCGCCTCGTGCAGCCGCAGCAGGTAGGCGTCGGGGTCGGCGAGGCCGTCGGGGTGGTCGATGCGCAGGCCGTCGATCACTCCCTCGTGAAGCAGCTCCAGGATCTTGGCATGGGTGGCCCCGAACACCTCCGGGTCCTCGACCCGCACCCCGATGAGCTCCGAAATGCTGAAGAACCGCCGGTAGTTGAGCTCCGTACGGGCCAGCCGCCACCACACCGGCCGGTACCACTGCGCGTCCAGCAGCTGTGGCAGCGGCAGTTCCTCGGTGCCCTCCCGCAGCGGGAACACGTGGTCGTAGTAGCGCAGCAGGCTCCCGTCGACCTCCAGGTGCTCGATCTCCGTGCCGAGCGGGTTCCCCAGCACCGGCAGCAGCACCTGCCCGTCCTGCGCCTCCCAGTCGATGTCGAACCAGCGCGCGTACGGCGACTTGGGGCCCTCCTTGAGGACCTCCCACAGGGCGTGGTTGTGCCGGGGTGCCATCGCCATGTGGTTGGGCACCAGGTCCACCACCAGGCCGAGCCCGTGCTCCCGCGCGGTGCGCGCCAGCGCCCGCAGCCCCTCCTCGCCGCCGAGTTCCTCGCGCACGCGCGCGTGGTCCACGACGTCGTAGCCGTGCGCCGAGCCGGGAACGGCCTCGAGGACCGGCGACAGGTGCAGGTGCGAGACGCCGAGCGAGGCCAGGTACGGCACGGCCGCCGCCGCGGCCGAGAACGGGAACTCGGGCTGCAGCTGCAGCCGGTAGGTGGCCGACGGCACCGCCGGGTCAGGTCGCTCAGGTGTCATGCAGACCTACGTACCCGCCTCGCGGCCGTTCGTGTCATCACCGCCTCCATCCGCGTCCGCGCGGCACCGGCTAGACCGGCCGCTGCAACACCACCATGCTCCGGTCCACCAGGGTCAGCCGGTCCCCGGCCTGCACCTTCGCCACCGTGCCGGGCGGTACCCCGTCGGTGCGGGCGGTGTCGACCAGTACCTGCCACTGCCGGCCATGGTTGACCGGCACCACGAAGTCGAGGGTCTTCGGCGAGGCGTTGAACATCAGCAGGAACGAGTCGTCGGTGATCCGCTCCCCGCGCGCGCCGGGCTCGGAGATCGCGTTGCCGTTCAGGAACACCGTCAGCGCCGACGCCTGCGAGCGGTCCCAGTCCCGCTGGGTCATCTCCTTGCCCTCGGGAGTGAACCAGGCGATGTCCGACAACTCGTCGTGCGTGCCCTCCACGGGCCGCCCGTGGAAGAAACGCCGCCGGCGGAAGACCGGATGCTCCTTGCGCAGCCGCACGATCGCGCGCGTGAAGTCCAGCAGCTCACGTTCGGGCCCCTCGGCGTCCGGCCACTGCACCCAGGCCAGCTCGCTGTCCTGGCAGTACGCGTTGTTGTTGCCGCGCTGGGTGCGCGCCACCTCGTCGCCGTGGCTGATCATCGGGACGCCCTGGGAGAGCATCAGGGTGGCGATGAAGTTCCGCATCTGCCTCGACCGCAGCTCCAGCACGGCCGGGTCGTCGGTCTCGCCCTCCACCCCGCAGTTCCAGGACCGGTTGTGGCTCTCGCCGTCCCGGTTGTCCTCACCGTTGGCGTGGTTGCGCTTCTCGTTGTACGAGACCATGTCACGCAGCGTGAAGCCGTCGTGACAGGTAACGAAGTTGATCGAGGCGAGCGGGCGCCGCCCGTCGTCCTGGTAAAGGTCGGAGGAGCCGGTGAGCCGGGAGGCGAACTCCGCCAGCGTGCGCTGCTCGCCGCGCCACAGGTCCCGTACGGTGTCGCGGTACTTGCCGTTCCACTCCGTCCACAGCGGCGGGAAGTTGCCCACCTGGTAGCCGCCCTCGCCCACGTCCCAGGGCTCGGCGATCAGCTTCACCTGGGAGACCACCGGGTCCTGCTGCACCAGGTCGAAGAACGACGACAGCCGGTCCACCTCGTGAAACTGCCGCGCCAGGGTGGCCGCGAGATCGAAACGGAACCCGTCGACGTGCATCTCGGTCACCCAGTACCGCAGCGAGTCCATGATCAGCTGCAGGACGTGCGGGGACCGCATGAGCAGCGAGTTCCCGGTTCCTGTCGTGTCCATGTAGTAGCGGGGGTCTTCCGTCAGCCGGTAGTACTGCGGGTTGTCGAGGCCCTTGAAGGACAGCGTCGGGCCCAGGTGGTTGCCCTCGGCGGTGTGGTTGTAGACCACGTCCAGGATGACCTCGATGCCGGCCTCGTGCAGCGCCCGCACCGCCGACTTGAACTCCAGGACCTGCTGGCCGCGGTCGCCCCAGGAGGCGTACGCGTTGTGCGGGGCGAAGAACCCGATGGTGTTGTAGCCCCAGTAGTTGTTCAGGCCCATGTCGACCAGCCGGTGGTCGTTCACGAACTGGTGTACGGGCATCAGCTCCAGCGCCGTCACGCCCAGCTCGGTCAGGTGTTCGATGATCGCCGGATGCGCGAGGGCCGCGTAGGTGCCGCGCAGCTCCTCCGGCAGCCCCGGGTGCCGCATCGTGAGGCCCTTGACGTGGGCCTCGTAGATCACCGTGTGGTGGTACTCGGTGCGCGGCCGCCGGTCGTCGCCCCAGTCGAAGTACGGATTGACCACGACGGACGTCATCGTGTGCGGCGCCGAGTCCAGGTCGTTGCGCCGCTCGGGCGCGTCGAAGTGGTAGCCGTACACCTCCTCGCCCCAGTGGATCGAGCCGCTGATCGCACGCGCGTACGGGTCGAGCAGCAGCTTCGCCGAGTTGCAGCGCAGACCGCGCTCGGGGGAGTACGGCCCGTGCGCACGGAAGCCGTACCGCTGTCCCGGCATGACGCCGGGCAGGTACGCGTGCCGTACGAACGCGTCGCTCTCCCGCAGTTCCACCGCCGTCTCCGAGCCGTCGTCGTGCAGCAGACACAGCTCTACTCGTTCCGCGGCTTCCGTGAAGACCGCGAAGTTGGTGCCGGCGCCGTCATACGTGGCGCCGAGCGGATACGCCTCTCCAGGCCAGACCTGCATGGATACGACTCTTCCAGGTGTCGCGCGCCGCCGGGGGCCTTGACCCCGAGTGTCCACGAAAGTGATGGAACCACCTATGACGTGGCTCCCTCTTACCGAGCGACCAGTGCATACCCCGTCTCATGCGGCCGGTATGCCGAAGCAGTGGGGCAATTTCGCACTCCCGGGATCCTGGGGGAGCAGGGGGAAGACGTGCGCGACGCAGTGCACCGTCACCTCGGCAAGGTGGTGGCCGGTACGGCCGTCGCGGTGGTCTCGACCGCCGCGATGGTCGCCATCACCCTGCCGGGATCGGCGGGGGCCGACGAAACGACCGGTGGACGGGCGGGCAGCCAGTCCACACAGCAGACGGGACAGGGCCAGGGCGAGGGCCGGGAGCAGGGCGCGGCCGTCGCGCCCGGTGTGGTCGAGCAGGCCCCGGCCGAAGGCGAGAAGGGCACGGGCAGCGATCCGCTGACCGACGACGAGATCGAGCGGGTCGAACAGATCGCCGTGAACCGGCAGATGTTCAACGCGAGCGAGGACGTCGAGGGCGAGCGCGGCCCGCAGCGCCTCACCGTCGATCTCGCCGAACCGGAGGCGGACGAGGCCGACGCCACGGACGCGCCCCGGCGCGCCGAGGTGACGTACTACGACTACCGGGACGACACCCTCGTCACCAGGACCGTCGACCTCGATGCCGGCAAGGTCGTCCGGACCACCGAGCAGCAGGGCGTCCAGCCGCCGCCGAGCCGGGCCGAGAGCATCGAGGCGGCGAGCCTCCTGATCGCTGACCCGCTGGGCGCCGGCCTCAGGGCGGACTACAAGGACGCCACCGGCAAGGAGCTCACCTCCCCGGACCAGCTGAGGCTGAGCGGCGGCGTCTACCGGTCCACGCCGGGCGCCCAGCCCGCCGTACTGGACAAGTGCGGCGAGCACCGCTGCGTGCGGTTGTTCCCGAAGGTCAAGAACGGCCCGTGGATCGACACCAGGTCCCTGGTGATCGACCTGAGCGCCCGCAAGGTCGCCGAACTCGACCGCTGACCCGGCCCTCGTCCGACATCGGTCCGACCTCCGTCCACCTTTCGTACCCGCACCTCCTGCGAGGGAGTCACTTCTTCATGCGCGTGAACAGATTCAGCCGTGCCCGAACACGGTCGGCCGCCCTCGGCCTCGCTGTGGCCGCCCTGGGCGCCGGACTGACCACCGGCACGGGGCCGGCCGCCGCCCAGCCGAGAGCCGCCGCGGCCGCCGCCGACTGCAGCGCCGCCTACCGCATCGAGCAGAAGCTCTCCACCGGCACGACCTGGCGGATGTGCTGGCGCTACGACGGCATGGCCGGCCTCGTCCTGGACGACGTCTCCTACCAGCCCAAGGGCGAGACCAAGCCGATCAAGGTCCTCAACAGCGCTCGGCTCGGTCAGATCCACGTCCCGTACGACGACGGGAAGGAGGAGTACGACGACCTCACGGGTCAGGACTTCGCCAAGGACCTGATGCCGCTGGCGGCGGCCGAGTGCCCCGGCGGCACCATCAAGACGGTCAAGATCCCGGACCAGTACCCCGGCGAGAACCCGAACGTCAAGGGCCTGTGCACCACCACGCGCTCCCGCGGCCACGCCTACCGCATGCAGAGCGACACCGGGAACAAGGTCTACCAGGCCCAGGGCAAGGACCTGCTCGTCTACACGGTCAACCAGGTCGGCTGGTACGAGTACATGACCGAGTGGCGCTTCCAGGACGACGGCACCATCAACATGAACGTCGGCGCGACCGGCAGCCTCTCGCCGTTCGACTACGACGCGGGTGACGGGCGCGGCTGGCCCATCGGCCAGGGCGCCAAGGGCAAGGCCACCAGCCACAGCCACAACGCCTTCTGGCGGCTCGACTTCGCCCTCGACGGCTCCACCAGGAACCGGGTCGAGCAGTACGACTCGGCCGTCACCACCCGCGGCCGGCTGACCCCGACCACCAAGACCACCCGCACCCAGGTCACCAAGGAACGCGCCGGTGACGCCAAGGCCTATCGCTGGTGGCGCATGGTCAGCGCGACCGGCAAGAACAAGGACGGGCACGCGCGGTCGTACGAGATCGTCCCCGGCCCCACCACCCGCTACCCGGGCCGCGGTTTCACCCAGCACGACGTCTACTTCACCCAGTACGACAAGTGCGAGCTGTTCGCCAGCAACAACCCGCGCTGCGCCCGGACCCATCCCAAGTCCGTCGACAAGTGGGTGAACGGGCAGACCCTCACCCACCCCGTGGCCTGGGTGAACGTCGGCTTCCACCACATAGCCAGGGACGAGGACCAGCAGCCGATGCCGGTCCACTGGCAGGGCTTCTCGATCGCCCCGCGGGACGTCACCGCTATGAATCCGCTCACTCCGCCCGCCCTCAGCGGTGAGAACGGACGTCCGCCGAACGGTAGTTGAGAAACGACCTGTCCATCCTGCTGCACCGCCCACCGCTCCCGGAGTACCCTTCCTTGATCGTTGGGACGGGGAGTGCTCGGGGGAGCGGAAGGCGGTGCGCGGGTGGGCTCGGGAGGGCTGGAGTTGCCCCCTGGTGACGAGGGTCACGAGGGGAACTCCGCAGACGCCCCGCCCGGCACGGTGTCCCTGGCACGGCCGATGGACGCGGGTGCCACCATCGGACCGGAGCTGGACTGGGACGCCGACGCCTGGCGCGAGGTCCGTACCCGCGCCCAGCGGGCCGGGCGGGCCTACATCTGGCTGAACCTCGTCGAACAGCGGCTGCGGGCCGTCGTGGCCGCCGTTCTGCGCCCCATCTACGAACCCGTCCACGGCGACGAGTGGGTGGTCGCCGCCGCCGGCCCCGCCGGACAGGAGTGGGTCCAGCGCGCGGTCGCCGTACGCGAAGTCAGCCGCCGCAAGGGCTACTTGCTCGACCCGGCCGACGACAACGTCCTCAGCTTCCTCACCCTGCCGCAGCTGCGCGAGCTGATGGTGCAGCACTGGCCGTGCTTCGAGCCGTACTTCGACGAGCGCCGGGACGTCGAACTCGCCCTGGACGAGCTGGAGGTCACCCGGAACGTCGTCTCGCGCAACCGGGCCCTGTCCGAGGCCGTCCTGGGCCAGGCCGAGCGGGCCTCGGCCCGGCTCCTGGAGATACTCGGCACGGCCGGCGACGTGCCCTCCGCCCGCCGGCTCCCCGTCGACGCCGTCGAGGACCTCGTCGGCGACCGGTACGGGGACGTGGTCGCCGTGCACTCCGACCGGGTGCGGCTGATGCGCCAGTTCCCCGCTGAGGACATCTTCGGCAGCGCCCGCCGGCTCGACGCCGTCGGCATCGGCCTCAACCTGCTCGTGCAGAACTTCTCCGGCCGCCGCCTGGTGCGCCTGGCCGAGTCCGGCTGCCGGGTACGGCTGCTGTTCCTCAACCCGGCCTCCAGCGCGGTCAAGCGGCGCGAGCGCGAACTCGGCATCAAGCGGGGCGAAATGAGCCGCGCGGTCGAGATGAACATCCTGCACATGCGCCGGGTCCGCTCCAAGCTGCGCGACCCCGGGGCGTTCGAGATCCAGGTCTACGACGAGACGCCCCGCTTCACTGCGTACCTCGTCGACGGCGACGGCGCGGACGGCATCGCCGTGGTGCAGTCCTATCTGCGGCGCTCGCGGGGCATGGAGGCGCCGGTCCTGGTCCTGCGCGGCGGGAGCAAGCTGGTCAAGTCGGGCCAGGTCGACGAGGCCGGTCTCTTCCCGACCTATCGCGAGGAGTTCGAGGTGGCCTGGGCGGATTCGCGTCCGGTGTCCTGAACTGTCCCCCGCCGCAAGCCGGTAAGCGGAATGCGGTCCTCGGATTGTCAGTGGCCCATGGGATCGTGGAGACCACTGGGGGAAAGCACCACCGAGAAGGGGGACCACCCATGGGCTGGCACCGGGAGCTGCTGATCGGCTTCGACCTGGAGACCACGGGAACCGATCCGCGCGAGGCGCGCATCGTCACGGCGGCCGTGATCGAGGTCAGGGACGGGCAGCCCCTCGGGCGCCGGGAGTGGCTGGCGGATCCGGGGGTGGAGATCCCGGCCGACGCGGTGGCGGTGCACGGCATCAGCAACGAGCGCGCGAGTGCCGAGGGCCACCCGGCCGACCAGGTCGCGGACGCGATAGCCGACGTCCTCGTGGCGTACTGGAAGACGGGCGTACCGGTCGTCGCCTACAACGCGGCCTTCGACCTGACCCTGCTCTCCGCCGAACTGCGCAGGTACGGCCTGCCGTCGCTGCGGGACCGCCTGGGCGGTGTCGACCCGGCCCCGGTCGTCGACCCGTACACCATCGACCGCTGGGCCGACCGCTACCGACGCGGCAAACGCAACCTGGAAGCGGTCTGCACGGAGTACGGCGTCCGGCTCGACGCCGCCCACGACGCCTCGGCCGACGCCCTCGCCGCGGCCCGGCTGGCCTGCGCGATAGCCGCCCGCCACCCCAAGGTCGCGGGCCTCGGACCGGCGGAACTGCACCGCCGCCAGATCGAGTGGTATGCCGAGTGGGCGGCGGACTTCCAGAGCTTCCTTCGCCGCAAGGGCGAGACGGACGCGGTGGTGGACGGCACATGGCCGCTGCGGGAACTGGCGGACGAGCCGGTCTGACCCGGGCGTCACACGTCCACGGGGCCCGCGATGGGTTCCACACGGGGTCTGGCGACCTGCTCGTAGTCGGGGCCCGAGACGAGCAGTGAGCGGTCGAGGCGGGCCGCGTTGAAGTACAGCCTGGGCTGTGCCACCACGTTCGGGTCGGCGATGACTTCGAGGTCGGGGTCGAAGCTGAAAGGGAGGACCGTGCCGGGCACCGCACGGGCGAGCCGCTCAGCCGTCTCCGCGTCACTGAAACCGACATACCGGGCGTCGAACAACGCGCGGACGGCACCCAGATCCACCCGTCGGTCGCCGGGGACGACCGCGAGGACGTGGCGGGTGGTGCGTCGGTCGACCTTGACCCGCAGCACGAGGCACTTCGCGGCCTCGGAGGCGGGGTGTCCGCGCAGCGCGCAGACCTTGTCGGTGGTGCCCTCGGGTTCGTGGTCGATGAGGCGGTAGTCGACACAGGCGGCGTCGAGCAGCGAGATCAGGTGCTCGTAAGTGTCGTGGCCGGACATGGGGGTTCCTCTGCGGTCGGGGAGGTGTCTGCGGTTACGGAGGTCTTCTGTGCCGTCGCCGTTCGGTGGTGGCGTTCCACTGCCTGCCCCCAGTAGGTGCCGGCGACCATCAGGGCCGCGCCGAGCCCGGTCAGCGGCGTGAAGTGCTCGCCGCCGAGGGCGATGCCCACCGCGGCGGCCCAGATCGGTTCGGTGCCCAGCAGGAGGCTGGCACGGCTGGCGGAGGTGCGCTGGACCGCCCAGGTCTGGGCGAGGAAGGCGAACACACTGCAGAACAGGGCGAGATAGACCAGCTGCGTCCAGGTCGCGGCGTCGGTGTGGGCCAGGGCCGGGAGTTCGCGCGCGGCCGGTGCCAGGAACAGGGCCGAGCCGACGAGGGTCTGCACCGTCGTCAGGTGCAGCGGACGTATCGCCCGGCCCGCGGTGAGTCGGCCGACGAGTGCCACGTGCGCCGCCCGCACGAACGCCGCGGCCAGCATCAGCAGGTCGCCGAGGCGGGGCGCGTGGAATCCGTTGCCGGACATGAGGAGTCCGACGGCCAGGACGCACACGCCGGCCGCGGCGTAGAAGGCGGGCGGCAGGCCGCCCCGGTGGCCGGTGCGGTCGAGGAAGGGAGTGAGGACGATGGTCAGGCTGATGATCAGCCCCGCGTTGGCGGCGGTGGTGTGGGCGACGCCGTAGGTCTCCACGACCAGGACGGCGGCCTGCGTGAGGCCGAGGGGCACGCCGACCCGGAGTTCGTCGCGGGTCCAGCGGCGGGAGCGGTGCCGTGACCCGGCGCGGGAGGCGACGAGCCCGAGACAGGCGAGTGCGGACAGGGCGTACCGCGCGAAGAGGACCAGCAGGACGGGGAGGGCGGTGGTGGCGGTCTGGGCGGACAGATAGCTGGATCCCCAGACGAGCGCGACCAGGAGGAGTACCGCATCGGTACGGCGGGCGTCGGACACCTGCCTACGGTGCACCCGGGCGCCGCTGAAGCCCAGAGCCACCTTCTTAAACGATCTTTTAGCAGGCCTACAGAGTCCGCCTACACTGAGGGCGTGGACGAACGGCAGTTGCGGATCCTGCGGGAGCTGGGCGAACTGGGCAGTGTCACCGCGGTCGCCGAGGCGCTGCTGGTGACACCGTCGGCGATCTCGCAGCAGTTGCGGCTGTTGCAGCGTTCGATCCCGGTGCCGCTGACCGAGCGCGAGGGGCGGCGGCTGGTGCTCACCGACGCCGGGCAGGCGCTGGCGGGTGCGGCCGTGGAGGTGGAGACGGCGCTGGCACGCGCCCGGCACGCGGTCGAGGAGTTCGTGGGGCGGCCGGACGGCGAGGTGTCGGTGGCGGCGTTCCACAGCGCGGGTGCGGCCTTCTTCCCGCTGCTGCTGCGCGCTTTCGCCGGGCCCGGCCATCCGGTGCTCGCGCTCGCCGACGAGGACGTCGCGCAGGACGACTTCCCGCGGCTGACCCGCGAGTACGACATCGTGCTCGCCCACCGCCTGGACCACGCCCCACCGTGGCCGCGCGCGGTGACCGCGACGACCTTGCTGCGCGAGCCGCTGGACGTGGCCATGCCCGCGGACCATCCGCTCGCCGCCAAGCGACGGCTGACCCCGGGCGACGTGGCCGACGAGCCGTGGATCACCGTGCACGAGGGTTTCCCGGTCAGGGCGACCATCGAGGCGATCGCCGCGGCGGCGGGACGACGGCTCCATCTGGCCCACACCATCAACGAGTTCTCGGTGGCAGCGGAGGCGGTGGCCGCGGGAGGCGGCATCGCGCTGATGCCGCGCTGGACGTCGCGCCCCCACCCCGCGCTTGTCCTGAGGCCGCTCAGTGGGGTGCAGGCGAGTCGGCACATCGACGCCTTGCACCGCCCGGAACGCGCGGCACGCAGAGCGGTCCGCACGGCCCTGACGGAACTACAACGGGCGGCAAGAACCATCCGAGCCCGGGATGCACACCCCTGAGGGGCTCGGGGAACTGCGCGACCAGCCACAGCGGACCCGCAGTCGCCCGAAACAACATCCAGCCCCGTGCCTATAGGCGCTCAGAACGCATACCACCGCACCTTCTCGTCCCCGTCCCGCAACGACGCCACCCGCCGCTCGAACTCCGCCCGCGCCTTCGGATTGCTCGGCGCATGCTGCGCCACCCACGCACAGCTCGCCGTCTCCCGGGCCCCCCGCAGCACCGAACAGCCCTCCCACTCCCGCACATCCCAGCCGTAGACCCCGGTGAAGGAGTCGTACGCCTCGGTCGGGAGGCCGTAGCGGTCGTGGGAGAGGGCCATGACGACCAGGTCGTGCTCGCGCAGGTCGGCGGAGAAGGTCTCCAGGTCGACCAGGACCGGGCCGTCCGGGCCGACGTGGACGTTGCGGGGGAGGGCGTCGCCGTGGATCGGGCCCGGTGGCAGGTGGGGCGTCAACGCGGCCGCGGCCGTCGCGAAGCCGTCGCGGCGCTCGCGCAGATAGGCCGCGTCACCCGGGTCGATCGCATCGCCCGCGAGGCGCAGCCAGCGTTCCACACCACCCAGCAGTTCGCGGGGCGGGAGCGTGAAGCCGGGGGAGGGCAGGGCGTGGACGGACCGGAGCAATTCGGCCAAATCCCGGGGTTCGGCCGGCCGTACCGGATCGGGCAGCCGGTGCCACACGGTCACGGGATGCCCCTCGACCAGCAGCGCCTTGGACTCGGCGGCCCGGACCGCGGGCACGCCCGCCTCCTCCAGCCACGCCGCGATGTCGAGTTCGCGGCGGGCGCGGTCGAGGAGTTCGGCGTCGCGGCCCACCTTGACGGCCAGGTCACCGGCGGCGAACACCGCGTTCTCGCCCAGGGCGAGCAGTCGCGCCTGCCGCGCCGGGCCGGGCAGCACACCCGCCGCGGCCAGTACCTCCCGCGCCCGTGCCTCGTCCATGCGTCCGCCTCCGTGTCCGTCCTGGATGTGCCGGATGCGGCGGTTCCCCCCGCGCCCGCCGTCGCACACGCCGTCGAGTTCCCGCCATCCGTCGGCCAGTCTCGCATTCGCACAGGTCGGACCATGTGCGCGGTGCCTTGACGGCGCACAGGGCCTTCACGACCATGACGGGGGCCCGCCGGGGCCGGGGCCTGTCCGACGCCCCCTCGTCGCGAGCCGCGCGAAGGAGCCGATCACGTGACACTGGTGACCGCGACGAAGCGGTCGGCGCAGGGCGCGCGACGCGCCGACAGGGGCCGGCGGCCCCCGGACCACGGGGCCTGGTTCCTGGTGCTGCCCGCGCTGATCCCGATCCTGGTGCTGAGCGTCGGCCCCCTCCTCTACGGCGTCCTGCTGGCCTTCACCGACGCCCAGTCGGGCCGCACCCGGCCCACCCAGTGGATCGGCGGTCTCAACTTCCGGGACCTGCTGCACGACACGCTCTTCTGGGAGTCGTTCCGGATCGGCCTGGTCTGGGCGGTCGGGGTGACGGTCCCGCAGTTCCTGCTCGCGCTCGGCCTCGCCCTCCTGCTCAACCAGGAGCTGAGGCTGCGCTGGCTGGCCCGTGCCCTCGCGATCATCCCGTGGGCCATGCCGGAGGTCGTGGTCGGCGTGATGTGGCGGCTCGTCTACAACCCGGACGCGGGCGTCCTCAACGAGACGCTGCGTGATCTGGGCCTCGGCGACGGCCGCGACTGGCTCAGCGGTCTCGGGACCGCCCTGCCCGCGGTGATCGTCGTCGGCGTCTGGGCCGGCATGCCGCAGACGACGGTCGCCCTGCTCGCCGGCCTGCAGAACACCCCGCGCGAACTCCACGAGGCGGCCGCGATGGACGGCGCCGGCGCCTGGCGGCGCTTCTGGACGGTCACCTGGCCGGCCCTGAGGCCGGTCGCGCTCGCGATCACGGCCCTCAACTTCATCTGGAACTTCAACTCCTTCGCCCTGGTCTACGTCCTGACCAGCGGCGGTCCCGGCGGCCGCACCCGCCTGCCGATGCTCTTCGCCTACGAAGAGGCCTTCCGGTACGGCCAGTTCGGCTACGCGGCGGCGATGGGCTGTGTGATGGTCGCCGTGATCTCGGTGCTCCTCGCCCTCTTCCTGGTGGGCCGGCTCAGGGGAGGTGACGACGCGTGAGGACCAGCACCGGCGGACGCGTCGGCCAGTACGCCGCGCTGCTCGCCTATCTCGTCTTCCTCGCCTTCCCCTTCCTCTGGCTCGTCGCAACGGCCTTCAAGTCGCCGCGCGAGCTGGGCAGTCTGCACCCCTCCTGGATCCCGGAGGACCCCACCCTCGACAACTTCCGGCAGGCCTTCGACGAGCAGCCGCTGCTGCGCGCCGCGGGCAACTCCCTGCTCGCCGCGGCCGGCGCCGCGCTGATCGCCGTACTGATCGCGACCCCGCTGGCGTACGTCATGGCCCGGCACCGCGGTCGACTGGCGAAGGCCGCCACGGGATGGGTGGTGGTCAGCCAGGCGTTCCCGCTGGTGCTGGTGATCATCCCGCTGTTCCTGGTGCTGAAGAACCTGAAGATGATCAACTCCCTGGCGGGGCTGGTGATGGTGTACGTCGTGTGGGCGCTGCCGTTCGCGCTGTGGATGCTCGTCGGATACGTCCGTGCCGTGCCCGGTGAGCTGGAGGAGGCGGCTGCGGTCGACGGGGCGGGACGGGTACGGACGCTGGTGTCGGTGACCGCGCCGTTGCTCGCGCCCGGGATCGTGGCGACGGGGCTGTTCGCGTTCATCACCGCGTGGAACGAGTTCTTCTTCGCGCTCGTGCTGCTGAAGACGCCCGAGAAACAGACCCTGCCGGTCGTCCTCACCCACTTCATCGGCGCGGAGGGCGTCGCCGACCTCGGCCCGCTGGCCGCCGCCTTCCTCGCCACCCTTCCCTCGCTGGTCGTCTTCGCGATCATCCAACGGCGGATCACGGGTGGCATGCTCGCCGGGGCGGTGAAGAGCTGATGCGCATCAGAAGCGCGGGCGGCCTCGCCCTGGTCCTCACCCTGCTGCTCGCCGCCTGTACGAGTGGCGGCAGCGACTCCGGCACAGATGCGATCACCCTGCGCTTCCAGTCCCTCGCCTGGCAGCAGGAGTCCGTCGAGGCCAACCAGGACCTGGTGAGGGAGTGGAACGCGACCCACCCCGACGTCAAGGTCGAGTACGTACAGGGCAGTTGGGACAGCGTTCACGACCAGCTCCTCACCTCCTTCGAGGGCGGTGAGGCACCGGACATCATCCACGACGCCTCCGACGACCTCGCGGACTTCGCGTACGGCGGCTATCTCGCCGACCTGACCGGCCTGCTCCCCGAGCGCCTCAAATCCGACATCCCGCAGCGCAGTTGGGACACCGCGACCTTCGGTGACGGCATCTTCGGCGTGCCCTTCCTCCAGGAGCCCCGCGTGATCGTCGCCAACGCGACGTGGCTGAAGGAGTCCGGCGTCCGCATCCCTACCACCGAACGGCCGTGGAGCTGGGCGGAGTTCCGGCAGATCACCGAGCAGCTCAGCGGCGACGGGAAGTACGGCGTGGCCTGGCCGCTCAAGGAGCCCGTGTCCGCGACCCTCAACCTCTCCCTGTCGGCGGGCGGACAGCTCTTCCACCGCGATACGGACGGCAAGGTGGCGATCCGGTTCGAGGCGGCGGACCAGACCGTTCCCCGCACCATCCACGACCAGGCGAACACCGACCGCAGCGCCTCGCCCACCACCCTGGGCAGCGGCGGCTCGGACACGCTGCCCGGCTTCTTCGGCGGCAAGTACGCGATGGTCCCGCTCGGCTTCTCCTACCGCCAGCAGATCGTCCAGCAGGCACCCAAGGGCTTCCGGTGGCAGGTGCTGCCCGCCCCGGCCGGCGCCGGCGGGCTCACCCAGGGCGTCAGCCCGCAGACCCTGTCCGTCGCCGAGGACAGCCCGCACAAGAAGGAGGCCGTCGCGTTCCTCGACTTCCTGCTCCGGCCGCGGAACATGGTCCGGCTCGCCCTGGGCGACTGGATGCTGCCTACCGGCATCCAGGCCCTGAAGGACCCCGCCCTGCACACCGCGAAGGACGGCTGGTCCACCGGCACCGCCCTCGCCGCGCACCTGCGGCCGGCGCCCGCGCAGTCCGTGCGCGGTTATCCGGAATGGAAGGACAAGGTCGCCACGCCCGCCTTCCAGGAGTACTACAGCGGCGCGATCGGTCTGGGTGAGCTGCGCGAACGCCTCGAGGAGGACGGCAACCTGGTGCTGGCCCGGTACCAGCGCTGAGCCCCGGGCTCAGGGAACGGCGGGACCGGTGACGTACCGGCCGTCCTCGTCGTACGGCCAGACATTGGGCACGCAGCCGTGCATGCCCTTGATCTGTTGCATCATCGCGGGGGCCGGCCTGCCCGGGCCGGGGCAGCCGACGTGGCCGTGTCCGAGGAAGTGGCCGACCTCGTGATTGATGATCAGCGCCCGGTAGGACGTCACGTCCTTGGCGTAGACGGGTGTCGCCAGCTCCCAGCGCTTGAGGTTGACCATGACGCTCTCGGCCACGTTGCAGTTGACCTCGCCGCCGGTGTTCAGCCCGTACTGCCCGCAGATCTTGTCCACGGTCCCGGGTGTCGCGACGCGCACGACGAAGTCGGTGCCGCCGCCCGACACCCGCTGGAACGCCGAGTGGCCGTCCGCCGTCCAGCCGCGCCGGTCGGCCAGGATGCGCTCCACCTGCTCGGCGACCGCCGTGGCGGACAGCTGCAGGCCGTCCTCGACATCGACCCGGTAGCGCAGGACCGTCCCCTTCCCCACCTTGGCGCTGCCGCCGGGGGCGGTCGTGAAGGTGCCCGGTCCGGTGGCCGGGATGACCGGCTCGGAGGGGCCGGCGGGGGGACCGGGCGGGCCGACGGGCGGACTCGCGGGCGGGCTGACGGAAGGACCGGGCCGGGCGGGGCCGGCCGCCGGGCGTCCGGGAGTCTCGGTGCGTGCGTCGGAGTCGCCCCGGTCCGCGGACGTCCACCCCACGGCCGCGAATCCGGTGGCCCCGAGGACGCTCAACGCGGCCAGTCCGCCCCACAGTGACCCCTTCCACCCGCCCGTGGAGGCGTGCGTGGGGCCGCTCCTACGACGGCGGTTGCGGGACGGGGTTGCTCGGTGCGCGGTCATGGTCGTTCAGGCTGTGACCGTGATGTGATCGGATCTGGCCCGGACGATAACGAAGCGGTAACGGGGTCCCGTTGGGGCCTCATGTGATCATCCGGTAACAGAGTCCCGGACCTGTGGAGGACGTGCGGATACTGAGCGCATGCCACGCGTTCTGCTGATCGAAGACGACCGTGCCGTGCGGGAGGGCGTCGCACTCGCCCTGCGCCGCCAGGATCACGAGGTCGCCGTCGCCGCGTCGGGCGAGGAGGGGCTGGAGCGGCTGCGGTCCTTCCGGCCGGACGTCGTGGTGCTGGACCTGATGCTGCCCGGCATGCCCGGCCTGGACGTGTGCTGGGAGATGCGCGCCCTCGACCAGACGCTGCCGATCATCATGGCCACCGCGCGGGGCGACGACGAGGACATCGTCGTAGGACTGGAGGCCGGCGCCGACGACTACGTGGTCAAGCCCGTGCAGGCGAGGGTGCTGGCGGCGCGCATCCGTGCCGTTCTGCGCCGGGCGTCCGGGGCGCCCGGCGCCGGCGGCATACCGAAGATCGACACGTACGGGGACCTGGCCGTCGACCGGGCCGGCCTCTCGGTCACCTGGCAGGGCGCGCCGGTCCCGCTCGCCCCGTCCGAACTGCGGCTGCTGCTGACCCTGTCCGCCTCGCCCGGCCAGGTGTTCAGCCGGCAGCAACTCCTGGAGGCGGTCTGGGAACACAGCTACCACGGCGACGCGCGCCTGGTGGACGCCTGCGTCAAACGGCTGCGCGCCAAGATGGGCGAACCCTCGCGCGAGCCCCGCTACATCCAGACCGTGCGCGGCTTCGGCTACCGGTTCGCGTCCCGGTGAGGCGCGTGCTCAAGGTCCGCGCCAGAGTCCCTCAACTGCGCGGTCTGCGCATGCGGTTGGTGGTGGCGTTCGCGCTCGTCGCCGCGCTCACCGCCGCGACCACCGGTGCCCTGACCTTCCGGGAGGCACGCACGGGGGTGCTCCAGCAGAGCCAGGACACCGTGATCAAGCTGCTGCGGACCCAGATCGACCGGCTCGCCCCCGAACTGTCCTTCCCGCCGGGCGAGTTCGAACTGCAGCGCTTCGCCGGCGAGGTGGCCGGCGCCGAACCCTCCGGGGCCTGGCGGGTGCTGGTCTCCTACGGCGGACTGAGCGTCACCTCCGCCGCGGACGATCCGTTCGAGGAGCTGACGCCGGCCCTTCGGGCGGCCGTGGACTCCAGCACGGCCACCGTCTTCCAGCGGGTGGACAGCGGCGATCACACCTCCCTCGTCGTCGGCATGTCGGTCGCCTTCGCCGGCGCCGCCCCGGCCGCGACCGGGACCGCGTCCGGCGTCCAGGTGTTCCTGACCGTGCCGCAGACCACGGAACAGGCGTACGTCGACGCCCTGGTCACCGCCGTCCAACGGGCCACCGTGCCCGCCCTCGGCCTCGCCGTGCTGCTCGCGCTGCTCGCCGCCCGGGGGGTGCTACGGCCGGTGCGCGCGCTGCGCCGCGCCACCCGCAGCATCGCCGAGGGGCGGCTGGACACCCGGCTCGCCGTCGACGGCTCCGACGAACTGGCCGACCTGTCGCACACGTTCAACGAGACGGCCGCCGCCCTGGAGGAGTCGGTGGCGGAACTGCGCGGCATGGAGGCCCGGGCCCGACGGTTCGCCGCCGACGTCTCGCACGAACTGCGCACCCCGCTGGCCGCCATGTCGGCGGTCACCGACGTCCTCGACGAGGACGCCGCCCACCTCGACCCCGACACCGCCACCGCGGTGCGGCTGATCAGCGAGGAGACCGTGAAACTGGCCCGTCTGGTGGACGACCTGATGGAGATCTCACGCTTCGACGCGGGCGCGGCGGTACTGCACCTGGACGAGATCGACCTCGCCGAGTCCCTGCGGCGCACGCTGGCCGCCCGTGCCTGGACAGACCTGGTGGACGTCCGTCTGCCACCGCCCGACACGCTGCGCGGACGGGTCGACCCGCGCCGCCTCGACGTCGTCGTCGCGAACCTGGTCGGCAACGCGCTGCGGCACGGTGGCCGACCCGTCCATCTGCGCCTGTACGAGGGCGGGGAGCGGTCCGCGGTCATCGAGGTGCTGGACAGCGGCCCCGGCATCCCGGACAGCGTGCTGCCCCACGTCTTCGAGCGCTTCTACAAGTCGGACGCCGCCCGCACCCGGACCGAGGGCAGCGGCCTGGGCCTCGCCATCACGGCGGAGAACGTCCGGATGCACGGCGGCACCGTCCGGGCGGCGAACCGCCTGGAGGGCGGCGCGGTCTTCACGGTGGAACTCCCGCTGCGACGGGACGAGCCGACCCGGGGGAGCGGACAGTGAGGGCCGTACGACGGGCCGTGCCGCCGGCCGTTGCCGCGCTGTTCGCGCTCGCCTCCTGCGGCATCCCCACGACCGGCGTGGTGGAGGCGGGCGGGCCCGCCAGTGGGGTGGTGCCGACGATCCGGGTGTATTTCGTGGCGGACGACACGCTCGTCGCGATCCCCCGCCAGACCGTCGCGCCGGTCGATGTCGAGTCGGCCGTGGAGGTTCTGTTCGAGGGCCCGACCAGCCCGGAACGCGCCAAGCGCCTGACCACGCTGCTGCCACTGCCGGCGCTCCTGCCGACGGCGGCCGCTCCGGCCCCGGCCACCGACGGCGCTTTCGAGGCGCCGCAGGAAGCTGTGGCGGCGGACCTCGTGAAGGTGGTGGCACAGGACGACCGGGTGTCGATCGAACTGTCCCCGGCCTTGGGGAAGTTGCCGGGCCTCGCGGTGGATCAGCTGGTCTGTACGGCCCTCGGGGCGCAGCGCGTCGCCGCCCCAGGGGCCGAACCGTTGCCGGTGACCGTCACGGGCGCGGACGGCCGACCCGCCAAGGGCACCGGCGCGAGCTGTTCCGACGGCTGAGCGCGGTGGCATCCGGAAAGCTGTTGCACGAGACGTCTCGTCTCGCGTACGGTCGACGACATGACCAGTCGCCCCGCTCACATCGCCATGTTCTCCATCGCCGCCCACGGCCACGTGAACCCGAGCCTCGAAGTGATCCGCGAGCTCGTGGCACGCGGGCACCGGGTCACGTACGCGATTCCGCCCCTGTTCGCCGAGAAGGTCGCCGAGACCGGTGCCGAGGTGAAGCCCTGGAACTCGACCCTGCCCGGGCCTGACGACGACCCGGAGGCCTGGGGCACGACCCTCCTGGACAACGTGGAGCCGTTCCTCGCCGACGCGATCCAGGCGCTGCCACAGCTGATCGAGGCGTATGACGGCGACGAGCCGGACCTCGTGCTGCACGACATCACCTCCTACCCGGCCCGCGTCCTCGCCCACCGCTGGGGCGTCCCCGCGATCTCCCTGTCGCCGAACCTCGTCGCCTGGGAGGGCTACGAGGAGGAGGTCGCCGAACCGATGTGGGCGGAGCCGAAGAAGACCGAGCGCGGCCAGGCCTACTACGCCCGCTTCCACGCCTGGCTGGAGGAGAACGGCATCACCCGGCACCCCGACGACTTCGCGGGGCGCCCCGCCCGCTCCCTCGTCCTGATCCCCAGGGCGCTGCAGCCGAACGCCGACCGGGTCGACGAGACCGCCTGCACGTTCGTCGGCGCCTGCCAGGGCGACCGCAAGGACCAGGGCGACTGGCAGCGGCCTGCCGGCGCCGAGAAGGTCGTCCTGGTCTCCCTCGGGTCCGCCTTCACCAGGCAGCCGGGCTTCTACAGGGAATGCGTCAAGGCGTTCGGCGAGCTGCCCGGCTGGCACCTCGTGCTGCAGGTCGGGAAGCACGTCGACGCGGCCGAGCTGGGCGACCTGCCCGTGAACGTCGAAGTGCGCTCCTGGGTACCGCAGTTGGCGATCCTCAAGCAGGCCGACCTGTTCGTCACGCACGCCGGCGCGGGCGGCAGCCAGGAGGGCCTGGCCACGGCCACGCCGATGATCGCCGTACCGCAGGCCGTGGACCAGTTCGGCAACGCGGACATGCTCCAGGGGCTCGGTGTCGCCCGCCGCCTCGACACCGAGGAGGCGACCGCCGAGGCGCTGCGGGAGGCCGCCCTCGCGCTCGTCGACGACCCCGAGGTCGCCCGCCGGCTGAAGGACGTCCAGGCGGAGATGGCGGGAGAGGGCGGCACGCACCGGGCGGCCGATCTGATCGAGGCCGAACTGCCCGTACGGCAGGCATAGCCGAAAGAGCACAGAAGAGGGCCCGTTGGCTCCCCGGCAGCCAACGGGCCCTCAGTCACAAGGAGGTTCAGACCCCCAGCCGCTCACCCTCGTCGTCCCGCGCCGCGGGCCGCTCCACGGCCTCGGCCGACTCGTCGTGCGTGAGATCCGGCAGCCGGTGCAGCCACTTCGGCAGGTACCAGTTGCGCTCGCCGAGCAGCGCCATCACCGCCGGGAGCAGCACACCCCGGATGATCGTCGCGTCGATCAGCACCGCGGCCGCGAGGCCCACACCCATCTGCTTCATGGACTGCATGGACAGCGTGCCGAAGATCGCGAACACGGCGACCATGATGACCGCGGCGCTGGTGACGACCCCCGCCGTGGTCACCACGCCGTGCTGGATGGCGTCCTTCGTCGTCCGGCCCCGCAGCCGTGCCTCGCGGATCCGCGAGACCACGAACACGTGGTAGTCCATCGACAGGCCGAACAGGATCACGAAGAGGAACAGCGGCAGCCAGGTGATGATGGCGCCGACGCCCTCCGCGCCCACCAGGGACGCACCCCAGCCGTGCTGGAAGACGCCGACGAGGATGCCGTAGGCCGCGCCCACCGACAGCAGGTTCAGCACGATCGAGGTGATCGCGATCGTCAGCGAGCGGAACGACAGCAGCATCAGCAGGAAGGCGAAGACCACCACGAACGCGAAGACCGGGACGACGGCTCCGGCGAGCTGGTCGTTGAAGTCCTTCGACCCGGCGACCTGTCCGGTGACCGGCGCCTCCAAGCCGTCGACCTTGCCGAGCGTGGCCGGACGCACCTCGTCGCGCAGCTTGTCCAGGCTCGTGCCCGCCTTGTCCAGGTCGGAGCCGCCGACCAGCGGGACGTACACGAAGGCGATGTTCTGCTGGTCGTGCAGCTTGATCTCGACCGGGCCGCGCGAGGCACCCGAGGCGACCGCCTCTGCCTTGAAGGCGGCCAGCGCGTCCCGCACCTCGGGAGCGTTGATGTCGTCCGCCCGGACGACGACCTCGGCCGGCTCGGAGCCGCCCGGGAAGGCCTCGTTGACCCGGTTGTACGTCTGCACGATGGGCAGCGAGTCGCCGAACTCCTGGTCCAGCGTGAGGTTCTGGGTCTTCATGCCGACCGCGGGCGCCGCGATCGCCAGCAGCGCGCCGGCCGCCACCACGACGGAGATGACGGGCCGGGCGAGCACGCCCTTCAGTACGGCCGTCCAGAACCGGCTGTCGTTGCCGCCACCGCGGCGACGACGGTTCAGGAACGGGATGCGGCCCTTCTCGACCCGCCCGCCCAGCAGCGACAGCAGCGCGGGCAGCACGGTCACGGAACCGACCATGGCCACGGCCACCACCATCAGCGAGGCCAGGCCCATCGCCTCGAACTCGGCGAGCCCGGTGAACAGCATGCCCGCCATCGCCACGCACACCGTGACACCCGAGACGATGATCGCGCGGCCACTGGTCGCGGCGGCGATCCTCAGAGCCGTCTGGGCGTCCCGTCCGGCCTCGCGCTCCTCGCGCTCGCGCCGCAGGTAGAACAGGCAGTAGTCGACGCCGACGGCCAGCCCGACCAGCAGCATCACCGAGTTGGCGGTGTCGCTCATCGGCATCACATGGCTGACGACGCCCATCAGACCCATCGTGGCCATGATCGCGGTGACCGCCAGCGCCACCGGCAGCAGCGCCGCCACCAGCGCACCGAAGGCGATCAGCAGAATGCCGAGGGCCACCGGCACCGCGGAGTACTCGGCCTTCTTGAAGTCGTCCCCGAACGCGTCGTCGAACGTCTTCATCATGCTGGCGCCGCCGATCTCCTCGATCCGCAGCGACTCGTGGTCCTTCTGAACTCCCTCGACGGCCTTCAGCACCGGCTCGACCCGCTCGCCCGCGGTCTCCGCGTCGCCGCGCATGTCGAACTGCACCAGCGCGCTGCGGCCGTCCTTCGAGATCGTGTCCGTGTCGTACGGCGACGTCACGTCCGTGACCTCGCCGGTCTTCTCGACCGCCTGGACGACCGCGGTGACGGCCGCCCTGAACTCGGCGTCCGTGGCCTTGACGCCACCGTCCTTAGCCTGGATCAGTACGGTCTCACCGGCCGGTTCGTCGATGCCGGCGTCCTCGATGATCCGGGCGGCGGTGTGCGTCTCGCCCTTCAGCTGGTCGCTGTCCTTGACGTCGACCCGGCCGGCCGCCGAACCGAGCCCCATCGCCAGGACCACGAACAGCACCCAGATGCCGACGGCAGCCCATCGGTGCCGGGCACTCCAGCCGCCGGCCCGGGCGGCCAGTCCCCGTACCCGTGTATCTCCGTTCCCCATGATGGGCTTGCCCCCTCGTGAGCGGTGGCAGCCCCCTGCCGCCACCTTTCCTTTCGAAGGTATGGGCCGAATAAAGCCATCTCCTCGTGCTGTCCGGTGAGGTGCGGCGGGCCGGAATCATCCCCCTGGACCCCGCCCCTCCCCACTGGGGAGGACAGTGGCCCCTTACATCTACCGGGGTGTCCGGTCCGTCGGGGCGGAGTCCGCCGCACGAGCGGGGCGCGACGGCCGCTCTATGGTGTGCGGATGACGACGACGTATGCGGCGCTGCTGCGCGGGATCAACGTGGGCGGCGCCAAGAAGGTCCCGATGGCCGACCTGCGCACGCTGATGGCGGAGGGCCTCGGCTACGAGGACGTACGCAGCTACCTGCAGAGCGGCCAGGCCGTGTTCGCCAGCGACCATGGCGACGAGGAGTCCCTCGCCGCGGAGCTCGCCGGGGCGATCGAGAAGCGCTTCGGCTTCGCCGTCGACGTGATCGTGCGCGACCACGCCTATCTGAAGGCGATCGCCGACGACTGTCCGTTCCCGGCCGCCGAGCTGGAGGCCAAGCAGCTGCACGTCACCTACTTCTCCACGCCGGTCGACCCGGAACGCTTCCTGGAGATCGACCGGGCCGCCTACCTGCCGGAGGAGTTCCGGCTCGGCGACCGCGCCCTGTACCTGTACGCCCCGGACGGCCTCGGCCGCTCCAAGCTCGCCGTGCACCTGTCGAAGCCCCGGCTGAACAAGGGCCTGATCGCCACCAGCCGCAACTGGAACACCGTCGTCAAGCTCGTCGAGATGACGCGACCCCCGGAAGCCTGACCGTCCGCAGGTCGCGGTAGCCGGAGCGGGCGGTGTACGACATGACCTCGTCCGGCACCGCCAGCCGCGGATCCCCGTACAGCCGTCGGAAGTCGTCGTCCGTACGGGCCGCGGCCACCGCGTCCATCAGAGCGAGATCGTCCTCGGTGAGTCCGGCGTCGCCCCGCACCACCCGGCCCCAGACGTCCCAGGGCAGCAGCTCCACGCCGTTGACGGCGGCCAGGTCCAGGAACACGTTGGTGCGGATGTACCACAGGCCGTCGAGACCGCCGTGGTACCAGACCCCGAACGTCCTCGGATCGGCCCCGCCCTCCCGGCACGCCCGCCACGCGTCCCCGGCCACCAGGAACCGGTCCCTCGGCACGTCCAGCGGGTCGAAGGTGAGCTCGTAGGCCGGGTGCAGCACCTGGGCGTCGACCAGCCGCCAACTCCCGTCCGGGAGACGGTACTCGGTGACCCAGTGGTCGTCGTGGTAGCCCTCCACGAAGTACCCGGCGAATCCGCAGCGGATCCGCGCGGCCGTACCCGTGGCCCGCAGCAACGCGCACAGCAGCAGCGAGAAGTCCCGGCACGTGCCCGCGAACCGCTCCTCGTACGGCCGGTTCGCGGTGAGCGGGCCGTCCCCGCGCTCACGCACGATCCGCAGGATCTCGGAGACGTACCGCGACTCGGGATCGTCGAGCTGCCGGCCCTCGGGGACCGGATGGCCGAGGCGCTCGCCCTCGCCCCGATGGATGATCAGATCCCTGACGAGACGGGCGAGTTCGGCCGGATCGCGGGGCAGGTCACCGAGGTCCGGGTCGCCGGGATCGCTGTACGGCGTCTGCTGCAGGTGGAGGTCCATGCCCGGGACCCTCGGCCTTGCCCCTGGGACAAGGTCAAGCCGGTCCCTGGAGGTCTGTCGCGTTTGTTCAAGAGACCTCGCCGCGCCCTCCCTAACGTGAGTCGCATGAACAAGGACGACCTGTATCCGTACCTGACGGAATGCGCCGCCGAGGCGGCCCGCGTGGCCCGCGGGGTGACGGCGGCACAGCTCGACGACCCCACCCACTGCCCGGACTGGGACGTCCGCGCCCTGGTCAACCACTGGGTCCTCTACACCTCCCACGGCATGGAACACCGCGCCCTGCGCAAACAGCTCCCCGAGGACCTGACCGCCCGCGACTTCACCGCCGACCCCGAGTGGGCCGAGGCGTACGCCGCCCAGCTGGACCGTGCGGTCGCCGCCTGGGCGGACCCGGCGGTGTGGGAGGGCGAGGTGGACCTGGGCATGGGGACGATGCCCGCCCCCGAACTCGCCTCGCTGATCATCAAGGAGACAGCGGTGCACGGCTGGGACGTCGCGACGGCCACCGGCCAGGAGCTCCGCATCTCCGAGGGCGCGGCCCGGCTGGTTCTCGACGTGGTCGTCACCCACGGCGACCTCTACCGGCAGTACGACGGCTTCGCCGACCCGGTACCGGTCCCGGACGACGCGTCCGTGTTCGACCGGGCGCTGGCGGCGAGCGGGCGGGACCCACACCTGGCCAAGGCGGTACGTGACTAGGCCTACGCGTCTGGGACGCCCAGCGGCAGGCTCGGCCTCGACCGCGGACTCGGGAAGGACCGCTCCCGCACGCCGCCGGTCGCCCTCCCGTGAGGGTCAGGCGCCGACCGCCGCCGGCAGCGGCATCCGCGCCGCCTCGTACCGCGCCAGCAGCACCCGGGCCACCTCGGGCGCCGGACCGAGTACGTCACCCAGTACGTCCGCCTCGGCCGCGCCGCGCGCGATGCGGTCCGGGAGGAAGCCCGGGGCCAGGACGTAGGGGGCGACGGCGACCTTCGCGCAGCCCAGCGCCCGAAGCTCCCGCACCGCGTCCTCGGTGCGGGGGAGAGCAGCGGAGGCGAACGCAGGCCGCACGGCGCACCAACCGGTGTGCCGCCACTCCCGCGCGATTTCTGCGATCACTGCGATCGCCTCCGGGTCGGTGGACCCCGCCGAGGCCAGGACGACCCCGGTCGAGGACTTGTCGGCGGGCGTCAGCCCCGCCTCGTACAGACGCCGTTCCAGCGCCGACAGCAGCAGCGGCGACGGGCCGAGGACCTCCGCCTGCCGGATCCGCAGCTGCGGCGGCGCGTCCCGCAGGACCGCAGGGATGTCCGCCTTCGCGTGGAACGCGCGGGTCAGCAGAAGGGGGAGGGCCACGACGTCGCGGACGCCCTCCGCCGCCAGGGAATCCAACATCCCCTGCGCGGACGGGACGTTGAAGTCCAGGAAGCCGGTCTCCACCCGCACGTCGGGGCGCAGCGAGCGCACCCGCCGTACGAGGGCGTGCACCGTCGCGGCGTGCCGCGGGTCGCGGCTGCCGTGGGCGATGACGAGGAGGACCGGCTTCTTGAACATGGTGTACATGGGGCTCAGCTCTTCACCAGCAGGCCTCGGCTGCGCAGCACCCACCGCTCCAGCGGACTGAAGATCAGCAGGTCGATCGCGATGCCGACGAACAGGATGAGGAGGATGGCGAGGAAGACCGTGGCCATGCTGCTGTTCGTACGGCCCACCTCCAGCAGCTGGCCGAGGCCCACGCCCAGGTCCGGCGCCTGCGCGATGATCTCGGCGGCCATCAGCGACCGCCAGGAGAACGCCCACCCCTGCTTCAGCCCCGCCACATAGCCGGGCAGCGCCGCGGGCATCACGATGTGCCAGGTGCCGCGCAGACCGGTCGCCCCCAGTGTCCGTCCCGCGCGCAGGAACAGCGGCGGCACCTGGTCGACACCGGACACCAGACCGTTGGCGATCGACGGCACCGCGCCGAGCAGGATCACCGCGTACATCATCTCGGGCTTCAGGCCCAGCCAGATCACGGCGGCCGGCACCCAGGCCACCGACGGCAGCGACTGCAGACCGGACAGGATCGGCCCGATGGCCGCGCGCACGAACTTCACCCGCGCCACGATCAGGCCGAGCGGCGTGCCGATGATCAGGGCGAGCACGAAGCCGAACAGGCCCCGCGAGACGCTCGTCCAGATGTAGTCGAGCAGAGTGCCCTTGAGCCACGCGTCCTCGGCCTCGGCCCAGACGGCGCCGGGGGAGGGAAGCTTCGACGGGTCGTCGACGATCTTCAGGGAGATCAGGCCCTGCCAGATCGCGAGCACCACGACGGTGGCGACGATCGGCGGGAAGATCTTCTCGCGGAAGGTCTGCCGGAAGGACGGACGGCCGGTGACCGAGGTCTCCAGCGCGTCGAGGCCCGCCTCGATGCCGCCCAGCGCGGAGCCGTCCTTGGCACTCGCGCCGGTCGTCTTCGTGTCAGTGCTGGCCATGGCGGCGGATCTCCCCACGCAGTACTTCGGTGATCTCGACGGACAGCTCGGCCACGGGCGCGTCCTCGATACGGCGCGGCTGCGGGATGTCGACCGTCCACTCGCGCGCGATCCGCCCCGGACGGGAGGACAGCAGGATCACGCGCTGCGCGAGCCGCACCGCCTCACGCACGTTGTGCGTCACGAAGAGGACGGACACGCCGGTCTCCGCCCAGATGCGGGTCAGCTCGTCGTGCAGCACGTCCCGCGTGATGGCGTCGAGGGCCGCGAACGGCTCGTCCATCAGCAGCAGGTTGCTCTCCTGGGCGAGCGCCCGGGCCAGCGCCACCCGCTGGCGCATACCGCCCGACAGTTCGTGCACCCGCTTGCCGTACGCGCCCTTCAGCCGGACCAGGCCGAGCAGTTCCTCGGTCCGGTCCCGTCGTTCGTTCTTCGGAACGCCCCGCAGGCGCAGGGCGAGTTCGATGTTCTTGCCCGCGGTCAGCCACGGGAAGAGGGCGTGCTCCTGGAACATCAGGGCCGGGCGGCCCTCCGTCGTGATGGACCCGACGGTGGGCTCGTCCAGCCCCGCCACCAGGTTCAGCAGCGTGGACTTGCCGCAGCCCGAGGCCCCCAGGAGGGTGACGAACTCGCCGGGTGCGACATCGATGCTGATGTCGTCCAGTACGAGCTGTTGCCCGGCGGGGCCCGCGAAGGACTTCGAGACATGCTCAATGCGCGCCGCGTGCTCCACCGTCTCGGCGGCCTTGGCGAAGGTCGTGGCCATGGTCGTCACCTCCTGGGAACTCATCGGGTCCTGACTCAGCCGACGCCGAGGCCGGCGTCGCTGACCGTGCTGTCGCCCTCGGCCTTGAGGACCGTGTTCAGCGGCGTGAGGTCGTAGATGCCCTTCAGGTCGGGCTTCTCCAGCAGACCCGCCTTGACCGCGTGCGCCGCCTCGGTGTTGAGGGTGGCGGCCAGCGGGTCGTTGGTGAACTGGATCGACTTCCACGCCGGGTCGAGGACGGCGGCCGGCAGCGGCTTGCCCGAGTCGGCCTCCAGCTGCTTGTTCGCCGCGGCCTTCGCCTCGTCCGGGCTGGCGTTGATCCACTTGTTGGCCTCGACCGAGGCCTTCAGCACGGCCTCGACGGCCTTCGGATGCTCCTTGAGGAAGGCCTGCCGCACGATGATGTTCGTGATCACGAACTTCTTGTCCGGCCACAGGTCGGCCTCGTCGAGCAGCACCTTGCCGCCCTCGGCGACCAGCTTGGACGCGGTCGGCTCGGGCACCCACGCGCCGTCGATGGAGCCGGACTTGTAGGCGTCCGGCGTGACTTTGTTGTCGGTACGGACGACCGAGACGTCGCCCTTGCCGCTCTCCGCGTCGACCTTCCAGCCCTGCTCGGCGATCCAGTTGAGGAACGCCACGTCCTGCGTGTTGCCCAGCTGGGGAGTCGCGATCGCCTTGCCCTTGACGTCCTTCAGGGACTTGATCTTGTCCGGGTTGACCACGAGCTTCACACCGCCGGACGCCGCACCGCCGATGATCCGCAGGTTCTTGCCGCCCGACTTGACGTAGCCGTTGATCGCCGGCGACGGGCCGATGAAACCGATGTCGATCGACGAGGAGTTGAGCGCCTCGATCTCGGACGGGCCGGCGTTGAAGATCTGGTAGGCGGCCTTGGTGGCGCCCAGTTGCTTCTGGAAGTAGCCCTTCTGCACGCCCACCAACGCGGTGGCGTGGGTCAGGTTGCCGAAGTAGCCGATCTTGACGGAGTCGAGGCCGTCGATCTTCTTCGCCCCGGCGGCGACCTTGGCGGTCCCGTCGTCCTTGGCCTCGGAGCCGTAGCCGCAGGCCGCGAGGGTGAGCAGGGGAAGGGCGGTTGCGGCGGCTATGCCGCGGCGGAAGAAGGCTGAGCGGTTGGCAGGCACGGGAGGCTGTCCCCTCGTTGGCCCGGCGGTCACGGTCTCTCAGGTCGTGGCCGGGAGGTCGGCAGGTTTTCGTCTACGGCGGTGGGGGGTGAGGGCGCGCAGGCAGTGCGCGTACGTCAACGCACACATCGCGCCACTCCGCCCTGCCCGCTGCCGAGAGCACCGCTGCCGACGCGGCCGCCCTCCTTCGCGAACGAGGAGTAGAAATCGGTGGTGTTCATGCTCAGAAGTCCCACCCGTCGTCATCGGACTCGTCCTTGACGGGTTCCGGGGCGGCGAACGACTCGCCGACCATGCCCGCGGTGAGCGTGGTGCCGTCGTTCGGGTCGATCAGGATGAACGAACCGGTGCGCCGCGAGTCGGCGTAGGAGTCGACGGGCAGCGGCTCGGCGGTACGGATCTTCACCCGGCCGATGTCGTTGGCGACGAGCTGTCCCGGATGCGGGTGCAGGGACAGGTCGTCGAGGGTGAGACGGGACGGGATGTCCTTGACGATCGCCTTGACGGTGCGGGTGCCGTGCTTGAGCAGCACCCGGTGGCCGACGGTCAGCGGGGCGTCGGCCACGTGGCAGACGGTCGCCTCGATGTCCTGCGTGGTGGGCGGCGCGTCCTTGCTGGGCACGATCAGGTCGCCGCGCGAGATGTCGATGTCGTCCTCCAGCAGGAGGGTCACCGACTGGGTCGTCCACGCCACGTCGACCGGCTCGCCCAGCAGGTCGATGCCGGCGATCTTCGTCGAACGACCGGACGGCAGTACCGAGACCTGCTCGCCCACCCGGAAGGAGCCGGCGGCGATCTGGCCCGCGTAGCCCCGGTAGTCCGGGTGCTCGGCGGTCTGCGGCCGGATCACGTACTGCACGGGAAGCCGGGCGTGGCAGTGGCTCAGGTCGTGGCTGACCGGGACCGACTCCAGGTGCTCCAGGAAGGTCGGGCCGCCGTACCAGTCCATGTTGGCGGAGGGGTCCACGACGTTGTCGCCGGCGAGCGCGGAGATCGGGATCGCGGTGACCTCCGGGACGCCCAGTTCGAGCGCGTACGCCGTGAACTCCTCGGCGATCGCCGCGAACACGGACTCCTGGTACTCGACCAGGTCCATCTTGTTGACGGCGAGGACCACGTGCGGCACACGCAGCAGCGCGGCGATCGCCGCGTGGCGGCGGGTCTGCTCGACGACGCCGTTGCGGGCGTCGACGAGGATCACCGTCAGCTCGGCCGTGGAGGCACCCGTCACCATGTTGCGGGTGTACTGCACGTGGCCGGGCGTGTCCGCGAGGATGAACCGGCGCCGGGGCGTGGCGAAGTAGCGGTACGCCACGTCGATGGTGATGCCCTGCTCCCGCTCGGCCCGCAGACCGTCGGTGAGCAGCGCGAGGTCCGGTGCCTCCTGGCCGCGGCTCGCCGAGGCGCGCTCCACGGCCTCCAACTGGTCGGTCAGGATCGACTTGGAGTCGTGCAGCAGACGGCCGACGAGCGTGGACTTGCCGTCGTCGACCGACCCGGCGGTGGCGAACCGCAGCAGGGTGGTCTCCGACAACTGCTCGACCGACAGAGGCTCGATGGGTTCCGTGGTGCTGGTCATGGTTAGAAGTACCCCTCGCGCTTGCGGTCTTCCATCGCGGCCTCGGACATCTTGTCGTCCGCGCGGGTCGCGCCCCGCTCGGTCAGCCGGGAGGCGGCGATCTCGGTGATCACGGCCTCCAGCGTGGTCGCGTCGGAGTCGACGGCGCCGGTGCAGGACATGTCGCCGACCGTGCGGTAGCGCACCAGCCGCTTCTCGACGCTCTCGCTGTCCTTCGGCCCGCCCCACTCACCGGCGGTCAGCCACATGCCGGCCCGCTGGAACACCTCGCGCTCGTGGGCGAAGTAGATCTGCGGCAGCTCGATGCCCTCGCGGGCGATGTACTGCCACACGTCCAGCTCGGTCCAGTTGGACAGCGGGAAGACGCGCACGTGCTCGCCGGGTGCGTGGCGGCCGTTGTACAGGTTCCACAGTTCGGGGCGCTGGCGGCGCGGGTCCCACTGCGAGAACTCGTCCCGCAGCGAGAACACCCGCTCCTTGGCGCGGGCCTTCTCCTCGTCGCGGCGGCCACCGCCGAAGACGGCGTCGAACTTCTCGGCCTGGATCTTCTCCGTCAGCGGCAGCGTCTGCAGCGGGTTGCGGGTGCCGTCCGGGCGCTCCTTGAGGACACCGCGGTCGATGTAGTCCTGCACGGAGGCGACATGCAGCCGCAGCCCGTGCTTCTCGACCGTGCGGTCCCGGTACTCCAGGACCTCGGGGAAGTTGTGCCCGGTGTCCACGTGCAGCAGCGAGAAGGGGACCGCCGCGGGGGCGAACGCCTTCAGCGCCAGGTGCAGCATGACGATGGAGTCCTTGCCGCCGGAGAACAGGATCACCGGCCGCTCGAACTCGCCCGCCACCTCGCGGAAGATGTGCACCGCCTCGGACTCCAGCGCGTCCAGGTGCGAGAGGGCGTACGGGCTGTCCGTGCCCTCCTCGCCCCCCTTGACCGTGGCGACGGTCGTCGTCATGCCAGTCCCCTCTCGGTGAGCAGCGCGTGGACCGCGGCCGCGGACTCCTGGACGGTCTGGTCCTGCGACTCGACGCGCAGGTCGGGCGACTCGGGAGCCTCGTACGGGTCGTCCACCCCGGTCAGCCCGGTGAGTTCACCCGCGGCCTGCTTGGCGTACAGACCCTTCACATCGCGTTCGGAGCACACCTCGACCGGAGTCGCCACGTGCACCTCGATGTACGCCGTGCCGCTCTCCTGGTGACGCTTGCGGACCGCCTCGCGGCTGTCGGCGTAGGGCGCGATCACCGGGACCAGCGCCGTGACGCCGTTGCGGGCGAGCAGTTCGGCGAGGAAGCCGATGCGCTGCACGTTGGTGTGCCGGTCCTCGCGGCTGAAGCCGAGTCCCGCCGAGATGAACTCGCGGATCTCGTCGCCGTCGAGCACCTCGACGAGGTGGCCCTCCTCGCGCAGCCGGCCGGCCAGCTCGTACGCGATGGTGGTCTTGCCGGCACTCGGCAGACCCGTGAGCCAGACGGTGGCTCCGGTCGTCACGTGCTTCTCCTCGGGTAGGTCGGAGGTGGTCGTCATCAGTGCAGTCCGCACTCGGTCTTGTTGCGGCCCGCCCAGCGGCCGGCACGCGCGTCCTCGCCCTCCAGGACGCGGCGGGTGCAGGGGGCGCAGCCGACGGAGGTGTAGCCGTCCATCAGCAGGGGGTTGGTCAGTACGCCGTGTTCGGTGACGTACGCGTCCACGTCGTCCTGCGTCCAGCGGGCGATCGGGGAGATCTTGACCTTCTGGCGCTTCTCGTCCCAGCCGACGACCGGGGTGTTCGCCCGGGTCGGGGACTCGTCACGGCGCAGACCGGTCGCCCAGGCCTGGTAGTTCGTGAGGCCCTCCTCCAGCGGCTGGACCTTGCGCATCTTGCAGCACAGGTCCGGGTCGCGGTCGTGGAGCTTCGGGCCGAACTCGGCGTCCTGCTCGGCGACCGTGCGGCGCGGGGTGAGGGTGATGACGTTGACGTCCATCACGGCCTCGACCGCGTCCCGGGTGCCGATGGTCTCGGGGAAGTGGTAGCCGGTGTCGAGGAAGACGACATCCACGCCCTTGCGCACGCGGGACGCCAGGTGGGCGACCACCGCGTCCTCCATCGAGGAGGTCACGCAGAAGCGCGGGCCGAAGGTGTCGACCGCCCACTGGAGGATCTCCAGCGCGGTGGCGTCCTCCAGTTCGCGGCCCGCCCGCTCGGCGAGCTCCTTGAGATCCGCTGTCGTGCGCTCTTCCTGAGTCGTCGTCATATCTGGTCTCCTCCTGCGTCGGAGTGCTGAAGGCCCCGGGCGAGCAGCCCGAGGAACTTCAACTGGAATGCGCGGTTGCACGCCGCGCATTCCCAGGCGCCGTGACTGCCTTCCGAGGCTTCGCTCGGCCGGAGGTCCTCGTCGCCGCAGTAGGGGCAGTAGAAGGGGGCGGCGCGCTCGCTCACGAGAGGGCCTCCTCGGAGGCGCGCGAGGCCCAGGCGGCGAAGCGCTCGCCCTCCTCGCGCTCCGCCTGGAAGCGCTTGAGGACGCGCTCGACGTAGTCGGGCAGTTCCTCGGAGGTGACCTTCAGACCACGCACCTTGCGGCCGAAACCGGCCTCGAGACCGAGCGCGCCGCCGAGGTGCACCTGATAGCCCTCGACCTGCTCGCCCCGGTCGTTGAGCATGAGCTGGCCCTTGAGACCGATGTCCGCCACCTGGATACGGGCGCAGGCGTTCGGGCAGCCGTTGAGGTTGATGGTGATCGGCTCGTCGAAGTCCGGGATCCGGCGCTCCAGTTCGTCGATCAGCTGGGAGCCGCGCGCCTTGGTCTCGACGATGGCGAGCTTGCAGTACTCGATGCCGGTGCACGCCATGGTGCCGCGCCGGAACGGCGAGGGCTTGGCGGTCAGGTCCAGCGCCTCGAGCGCCTCGACCAGCGACTCGACCTGCGGCTCCTCCACATCGAGGACGATCATCTTCTGCTCGACGGTGGTACGGACCCGGCCCGAGCCGTGTGCCTCGGCGAGCTCGGCGATCTTCGTCAGGGTCGCGCCGTCCACGCGGCCGACGCGCGGGGCGAAACCGACGTAGAAGCGGCCGTCCTTCTGGCGGTGCACGCCGACGTGGTCGCGCCAGCGCTCCACCGGCTGGGCGGGGGCGGGGCCGTCGGTCAGCTTGCGCTTCAGGTACTCGTCCTCGAGGACCTGGCGGAACTTCTCCGGTCCCCAGTCGGCGACCAGGAACTTCAGGCGGGCGCGGGTGCGCAGCCGCCGGTAGCCGTAGTCGCGGAAGATCGAGATGACGCCCACGTGGACGTCCGCGACCTCGTCCCGCGGAACCCAGGCGCCGAGCCGGACGCCGATCTTCGGGTTGGTGGACAGGCCGCCGCCGACCCACACGTCGAAGCCGGGGCCGTGCTCGGGGTGGTTCACACCGACGAAGGCGACGTCGTTGATCTCGTGCGCCACGTCGAGCAGCGGCGAGCCGGAGACCGCCGTCTTGAACTTGCGGGGCAGGTTCGAGAAGTCCGGGTTGCCGATGACCCTGCGGTGGATCTCCTCGATGGCCGGGGTGCCGTCGATGATCTCGTCCTCGGCGATACCGGCGACGGGCGAGCCGAGGACCACGCGGGGCGTGTCACCGCAGGCCTCGGTGGTGGACAGCCCGACGGCCTCGAGGCGGTTCCAGATCTCGGGCACGTCCTCGATCCGGATCCAGTGGTACTGGACGTTCTGCCGGTCGGTGATGTCGGCGGTGCCGCGCGCGAACTCCTGCGAGATCTCGCCGATCACGCGCAGCTGCTGCGTGGTGAGCCGGCCGCCGTCGATGCGGACGCGCAGCATGAAGTACTTGTCGTCCAGCTCCTCCGGCTCCAGGATCGCGGTCTTGCCGCCGTCGATCCCGGGCTTGCGCTGGGTGTACAGGCCCCACCAGCGCATCCGGCCGCGGAGGTCGTTGGGGTCGATCGAGTCGAAGCCGCGCTTCGAGTAGATCGTCTCAATGCGTGTCCGCACATTGAGACCGTCGTCGTCCTTCTTGAACTGCTCGTTGCCGTTGAGCGGGGTGAAGTGCCCCGCGGCCCACTGACCCTCACCGCGGTGACGGCTCACCTTGCGGCGGGGAGTCGCGGCGGCAGGGTTCTGCGGGGTGGCGGCCATGGTTGATACGTCCTTCGGGACAGACGGGAAAGCGGCTCTGACCTGCGCGCGCGGGCGCATGGGTGTACCTGCGCGTCTTTGCGCGGGAATGAGACGAAAGTGGGGATGTCGGGCGGCGCGACGGCTCGTCAGCGCACCGGACAGATGGCGCTGGACATGCGGCCGAGGTCGACGTGCCGCCGACTCACCAAGGCAATTCCAGTTCCAGACATGACGGAAGCGTGTCATGGCGATCTGGACAGAGTCCAGCTTCGTCCGTCATGTGGACACCCTTGTCCCGAAGAGTGAGACGAGGGTGTTCTCAGTCACACGGACCGAACAGGCCCTTGTCGCCGCAGGTCAGGCGGGGTAGGCGCCCGGCCAGGGGCCCGGGGCGGCCACCTCGGGCTGCTCCTCGACCTTGGTGTCGAACAGCTGGAAGCCCCGGCGCTGATAGTTGGCCATCGCGTGCTCCCCGTCGAGGCTGCACGTATGCAGCCACACCCGCTTGGTCGCGGCCAGGCCCGGCCAGCGGTCCGAGAGATCCCAGGCGCGGGCGACGCCCCGCGACAGCAGGTGCCCGCCGATCCGCCGCCCGCGGAAGGCCGGAACCAGGCCGAAGTAGGCGATCTCCACGACCCCGTCGTCCTGCGGCTCCAGCTCCACGTACCCGGCCGGCGTCCCCTGGTCGTAGGCGACCCAGGTCTCCACGCCCGGCCGGCCCAGGTGCTCCTGCCACCGCGCGTACGTCCAGCCCAGCCGGTCGATCCATCGGATGTCCCCGCCGACGGACGCGTACAGGAAGCGGCTGAACTCGGGCGAGGGGACCTCGGAGCGCACGATCCGCACGTCCCCCTCCGGCGCGGCGGCCGGGAGGAGGTCGGTCGGGGCGGTCTGCTCCAGGGACCAGGTGGTCACGGGGATGTTGGTCATGACGGCCAGGGAACCATCTACCCCAGTGATCTGTCGATCGAGGTGAGCGGCAGCGAGAACAGCATCCGGCCCGACTGCGACCAGACCTCGCCGGTCGCCTCCCAGTACGAGAGGGACGGCGTGCGCGTGCTCCAGCAGTGCTGGGTGTCGTCGGACCCGCACCGGGTGGCCTGCGCGCGGTCGGCGTCCTGCCGCCACAGCGTGCCATGCCCGTCCGGCGCGTCCGAGGCGCGGCTCAGATACCAGTCGGAGCGGTACGACAGCACGCCCCGGACGTCGGCCGCCTTCGTCTCGTACGCCTGAGTGGCGTCCGCGCGGTCGGCGAAGTCGGTGGCCAGGAGGCCGGACCGGGCCGGGTCCGTGGCGAAGGAGTAGCGCCACAGAAGCGCGGGCCCGTCGCCGTCCGCCGAGGTCCGTTCGCTCGCGACCAGACTGTCGGGCGACGTGCTGCGGTCGAGGGACAGGCCCCCGGCGGGGGCCTCGGTGCCGGTGCCGCTGGGACGGTACGAGCCGACGGCGGGCAGGACGAACCGGGCGCCGTGCGCCGACCAGCCGCCCCGCACCCGGCCGACCGCCGTGCTGTCCACGGTCGCGCGCTGGACGCGGTTCATGTCGTACGCGTACAGACCGTCGGCGGCGGTGACCAGCAGCTTGTCCTGGTACCAGACCATGCCGGAGACGTCGGAGTCGAGGGCCCGGTAGTCGCGCCCGCCGTCGACCGGGACGGTGAGCAGCACCCAGGTGTAGGTGAGGCGGTCCAGGTCGTTCGCGTCCACGAAGGCGACCCGGGCGAGGCCGTGGCCGGACGCCGTGGCGTTCTGCGACCAGCCGGAGAGGATCACGCGGTTCTGGCCCCAGAGGCCGTCGTCGTCCGCGTCGCCTGAGGTGGTGACCGCCCCGGGCTGCCAGGAGCGGGTGTCGGCGGCGCTCCAGCACTGGGCGCGGGTGGCCACCGGTTCGACGGGCAGCGCCTTGCGGTCCTCGGCCGGGCAGTCGGCGGCGGCACGCAGACGGTGGTCGGCTTCCTCGAGGACCGCGCCGACACCGACGGGCCGGCCCATCGACGAGGCGAGGCGGTCGAGCGTGGCCTCGGGCACCTGCTGTTCCTGGAGCCGCAGGGAGGCGATCCGCTCGGACGAGGTGATCGGCTTCAGCGCGCCCGGGTCCTCGCTGTCCGTGGCCTGCGAGGCGCTTATCAGCGTGGCGGCGCCGGTCAGGGCGAGGGCGGTCCCGGCGAGAAAGGCGCGCAGCGCCCTGCCCCGCCTGCGGCGACGGTGTCTCCCGCGTTGCTTCATTCGTCCTCCCGAGGGCGGGCCAACTGCGCCTGATGATCCGTACGTTGATCGAGGAGCAGGTGGGGTGACCCGTAGAGGGATGCTACGGCAGTGAGGGGAGGTGGCGGACGAAGAACCTGCAATTATGCGGAAGATGTACTCCGAGGGTGCTCAGACCGGTCAAAACGGTTGCTCCGGCGGGCCGTGAGCGGCTCAGTCCGCCTCGGCGGCCGCCCGTGCCGCGACCACCGTCGGCGCGGTCGAGCAGGGCAGCAGGTCGTGCCGGTCGGCCGGGAGGAGCACCTCGACCTCGGCGTCCTCACAGAACCGATACGGGCGGTGTTCCAGGAGTCCTCCGAGATACCGCCGTACCCGGGACATCTCGGCCCGCACGGTCACCGTACGACCCGGATCGCCGAACAGGTCCTCGGCCAGCCCCGCCGCACTGCGGCCGGTGCGGTGCAGGGCCAGCAGATAGAGCAACTCGGCATGCCGGGGGCTCAGTTCATGACTCCAGGAACCCGCCGGGCCCGACGCCGTCACCCACCAGCGGCGCGACTGCGTCAGATCCAGCACGATCCGGGTGGCGCCCCGCGGCACCGGCTCGTCGGCGGCCCGGACCAGCCAGCCGCCCGGCAGCGGTTCCAGCGCGCACAACCCGAGCGACGGCAGCCACCGACGGCCCGGTGACAGCGACTTGGGCAGCGCGATCCGGTTCGTGTACGGCATCCCGGTCACCGCCGCGGTCCAGCCGTTCCGGTCCACCACCACGGCCCGTCCGGCGAGGCGGGCCAGCACCGGCGCGGCCACCGCCCGCAGTTGCTCCAGCGAGGCCACGTGCAGCTCACGCAGCCGCGCCTCGGCGAGCTTGGCCACCGAGTCGACCCAGGCGAGCGTGGCCGGGTGCATCGTCTCCAGCGGCCCGCTCACGTCCACCACGCCGATCGGCCGGCCGTCCCGCGGATCCGTGATGGGCGCGCCGGTACAGGTCCAGCCGGCGTGCGAGCGTACGAAGTGCTCGGAGGCGAAAACCTGCACGGGACGCCGTACGACGGCCGGGGTGCCCACGCCGTTGGTGCCGACGACGTCCTCCCGCCAGTCGGCGCCGAGTTCGAAGCCGAGCCCGTCGGCCTTGCGCAGCACGGGCGAACTGCCCTCGCGCCACAGCACGCGGCTCTGCTCGTCGGCGACCACCATGATGTGGTGGGCGACGTCCGCGACCGACAACAGCCCCTCCCGCAGCACCGGCAGCACGTGCTTGAGGGTCGTCGTCTCCCGGCGCCGCTCGACCTCCTCGCGGGACAGCAGCCCCGACCGGAAGCCGTGCTCGGGATCGACGCCGCCGCGCAGCATGCGCTCCCAGGACTGCTCGATCACCGGCCGGGGCGCGACCGGCGCGCGCTGCCCGGAGAGCGTGGCCGAGCGGACCTCGCTGAGTACCCGCGCCGCACGCGCCGAGTCCACGGCGGCCAGCTGCGTCACGTCGGCCGGCGAGAGTGCCACGGGACCTCCCCGAAAAAGGGCTCGGGACAACCGGTTCGCAGTGGTTTTCCGGCCACGGTCCCGAAGTCCGTCCTGACTGTCCGTCTCATAGTGCCGCCTGCCCGAGTCGGAGGGACACAGTCCGCACACAGACGCCGACAAGTTGCAACCCTCTGCAACCCTGGTGGACTGCCCTGCCGTGCTCGAAACTTGAGCGACGCCGCCCAGTGCGGCGCACGTGGCTCCAACGGGCCAGTGGCGGGGGTGGTGCCGTGTCGGCGCAGCACCACCCCCGCGCCGTGCGCGGACGGACGTACGCCGAACAGGCCCCGCGGCTGCCACCGACCGGCGCCGGTCAGGCCTCGGGCCGGGCCCGCTCCACCACCGACGCCAGATCCAGACTGTGCGGCAGCGTTCCGAAGGCCGCGCCCGCGTCGCCGCCCAGGCGGGACGCGCAGAACAGGTCGGCGACCTCCGGCGGCGCGTACCGCACGAGCAGTGACCCCTGGAGCACCAGTGCGAGCCGCTCGGTCAGCCGTCGGGCCCGGGCCTCGACACCCTCCAGATCGGCGAGTTCGGTCAGCAGGTCCTTGATCGCCGCGTCCAGACGGTGGTCGGCGCCGCGCGCCTTGCCGACTTCCTGGAGGTAGGCGTTCAGCGCCGACGGCTCGCGTTGCAGCGCGCGCAGCACGTCGAGGGCCTGGACGTTCCCGGCCCCCTCCCAGATCGAGTTGAGCGGCGACTCGCGTACCAGCCGCGGCATCTGCGACTCCTCGACGTACCCGTTGCCGCCCAGGCACTCGGACGCCTCGACCGTCACCGGCGAACACCTCTTGGTCACCCAGTACTTGGCGGCCGGCACCGCGATCCTGAGCAACGCCCGCTCCTGCTCGCCGCCGTCGTCGTAGGCCGCCGCGAGCCGCAGCGCGAGCGTGGTCGCCGCCTCGGACTCCAGGGCGAGGTCGGCCAGGACGTTGCGCATCAGCGGCTTGTCGACGAGCTTGCCGCCGAAGACCTCGCGGTGCGTGCAGTGGTGCACCGCCTGCGCGACGGCCTGCCGCATCAGTCCCGCCGAGCCGAGGACGCAGTCGAGCCGGGTCGCCGCCACCATCTCGATGATGGTGCGCACCCCGCGCCCCTCCTCGCCGACCCGACGGGCCCACGTCCCGTCGAACTCGACCTCGGCGGACGCGTTCGACCGGTTGCCCAGCTTGTCCTTGAGGCGCTGGATCATGAAGACGTTGCGGGTGCCGTCCTCCAGCACCCGTGGCACCAGGAAACACGTCAGCCCCTGCGAAGCCTGCGCGAGCACCAGGAACCCGTCCGACATCGGCGCCGAGCAGAACCACTTGTGCCCGGTCAGCCGGTACGTCCCGTCCTCGGCGAGGGGCGTGGCGGCCGTCGTGTTGGCCCGGACGTCACTGCCGCCCTGCTTCTCCGTCATGCCCATCCCGAACAGCGCCCCGGCCTTGAGCCGGGCAGGCCGCAGCTCCCGGTCGTAGACCATCGACGTCAGCCGGGGCTCCCATACCGCGGCGAGAGCGGGATCCGTGCGCAGCGCGGGCACCGCCGCGTGCGTCATGGACAGCGGGCAGAGGTTGCCGGCGTCGACCTGCGTCCACACCAGGAAGGCGGCCGCGCGCCGCACGTGCCCGCCGGGCCGGGACCAGGCCGCGGTCAGGCCCGCCGAGACGCCCTTGCCGAGCAGCCGGTGCCAGGCCGGATGGAAGTCGACCTCGTCGACGCGCTGCCCGTAGCGGTCGTGGGTGCGCAGTCCCGGGGGATGCTCGTTCGCCTGCGCCCCCCACTCCTGCACCTGCGCCGAGCCGCAGGCCCGGCCGAGCGCCGCGAGCTCACCGCGCACCTCGTCGAGCAGATCCGGAGCGGTGTGCCGGTCCACCGCCGCCGTCAGGGCGCGGTCGGCGGTGAACGCGTCGTACCCGGCCAACGGCGGCGGCTGGTTGGTCACGGTGTGGGTGCTGCCTGCCATGGAGCGAACCTACCCGCACGGCGGACGTCATCACACCGCCGAGGCAGCCGGTCCCCGGGCCCGGGGGCGTGGACCTGCCGCATCACCGCGAGCCGAAGCCCCGGGGGGATGAGCACAACCAGGCACGACGGATACCTTTGGTTCGTGCAGCCAGCAAGTGAATCCCCTCAGCCGCCCGCCGGCCGCCTCCACCGGGCGCGTGCCCTCTATCGGAACGTCTCGAAGCGCAGGACCGCCTGGCTGTTGATCAAGGACACGGTCAACTCGTGCATGGAGTACCGCATCCTGGGCCTCGCGGCCGAGGCGGCGTTCTTCACGCTGCTGTCCGTGCCGCCGCTGCTGCTGAGCATGATCGGGCTCCTCGGCTACGTCGACGACTGGACCGGCGCCGACACCATCGCGAGCCTGGAGACCAACCTCCTCGAGGCCTCGCGCACGATCCTGTCCGACAAGGGCGTCACCGAGATCGCCCAGCCGATCCTGCACGACGTGATGAAGGGCGGCCGGCCCGACGTCATCTCCATCGGCTTCCTGTTCGCCCTGTGGTCGGGCTCCCGCGCGGTGAACGTCTTCATCGACACCATCACCGTGATGTACGGCCTCGACGGCGTCCGCGGCATCGTCAAGACCCGCCTGATGGCCTTCCTGCTGTTCATCGTGGCCCTGCTGATCGGCTCGGTCGCGCTGCCGCTGATGGTGGCCGGGCCGGACGCGGTGGTGAACATCGTGCCGTGGTCCGAGACCGTCGTACAGGTGCTCTACTGGCCCGTCGTCATCGTGCTGTCCATCGTCTTCCTGACGACGCTCTACCACGTGTCCGTCCCCGTCCGCTCCCCGTGGATCGAGGACGTGCCCGGCGCCCTGGTGGCCCTCGGCATGTGGGTCCTCGGCAGCTTCCTGCTGCGCATCTACCTGACCAACACCGTCGAGGGCCCCACCATCTACGGCTCCCTGGCCGCCCCCGTGGCCGTGCTGCTGTGGATCGGCGTGTCCGCGTTCGCCGTCCTCGTCGGCGCGGCGGTCAACGCCGCGATCGACCGGGTCTGGCCGGCCGCCGCGACGGCCGCGGCCCGCGCCGCCAACGAACGGCTGCGCGAGGCGCAGGTCGCCGAGTACGTCGCCCGCGCCACCGCGGCCCGCGCTTCGGTCCCGGACGACCCGGACGACCCCGACATGCCCTCCGAGTTCCCGGAGCGCTGGTCGCGCTTCCTGCCCCCGGAGGACGTGACGTCCCGCCTGCGCACCCACGTGAAGAGCACCCACCCCCACTCCCCGCACAAGCCGGAGGATTCCTAGAAGACGTGGGCCGGCGGTCTGCCCCGGAGGGGCGCGGGGAACCCCGCGACCAGCGACAACCGACCCGAAGCCGACAAGCTCCCGCATCCCTGCGGCGCTCCCCGCTACACGTCCCACGCCCCCGCCGACGCGGCCTCCCGCACGAACTCCCCGAAGTCCCGCGCCTCCCGCCCGAGCACCTGCCGCACGTCCTCGGTCAGCCGAGCGTTACGCCCGTCCATCAGCCCCTCGAACACCTCGATCAGCAATTCCACGTCCTCCGGCGGCACCCCGAACCCCGCCAGCGTCTCCCCGTACGCCCGCACCGGAACCGGCGTGTACGTCACCTTGACGCCGGTCGCCTCCGAGATCTCCGCGACCGCCTCCCGCCAGGTCAGCAGTCGCGGCCCGGTCAGCTCCAGCGTCCGCCCCACGTACCGCTCCCCGGACGTCAGCACCGCCGCGACGACCTCCCCGACGTCCCGCAGGTCGACGAACGGCTCCCGCACCTCGCCGGCCGGGAACACCAGCTCGCCGTGGCGCAGGCCCTCCACCAGCGGACCCTCGCTGAAGTTCTGCGCGAACCACGAAGCCCGTACGACCGTCCAGTCCGCGCCCGACGACGTCAGCGCCGCCTCGGCCGGCAGCGCCTGCTCCTCGCCGCGCGCCGACAGCAGCACCAGCCGTCGTACGCCGAGACCGACCGCCTCCCGGGCGAGCGCGCCGATCCCCTCGGCCGCCGCGGGGGCGCCGACGTCGGACGGGTACACGAGGTACGCCGCGTCCGCGTCCCGGAGCGCGTCCGCCCACGTCGCCGGGTCCTCCCAGTCGAAGCCCTGGGCGCGGGACGCGGCCCGCACCGTCAGCCCGGCCGCCCGCGCGGCCCGGGCGACCCGGCTCCCGGTGCGCCCGGAGGCACCGGTCACCACCACCGTCATGTTCGCCGTGTCCGCTGTGTTTGCTGCGTTGTCCGTCATGCCTTCAGTCAACGGCCGCGTGCTTCAACAGCCCATCGCTGAACGGCTCATTCCCATGCGCGGGCGTCTACGCTGGCGCCATGGACGCGCCCCCACGCTCGAATACGCTCACGCGGGGGGACCCCCTTGCCGGCCTCCTGGAGGGCCCCCGCGCCCGGGGCGCCTTCATGATCCGTGCGTGTTTCGATCCGCCGTGGGCGGTCCGTATCGAGGACAGGGCCCCGCTGACCGTGATGCTGATGGTCCGCGGCGAGGCCTGGATCGTGCCGGACGCGGGGGAGCGGGTGCTGCTGCGGGCCGGCGAGCTCGCCATCGCGCGCGGCCCCGACCCGTACACCTGCGCCGACGACCCCGACACCGCGCCCCAGGCCCTGATCCTGCCGGGCGCCGAGTGCCGCTACCCCGACGGACGCCCGCTCAACGGCTCCATGGACATCGGCGTACGCAGCTGGGGCGACCGGCCCGACGGCTCCACGGTGATGCTGATCGGGACGTACCTGGTCCACGGCGAGATCAGCGGCCGGCTGCTGGACGCGCTGCCGCCGCTGCTCTTCCTGACGTCCGACATGTGGCGGTGCGCGCTCACGCCCGTCCTCATGGAGGAGGTCGTGCGCGACGAACCGGGCCAGGAGGTCGTCCTGGACCGCCTCCTGGATCTGCTGGTCATCGCCGCGCTCCGCGCCTGGTTCGCCCGCCCGGAGGCGGCGCCGCCCGCCTGGTACGCGGCACTCGCCGACCCCGTCGTCGGCCGGGTGCTCCGCCTGCTCCAGGACGACCCCGCCCACCCCTGGACGGTGGCCTCGCTCGCCGCGAAGGCCGGGGTGTCCCGGGCCGCGCTGGCCCGCCGCTTCACGGAACTCGTCGGCGAGCCCCCGATGACGTACCTCACCGGCTGGCGCCTCGCCCTCGCCGCGGACCGCCTCCGCGACACCGACGACACCCTGGAGGCGATCGCCCGCCAGATCGGGTACGGGAGCGCGTTCGCCCTGTCCAGCGCGTTCAAGCGGGTGTACGGGGTGAGCCCGCAGGAGCATCGGACGCGGGTGGCGTAGGGACGGCCGGCCAGGGAGGAGGGACGGCTGTCGTGGGGACCGGCCGAGACACGGCCGGGCACGCGAAGGTCGCCGTCCGGGACGGCGGCCCGCCGCGCGACACCCAGGCCGGCGCCAGTGGGCCCCGGGTCTGCCCGCGGGACTCGGCGACGTCGCCGAGGTCGCACGGCCGGCGGGAACGCCGGCCTCCGCACCGCGCACCCGGAACCGGCGGGCACACGGCAGGCCCTGCCGGCGGCGTAGCCTGGCGTACGTGTACGCGGAGCGGGCGTCCCGGATGACCGGGGCGGTGGTGTGGACGAACACCCCGTCCGGGTCCGGCGCCGGGCGGGTCCTGCCCGACGGTTGCATGGACCTGCTGTGGCACGAGGGGCGGCTGGTGGTCGCCGGGCCCGACACGCGTGCGTACGTCACCGAGGGCCAGCCGAGCGCCTGGGCCGGCGTCCGCTTCTACCCGGGCACCGCGCCCGCCCTGCTGGGCGTGCCCGCGCACGAGATGCGGGACCGGCGGGTGGACCTGGCCGACCTGTGGCCGGCCGCGGAGGTACGGCGCGTCACCGCACAGGTGAACGCGGCCGGCGACCCGGCGAGCGGCCTGGAGCAGGTGGCGTTGGCACGGGCCGCCGGGACCGATCCCCCCGAGCCGCTGCTACGACAGGTGGTCGCCGCTCTCGACGCGGGCCGCCCCGTCGCCGCGACCGCGGACGAACTCGGCGTCGGGGCCCGTCAGTTGCACCGCCGCTGCCTCACCGCGTTCGGCTACGGCCCCAAGACGCTGGCCCGGGTCCTGCGACTTCAGCGGGCCCTCGCCCTGGCCCGCTCCGGCGCACCCTTCGCCGAGACCGCGGCCCGGTCCGGTTTCGCGGACCAGGCCCATCTGGCAAGGGACGTCAGGGAGTTGGCGGGACTTCCGCTGACGGAACTACTGGGCCGCTCCGGGTAGCGGGGCGAACAGGTCGACCCCGTTGCCGTCCGGATCGAGCACCACCGCGTACCGCTGTCCCCACACGGCGTCCCAGGGCTTCAGCTCCCCGCGGTACCCGGCGCCCACCAGCTCCGCGTACACCGAGTCGACCTCGGCCGGACTGTCGCACAGCAGCGCGAGCGAGATGCGCCCGCCCTCGGCCGGCGGCTGCCACTCCGGCTGGATCAGGCGCACGGTCTCCTCACTGTCGAGCATCAGCCGCAGGCCGCCCGGTAGGCCGGCCTCGGCATGCGGCTGCTTCTCGGCCCCCTCGGGGAACACGAGACCCAGACGGCGGTAGAAGGCGACGGAGGCGGCCATGTCGGAGGCCACCAGGCCGATCGCGTCGAATCGTGGAGTCATGGGGCCACCGTAGGCGGGGGCGGGAGGTCCGGTCTTGAAGGAATCGGACGCGCGGCGGACAGTGCCGTGAGCGCGCCTGCCAGCCGAACGTCACCGGGCCACGAGGTGTGTCCACCGTGAAGGAGAACCCCACCCGGCCCCGGGCGAGAGGCAGGACGAGGGCTGAGGGAGGCGGAACGCGTCCCAGCCCGTCCCACCTGGTCCCCGGACGACCCGCCTCGGGTCGGGACGTCGCCGTACGCAGGGTGGATCGTCCCCTGCCGGTCCACGTGTGCCGTCAGGCCTCGCCGTGCCGCTCCGTGACCGTGACGCTGTGTCGTGCCAAGCGAGGCGAGCCGCCCCAGGGGGAACCACGGGGGTCGGCGGTTCGGAAAGGAAGACCGTATGAGCAAGCGCAATCGGGCTGTGGCGATGGTGTCGGCCGCGTTGCTGGTCGCCGGGGGTGCCGTGACGGCCGTGGCGCCGGCGGCGAACGCCGCGGCCTACCACGGCGTCGACGGCAGCAGCTTCGTCCACGACGACTGGCAGGACGAGGAGAACCTCGGCGTCGACGACTACGCCCAGAGCAACGCCACGGCCCTGTGGGAGACCGTCCTGTGGGCGGACGGCGCCATGTACGAGGACGAGGACGGTGACTGGCACGCATTCACGAGGAACAAGATCGACGGCTCGTTCGGCCCGGAGACCGAGTCGGCCACCCAGTGGTGGCAGAACCACTACGGCATCCCGGAGGACGACGGCGTCGTCACCGACGACTGCTGGCAGTCCGCCCAGAACCGGCTCAACGGGCCCTCCGCGGGCGGCACCGTCCAGTACTGGGGCAGCGCCCGGACCGTCACCTTCAAGAGGGTCAGCGGCAAGTACCGGGTGAAGCTCAAGGGCACCGGATCCTGGAAGATCGCGTACTACGACAAGGTCGGCTGAGAGGGCCGAGCCCGGGGGCGGGTGGCCGTGGGGTCATCCGCTCCCCGAGGGCAGCGCCCACAGCAGTCCCGCCGTCAGCAGCACGATGACGGCGAACGCGACCAGCGCCGCCGTCCGCCAGCGCCGGTACTCGGCGCCGGGCGGCAGTGGCGCTGTGGTCTCCCACCGCACCGCGGGCGCCGGCGCGCCGCGCGGCCAGGTCGGGTCGGCCAGCTCCCACAACGCCAGCAGCCGCGCCTGATCCGCTCCCGCGACCCGGCACAGCGCCTGGACCGCCCCCCTGGGCGGCTGCTTGACCCCGCTGAGATACCGCTGCCAGGACGACTTGCTGTACGCAGTCCGCAGGGCCAGTTCGGCCAGGCTCAGGCCCGTACGGTCCTTCAGCGCGCGCAGTTGCTCGACCAGGTGCCGTGCCTCCCTGGGCAGCGCATCCGGCAGCGGCCGCCAGCGTGTCATGGTCGCCCCCCAAGTGCTCGCCGCCGCCCCGCCCCCGAGCGTCGGCGCCCCTCCCCGCCGCATCCTTCGACGCCCCGCCGACCCGGCCAGTTCCCTCCCTCCGTATATGAGCAAAAGTGAGCGAATCCGGCGGTGGGTGGCTCATGCAGGCGTCCGGGACGACGTGGGCCCGTAAGACCACGACGGCCGCGGTCCAGCGCAGGACGGTGAGGTGCGGCTACCGCGGAGACACCGGGAGCAGGTCGGTCATGCGCTGGTCCGGGCGCGCGGCGGGGCCGTGCTCGACCGCTCCACCAACCGCGTGGACAGTTCCGTACGGGTACTCTCCGGCCGGTCCCCGTCCATCATCCGCACGAGAAGCCGCAGTGCCGTCGCCGCCATCTCGGAGAGCGGCTGGCGGACCGTGGTGAGGGCCGGGGTGAGCCACCGGGCCTCGGGCAGGTCGTCGAAGCCGACGACGCTCATGTCGTCCGGCACGCTCAACTCCCGTTCGGCCAGCGCCTCGTACACCCCGAGGGCCATCCGGTCGGAGCAGACGAAGACGGCCGTGGGCGGCTCGGGCAGGTCGAGGAGTTCCCGCATCCGGCGGTGGGCGACGCTCTCGTCGAAGCCGGCGTGACGGACGTACTCGGGACGCTGCCGCACCCCCGCCGCGGCGAGCGCCGAGCGGTAGCCGGCGACCCGCGCGCTGCTGCACATCTTGCGCTGGTGGCCGGCGACGACGGCGATGCGCTCGTGGCCGAGCGCCAGCAGGTGTTCGGTCGCCGTCACCCCGCCGTGCCAGTTCGCCGCGCCCACCGACACCACGCCGGGCGGCGGTTCGAGGACCGGGTCGATCATCACGTACGGGATGCGGTGCTGGTCCAGCCACGCGTACTGGGAGTCGCTCAGCTCGGCCAGGTTGAACAGCACCCCCGACGAGCCGCGGGCGATGAGCTTGTCGAGCCAGCCGCGTTCCGGACGGCCGCCGCGGGTCCTGTTCAGGCCGGCCGACACCACCACCTCGAGACCCACGTCGTGGGCCGCCGCCTCCACCCCGTGCAGCACCGCCCCCGACCAGGAGCTCTCCAGCGAGTGCACGACCAGGTCGACCAGCCCCGACGCCTTCGCCGCGTCGAAGCGGGGTCTGCGGACGTAACCGAGCCGGTCCAGCGCCTCCGTGACCCGACGGCGGGTTTCGGGGGCGACGTCCTCCCGGCCGTTGACCACCTTGGACGCGGTGGGCACGGAGACCCCCGCTTCCCGGGCCACGACCGCAAGGGTCGGCCCGGCCGTCGTACCGGCGCTCTCGGTACGGACCATCGGGAACCACCTCTCCGGCCCGCCCGAGGGCCATGAAAAGTTTCGACAGCGCTGCTTCCGCGGTCGGGAGACCGAACGGATAGTAAGCGCTCTCTACCCTAGGTTCGCCACAGGACCTCGGGAAGGGGCCGGAGTTCGCAGGTCTTGGCGGGCCCCCACTTTCGAAACTCCGAACACCGGGCGGGCGGTTACCAGCAGATCAGGCGGAACCCGGTGAAGTCGGCCGTGAACGCCGCGTCGACCGGATCCACGGCATGGACGCCGGCCAGCGACCCGGTGAAACGCAACTTGGACCCGTGGTCGTCGGACAGCTTGCCGAAGTCCAACGGCGGCCCGACCGGTGTGCGCACCCCTTCCCTGAGGTACCAGAACCGCGCCTCGGCACCGTCGACCGTCACGCCGAGCGTGACCGGACCGGCCGCGTCGACCTCGACGACGGCGGCCTGCCGGGTGCCGCCCTCCTCACGCTCCACGAGGCTGAGCACCGTACGGCCGCCCCCCTGCCACTGCTGGCCGTGCTGTCCCTCGCCCTCGGGCTCCGCCCAGGTCAGGTCGAGGGCGAGATACGCCTCGGTGTTGTACCAGAGCACCAGACCGGCGGCCTGAGTGAAGGTGCGCGGCCGTGCCTCGACGGTGACCTCGGCCTCCGCGCGGTGCTCGATGATCCGCTGGGCCAGCAGACTGTGCGCCCACCACGACTCCGGACCGTGCCGGCCACGCAGCCGGATCCACCCGGGGCGGGCACCGGTGTCGGCCCAGGACGGGTCGGCGGGGGCCCGCAGGGTGCTCCACGGCCAGCCCAACGGCTCCTCGGAATCGGACGCTCCAAGCTCCTGCCGCTTCGTCGGTACGTCGACCTCGACCGCCGGATGCCAGCCACCGTGCCGGAGCCTGGGCCAGCCCTCCTCGTCCCAGGTCAGCGGCTGGATCGCGGTCTCCCGGCCGAGCGTGCAGCGCGGGCCGTCCGGCGTCTGGACCGGGCGGGCCGTGAGGTGGCTCATGACCCACTCGCCGTCCGGTGTCTCCACCAGCTCCGCGTGCCCGGCCTTCTGCAACGGCACCGAGGCGTCGTCGCGCGTGGTCAGCAGGGGCTGCCGATCCAGCTCGTACGGCCCGGTGATCGCGCGGCTGCGTGCCATCAGCACACCGTGCTCGACGCCCGTGCCGCCCTCCGCGAGCACCAGGTGGAACCAGCCGTCGCGGTGCAGCAGCTTCGGCCCCTCGATGAGCCGTTCGTGCTGGAGCAGCAGATGGGTGTCGCCGACGGGGTTCAGGGTCTCGCGGTCCAGCTCCGTCAGTACGATCCCGGCGAAGCGCCGGCCGCCCGGCCGGTGGTCGCTCTGCATGTTCAGCAGCCACAGCCGGCCCTCGTGGTGGAAGAGCGCGGGGTCGAAGCCGTGGCTCGCGATCCGGCGCGGCGCCGACCACTTCCCGCTCACGTCGGTGGCCGTGCAGACGTAGGTGTCCAGGTCGAAGTAGGGCGTGCCCACCGAGCGTACGACCGTGTAGACCATCCAGAAGCGCTCCCCGTCCCAGCTCAGCGACGGGGCCCAGATGCCGCCCGAGTCCGGGATCCCCGCGAGCGAGTCACCGGGGGCCGCGCCCCGCACATGTCCGGCGTACTGCCAGTGCGCGAGGTCCCGTGAGCGGTGGATCGGGATCGTCGGGAACCACTCGAAGGAACTCGTCGCCACGTAGTACCAGTCGCCCACCCGCACCAGGGACGGGTCCGGGGCGAAACCCCGGATGACGGGATTGTGCAGTCGGGTCACTTCGAAGCTCCCTGTGTCACGGTCACTTGAGGGCCCCCAGCGTCACGCCCGACCGCCAGTAGCGGCGCATCGCGACCATCATGATCGCCATCGGGACGATGGACAGCAGCGCGCCGGTCAGCACCAGGCTGGTCAGGTCGACGCCGGACTCCAGGCGCTTGCCGGACCAGTTGTACAGGCCCAGGTTGAGGGTCCAGTTCTCCTCGCCGCGCAGTACCGTCAGCGGCAGGAAGAAGGCGTTCCAGGTGTTCACGAAGGCCAGCAGGAACACCGTCGCGCCGCCGGTCGTCATCATCCGCAGCACGATGCTGAAGAAGATCCGCAGCTCACCGGCGCCGTCGATGCGGGCCGCCTCGAGGAGCTCGAAGGGGATGGTGGCCTCGGTGTACACCTTGGCGAGGTACACGCTGAACGGGTTGATCAGGCAGGGGATCAGCATCGCCCAGGGCGTGTCGACCAGGCCGATCTCCGAGAACAGCAGGTACAGCGGCAGGGTGAGCAGTGCGATCGGGATCAGGAACGAACCGACCACGCACGCGAACACCAGGCTGCGCCCGGGGAAGTCGAAGCGGGCCAGGCCGTAGCCCGTGGCGAGGGCGAGCAGCGTGCCGCCGAGGGAGCCGACACCCGCGTACAGGAACGAGTTGGCCGTCCAGCGCAGGAAGATGCCGTCCTCGTACGTGAACAGCTGATGCAGGTTGTCCCACAGGTGCCAGCCGGAGAACCACAGGCCGTTCGACTGGTACAGCCCCGTCCGGTCCTTGGTGGCGGCGACGATCAGCCACCACACCGGGAACAGGCTGTAGACGCTCGCCAGGGTCAGCCCGACCAGGAGGAAGCGCTGCCCGCCGCGACCGCGCGCGGCCGGGTCCGGCTCGGTGAAGCGGCGGACGGTGCGGGAGTTCGCCCGCTTCGTACCGTTGTCGGTCAGCAGCATCAGTCGGCCTCCTTCGAGGTGAGCCGGTAGAACAGGAAGGAGGCGACACCGAGGATCAGGGCGAGCAGCACCGACAGGGCGGCGGCGTAGTGGTAGTTGCCCGCGTTGAACGCCTGGTTGTAGATGATCATGATCGGGGTGAAGCTGTCGCTGACCGTCTGCGGAGTGACGTTCCTGAACAGCGCCGGCTCATTGAAGATCTGCAGCATCTGGATGACCGACAGCATGCCGGTCAGCACCAACGCACCCCGCACATAAGGGATCTTGATGCTCGTGGCGATCCGCCGCTCGGAGGCACCGTCCAGCCGCGCGGCCTCGAAGAGCTCGCGCGGCACGCCCTGGAGCGCCGAGTAGATGATCACCATGTTGTAGCCGATGCCGTGCCAGGTCAGCAGGTTGCCGATGGACGGCCACACCATCGAGGGTGCGAAGAAGTTCCAGTCGAGGCCGAACACCTCGCCCAGCGGCGTCAGCGGACCGACGTCCGGGCTGTACAGGTTGATCCACACGAGGGCGGCGACCACCCCGGGGATCATGTACGGCACCAGCAGTACGATCCGGAACCGGCTCGCCACCCGCGAGGTGACGGCGTCCAGGAACAGCGCCAGGACGAGGCTGATGACCAGCATCACCGGGATCTGCACGACGGCGAACAGCACCACCCGCAGTACGGATCCCATGAACGCCGAGTCGGTCAGGCCCTGTTGGTAGTTGTCGAGGCCGGCGAACTCCTCCGTCGAGCCGCCGAGCCCGAGCCCGGACTGCTGGACCCGGAAGAGGGACTGGTAGACGGCGTACCCGATCGGAATCAGGTACAGGAAGACGAAGCCGAGCTGGAAGGGCACCGTGAAGGCGGCACCCTTCCAGCGCAGGGAGCGAATCATCGTGGAATGCCTCAGCCCTTGACGCTGATACCGCGGGACTTCAGGTCCTTGACCGTCCACTCCTGCATGTGCGCCAGGAGGTCGGTGACCTTCTCCTCCTTGTTGACCACCTTCGCCCAGCCGCTCTGCATCTCGGTGAACATCGCGGTCCAGTTCGGGCCGTAGACCCAGTCGGTGGTGATGGTGCCGAGGCTGTCGGTGACGGTCTTCTTGGCCGGCTCGTAGTTCGTGCCGAGCAGCTTCTCGGAGATCGCGTCACCGACGTAGGTGTCGCTGTCCTTCAGGGCCGGCATCACGCCGTTGCCGGTCTCCGGGCTCGCCATCGTCTTCACCGCGTCGGTGTTCGTCGACATCCACAGCGCCGCCTCGGCGGCCTGCTCCTGGTGCGCACAGCCCTTGGTCACCAGCGTCACGCTGCCGGTCAGGTTCGTCCCGGCCGGGGTCTTGGCGGCCTCGCCGGTGAACGCCGGCCAGGGCGACAGGGCCCACTTGCCGAAGGACTTGGTGAAGTTCTGCACCATGCCGGCCATCTGCCAGGTGGAGATCTGCCGGGTCGCGGTGCCGCCGGTGTCGTAGTTGCGCTGCACGGCCGCGTAGTCGGCGAAGGACAGCTTGGAGTTGAGGTCGTTGTCGATGATCTCCTGGATCACCTTGGCGGCCCTCAGCGTGCCCGCGTCCTGGAAGTCCACCTTCCAGGAGTTGCCGTCGATCGCGTACCAGTGCGCCCCGGCCTGCATCGCCAGCACCTCCAGGGTGCTCGGGTCCTCACCGGCGTAGTTGGTGATCTTGACGCCGTGCTTCTTCAGCTCCTTGCCGGCGGCGATGAACTCGTCCCAGGTCGTCGGGGCCTTGAGGCCGTACTTCTCGAAGAGGTCGGTGCGGTAGATCGTGAAGTTCGGCGCGGAGCTGGTGGGAACGCCGTACATCTTTCCCTGCACCTGCGCGCTCGCCCACGAACCGGCGTTGAACTCGTCCTTGCTCGACTCGACGTACTTCGTGATGTCGGCGAGCGCGCCCTGCGATACCCAGCTCGTGACGTACTCGGCGGTGTTCTGCACCAGGCACGGTGCGTTGTCGGCCTTGACCGCGTTGGTCAGCTGCTTCTGCATGGTCAGCTGGTCGGTGACCTTGGTGTACTTGAGCTTGATGTCCTTGTGCGAGGCGTTGAACGCCTTCACGACGGCCTCCTGGCCGTTCGCCCAGCCCCAGAAGGGGAGGGTGACCGGGCCGGACGACTTGGCGTCACCGGAGTCCGATCCGCCGCAGGCGGAGAGCAGACCTGTCAACGCGAGTCCCGCCACGGCTGCGCGGGCGAACCTTCTCCGGGGGCTGGTGAAGTTCATCTGACCGTGTTCCTTCGAAAAGTAGGGCGACTCGGAGGGGAGAGAACGGCGCCTCGATGTCGGCCGGGAACGGCGGCCGGAAACCATCGGCTCGCGGTTGCGGGGGGTCGGCCAAGCGGAAGCTGTAGTAAGCGGTTGCTGGGACCGTAGGACGGCGGTCCTGCCGATAGCAAGAGGTGCGCGGCAATTTGTTACGCCGGTTTGTCCCTGGCGTTATGTGCGGCGTGCGTCGGACGCAGCCGCCCGACCTCGGAACATTGCAGGTCAGACGCACTGCGGCCGAGATCCGGACGGAGCGCGTCCCGCGCCCCTCACGCCCCCGGACCCCTGTCAAAAACTTCGGGAAAACGTTTACGAAACGATCTGTCGAAGCAGACCTGAAGAGAGGTGTTACCGGCCCCGGGCAGGCGGCCGCACCGAGTTCCGTACGACCACATGGGTGCCCAGCACCAGATGGTCGCCGTCACTGCCCTTGCGGCGGCCTCCACCACCCTCACGCCGGTCGGCGACCGCGCGCAGGGCGACCCGGCCCATCTCCTCGTACGGCACGTGCACGGTGGTGAGCTGAGGGGTGAGCTGGGACGCCAGCGGGATGTCGTCGTAGCCGACGATCGAGACGTCCTCCGGCACCCTGAGACCGGCCGCGCGCAGCGCCTGCATCGCACCCGCGGCGACCACGTCCGTCCCGGCCAGCACCGCGGTGAAGTCCAGCCCGTCGCGCAGACTGTCCTCGACGGCCTCGTACCCGTGCTCGTAGTCGTACGGCCCGTGCCGCACCATGTCCGGGTCGAACGCCACGCCGTACGCCTCGAAGGCACGCTGCGCGCCCCTCGACCGGCCCTGCGCGGTGGTCAGCTCGGCATGACCCGGCAGCACCAGGACCCTGCGGTGGCCGGCCGACAGCAGATGGCTGGCCATGGCATAGGCGCCGCCCTCGTTGTCGTAGTCGACGGTGGTGGCCGGCACGTCGCCCTCCAGGGGCGGCCTGCCCACCAGGACCAGGTGGGAGCCGGCCGCGTCCAGGGAGCGGGCGAAGCGGGCCATGCGCAGCTGGTACTCGTCGTAGTCGTACGCCCCGCCGAGCAGCACCACCGCGGCGACACCCTGCTGGCGCATGAGGTTGACCAGGGCGAGTTCCCGCTCGGGGTCGTCGCCGGTCGTCCCCACCAGGGACAGCCAGCCGCGCAGGGTGGCGGCCCCCTCGACACCCTTGGCCACGTGGGCGAAGGCGGCGCCGGTGATGTTGTTGATGAGGATCGCGACCGTCGGCGTACCGCCCCCGGCGAGGGAGCGGGCGTGCGCGTTGGTGACGTAGTCCAGGTCCCCGACCACCTTCATCACCCGGCGGCGCAGCTCCTCCGAGACCGGGTAGTTGCCCGACAGCACGCGCGACACGCTCGCGACGGAGACGCCCGCCTGCTCCGCGACGTCGCGAATGGTGGCCCGTCCGGCGTCACCGGCCGCCTTGCGCTGACTCACCGTTGCGGCTCCTTCATCGTTGCGACTGCTTCGTCGGACGACCGGAAGCCCGGTTCCCGGGCGGAGGGTCGGGGGCCGGCTCGACGCCGGTGCGGAAACCGTATCCCATGGTTTCCGCGGGGTGTGGAGAGCCGGTTTTCGCCGGTGCGGGGAGCTGGTGACTGCGGGGCGGGTAGAGCCGGTTTCCGTCCGGTGTGCAGCGCTGCTTTGCCGGGTGCCGTCAGTTTTCTGGGCGCCGGGCGTGTGGAGCCAATGACTGGCGAACGGCAGGAGCCCACCAAGGGCACTGGTACCACGCGCCGGCCGCGAGGGAGCCGAAGGGCGCGCCGGTGTCGAGACCTCATGGGGGTACCTCCCGCTCGAGCGAAGCCGAGAGTGGGGGAGCGCGGAGGCCCGAAGGGCTGAGCACGGTCGAGGTCTCGACACCGGCTTCGGCGCTCCGTAGGCGGCCGAGCCGTCCTGCTGCGGCCGAGCCGTCCGCCGCAGCTCACGCAACCCGGGCCAGGTCCGAGCGCCGCACCTCATGGGTGAGCGGCGCCCCCGCCACCAGCCGTTCCAGCTCCTCCACGACGATCCGCCCCAGTCTCTCCAGCTCGTTGCCGAGCGAGCCGGCGATGTGCGGGGTGAGGAAGACGTTGGGCAGTCGGTAGAGGGGGGAGCCGGCGGGCAGTGGTTCGGGTTCGGTGACGTCGAGGATGGCGTGCAGGCGGCCGGAGACGAGCTCGTCGGTGAGTGCGTCGGGGTCGATCAGTGCGCCGCGGGAGGTGTTGATGAGGATGCCGCCGTCCCTGATCAGGGCGAGCCGGCCGGCGTCGAGCATGCGGTAGGTCTCGGGGATGTCCGGGGCGTGCAGGGACACGATGTCGCTGTGCCGTAGCAGGTCCTCGAGCGACAGCAGTTCGGCGCCGAGGGCGGCGGCCTCGGCGGTGCTGACGTACGGGTCGTGCAGCAGGACCGAGAAGTCGAAGGGCCGTAGGAGTTCGAGGAGCCGGCGGCCGACCCGGGAGGCGCCGATGACGCCGATGCGGCGGCCGACGTTGCCGGTGTGCGCGGTCTCGGTGTGGGTCGGGTAGGTGTGGGTGGCGCGGAAGCGCTCGCGGTGGGTGAACGTGTCCTTCCCGGCGAGCAGGATCATCGCGAGGGTGTATTCCGCGACCGGCAGGGCGTTCGCGGTCACCGCGCTGGAGACGGTGATCCCGCGCTCCCACAGCGCGTCGCCGACCAGGGAGCGGACCGAGCCTGCGGCGTGCAGGACCGTGTGCAGCCGGGGTGCGGCGGCGAGGACGTCGGCGTCGAGGCGGGGGCAGCCCCAGCCGGTGATCAGTACCTCGGCGTGGGCCAGGGCCTGCGCCGACGTCGGATCGGTGAAGTCGCGCACGACGAGTGCGGGGTCGAGTCCGGCCGCCTGCGTCAGCCGTGCCGTGAGCGATGGGGGGAACAGCAGGGGGAGGTGTACCGGATCCATCGCGAAGACGGCCCTGGGTGGCTGCGGGCTGGGCATGTCTCTCCTGACGCACGGGGGTGGAAACTTTTTCAGAAAGCGTCTTCTACCGTAGATCTGGCGGCGACGGGCGGTCAATCGCCAGGACGGTGTGGCGGGGAACGCCTCGGCAGGTGTGGCTGGACCGGAGTGACCGGGGTGGCGCGAAATCGCTTACTGCGCCTGGGTGATGCCTTCCGACGCCTGCCGGGTGCCTGAGGTGCGCTTCAGGGAGACTTCTCGGCTCGGCGGCTCGGCAACCGGTTCCCTAGCTGATGCCGACCAGGAACTCGCCCTGTTCCCGATCGCCTTCGCAGATCAGGCCGCGTTCCCCAGTCGTGTTCGACCAGTCGGCCCGTGACGTCGAGGTTACACAGTCTTTTCGAAAGTTGGTCGAGACTCTTGACGTCGTTTCCGGACAGGAAGAAGCTCTGCCCCAACGTTGGACAACCGGTTGCCTAAACGGTTACCGCGATCTCTTGGTCGACCCTGGCGTTCCCCGGCCGATCCCTGGCCGGCCCCGGCCGAATCCCGAACGGACAGAGCAGGAGGTGGTGCGTTCATGCGCCCACATGCCGGTGCCCCCCTGAGCCGCCGCCGATTTCTCGCCCTCTCCGCGGGTGGCGCCGCGGCCGGCGCGGCTGCGCTCGGCGGCTGCGCCCTGCAGGTGTCCTCCGGGGTCGGCGGGGCGGGAGAGACCATCACCGTGATGGTCAACTCCGGTGACATCACCCCGGAGCAGGTGCGGCAGGCCAAGAAGGAGCTCGGCATCAAGATCGTCCTGGTGAAGTACGACATCACCAAGCTGATCGCGATGCTCACCAGCGGCAACCCGCCCGACCTGGTGCGCGGCGTCGGTGCCGTGGACCTGCCGTACTTCGCGGCGCGGGACGTGGCCGAGGAGCTGGACCCCTACTTCGCCCGGAGCGGCGTCCTCGAGCTGGACGACCTGGACCCCGTCAACGACCTGTGGCGCTACGACGGCCGGGTTCAGGGCAAGGGTCCGCGCTACGGCATGGCGAAGGACTTCTCCCAGGACTCCATGTACTGGTACAACACTTCGGCCTTCGACAAGGCCGGTGTCGACCACCCCCCGGAGACCGAACCGGTCACGTACGAGGAATGGCTGGACACCGCCAAGAGTCTCGTGCAGCGCAAGAGCGGCCAGACCACCGTCTTCGGCGGCAGCTACAGCGGCCTCACCCGGTCCACGCTCCTGGCGACCATGACGGCGTCCGCCGGAGGCAGCCTCTTCAACGACGACTTCTCCCGGGTCGACTTCACCACCCCCGAGGCCCGCAAGGCCCTGGCCTGGTACATCGACTACTGCAGGACCAGGGTCGGGCCGAGCCTCGTCCAGCCCGACCCCAATGGCTGGGACGGGCCCACCTACCAGGCCGGGCGGATGGCCATGTCGAACTCCGGCTACTGGCTGGGCGGCATGATCTACCCGGACAAGAAGCTCGCACAGGTGTCCAGTCTGGCGCCCGCCCCGCTCTTCGCGGGCGGCGTGCGAATCAGCGCCTGCCAGGGCGGAACCGGCCTGTGGATGCCGAGGAAGGCGAAGAACAAGGACGCCGCGTGGCGCGTCTTCGAATGGTTCTTCGGTGGGGAGCCCGCCAAGGCGCGCGCCGCCGGCGGCTGGGGCATCCCCACCCTGAAGTCGATGCGTTCTCTGATGCCGGCCCAGGAGGACTACCAGAAGCGGGTGCTGAAGGTGCAGGAGAACGAGCTGAAGCACTTCTCGGTGGTCTCCTTCACCCCTTACACCAGGGCGGACGCACTCGACGCCCTCTTCAACCAGATCGCCCCCGCCGCGATGAACGGCCAGATCTCCGTCGACACCCTCGCGGGACGCCTCAACTCGTCCGTCAACGAGCAGCTGAAGCGCGGTAAGGAGCAAGTGGGATGACGGTGAATCAGATCACGTCCACAGCCACGGGCCGACCCGATGCCGCCGCGAGCGCCGGTCGCGCGCCGGCCGCCGGCCGGCCGCGGATCACGATGACCGCGCGCAGGCACCGGGCGTTCTACATGTTCACCTCGCCCTGGATCATCGGGTTCCTGCTGCTGACCGTGGCGCCGATGGTGTACGCGCTGTGGCTGAGCTTCACCACGTTCGACGGCATCTCGCCCAACTGGAAGTACGTCGGACTCGGCAACTACCGCGAGCTGCTGAACGATCCGGTGACCTGGGACGCGCTCGGCCGCGCGGGTCTGTTCGCGGTGACCTCGGTGCCGCTGTCGATCACCGCGGGACTCGGGCTCGCCGTCCTGGTCAACCGGCCGATCAAGGCGCGCGGTCTGTTCCGCACCCTGCTCTATCTGCCCGCGGTGGTGCCGCCGGTGGGCGCGGGCCTCGCCTTCAAGCTTCTCTTCGACCAGAACTCCGGCGCTTCCAATGGTGTCCTGACCTTCTTCGGCTTCGACGCCGTCGGCTGGCTCGCCGACCCCTACGCCCGCTACGTACTGCTGATGACGGTGCTCTGGGCGGCCGGAAACGTCATGATCATCTCGCTGGCCGGGCTCCAGGACGTACCCCGCGAACTCCACGAGGCGGCCCGCATCGACGGAGCCGGCACCTGGCGCACCTTCCGCAGCATCACCGTGCCGCTGCTGTCACCCGTCCTGCTCTTCCAGACGGTCACCGGGATGATCGCCTCGGTGCAGACCATCATGCCGCTGCTGCTGGCGCCCCTCGGCGACACGAGCGGCATCACCACGGTCCCGCAGTCCAACTACCTCTACATGATGCACGTGTTCGCGCAGTACTTCGCGCTCGGCCGTTACGGCTACGCCTCCGCGCTGCTGTGGGTGCTCTTCGTCCTGATCCTCGTCGTGACCGGACTCATCTTCAGGTTCACGTCCGGCGTGGTGTTCTACAACGTCGAACCGGAGGCGAAGAAGTGACCGCCACCAGCCTGCCGCCCAAGCCGTTCACGACCGACGTCCGCGTGCGGGTGCGCGCCAGGCGCCTCGTCCTCTACACGGTCCTCGTCTCCGTCACCGGGCTGTTCCTCGGCCCCTTCGGCTGGCTGATCCTCTCCGGCCTGAAGACCCAGGGGGAACTGGCGGCCTCGCCCGTGCACTGGCTGCCCGACGTCTTCCAGTGGCACAACTTCGCCGACGCCTTCCACCAGATCGACTTCCTCGGCTACGCCCGCAACTCCCTGATCATCGCCCTCCTCTACGCCACGCTCGTCACCCTCAGCTCGGCCTGGGTCGGCTTCGGCTTCGCCCGGCTGGACGCGCCCGGGAAGAAGGTGCTGTTCGGTGTCCTGCTCGGCTCGATGATGCTGCCGCAGATGGTCACCCTGCTGCCGACCTACCTGATCTTCGCCAAGGTCGGCATGGTCAACACGTACTGGCCGTGGGTGCTGTGGGGCCTGTCCGCGGCGCCGTATCTGGTCTTCCTCTTCCGGCAGTTCTTCGCGGGCATGCCGCGCGAGCTGGAGGAGGCCGCGATCGTCGACGGCTGCGGTTACGCGTCGGTCTTCTGGCGGATCTTCCTGCCGCAGTCCTGGCCCGTGCTGTCCGCGAGCTTCATCATCGCCTTCACCTGGAGCTGGGGCGACTACATCGCCCCGCAGCTGCTGCTGTCCACCGACCGCACCACGCTCGCCGTCGCGGTGATGACCGCCTACGTCAACGAGGGCGGTACGCCCGTCCCCGAGCTCCAGGCCGCGGCCTCCGTGATGTACGTGGTGCCGATTCTGCTGATCTTCCTCATCGCCCAGCGGGGCTTCGTCGCCGGGATGTCCACCACCGGACTCAAGTGACCTTCCGTATCTCTCATCCCTCCCCTTACTGAAGGACTGCTCCATGAACGAGACCCAGAGCACCGGCCTGTCCCGGCGCACCGTTCTCCAGGCCGCGGGTGCCACCGTCGCCGCGTACTCACTGATCGGAGCCGCCGCCGGCGCCGCGAGAGCGGCGGACGCACCCGCGTCCACCGACAAGCTGGTGGTGTACCCGATCCCGAGCGGGGTCCCGACCAACTCGAGCTACACCGTCAAGGCCCGAACGCCGGGCGGCGAATGGCAGACCGTGCCCGTCTACCGCGCCAGGGCGAAGCAGATCGACGCGAACACGGGCAGCGGCCCGGTCTTCAACTCCTCCGTCGCCACCTTCGACTTCAAGGGCACCGTCGAGGTCGCCGTCACCTCGTCCAAGGGCACCATCGGCACCGCGCGGATACGTCCCCTGTCCTACGGCACCCAGTTCACGGTGGACGGCGCCACGGTGAGCTTCACCCTCACCGAGCCGCGCAACCTCTCCGTCGAGGTCGACGGCGACCTCTTCAACAACCTGCAGCTGCACGCCAACCCCATCGAGACGAACGCGCCCGACCCCGACGACGAGGACGTCATCTACTTCGGCCCCGGCCTGCACAAGACCACCGACAACGTGGTGAAGGTGCCGAGCGGCAAGACGCTCTACCTGGCCGGCGGCGCGGTGCTGACCTCCCGGGTGGAGTTCCACGAGGTGGAGAACGCCCGGATCACCGGCCGCGGCGTGCTGTACAACACGGCGAACGGCATCCTCGTCGAGTACTCCGAGAACATCGAGATCGACGGCATCATGGTGCTCAACCCGAGCAGCGGCTACTCGGTCACCGTCGGCCAGTCGAAGCAGGTCACCATCCGCAACCTGCACTCCTACAGCCACGGCCAGTGGGGCGACGGCATCGACGTCTTCTCCAGCGAGGACGTCCTCATCGACGGCGTCTGGATGCGCAACTCCGACGACTGCATCGCGATCTACGCCCACCGCTGGGAGTACTACGGCGACTGCCGCAACATCACCGTCCGCAACTCCACCCTCTGGGCGGACGTCGCGCACCCGGTCAACGTCGGCACGCACGGCAACACCGACAAGCCGGAGACCATCGAGAACCTCGTCTTCAGCGACATCGACATCCTCGACCACCGCGAACCGCAGATGGACTACCAGGGCTGCATCGCGCTCAACCCCGGTGACAGCAACCTGGTGCGCAACGTCCGCGCTCAGGACATCCGGGTGGAGGACTTCCGCTGGGGCCAGCTGATCAACATGCGGGTCATGTTCAACAAGTCGTACAACACCTCCGTCGGGCGGGGCATCGACGGGGTGTACATCCGGAACCTGACCTACAACGGGACGCACGCCAACCCGTCCGTCATGGTCGGCTACGACGCGGACCACGCCATCCAGAACGTCACCTTCCAGAACCTCGTCATCAACGGCAAGGCCATCGCCAACGGGATGAAGAAGCCCGGCTGGTACAAGTTCACCGACATGATGCCGGCGTACGCCAACGAGCACGTGCTGAACATGCGGTTCCTGAACTCCACCGAGGCCACGTCCACCGTCAAGCCCGAGCTCACCAGCCCGGACCAGGCGACGGCCACCAAGAACCAGGTGTTCAACCACCTGATCACGGCCACCGAACTGCCCACGTCGTTCAACGCCGACGGGCTGCCGAAGGGCCTGGACATCGACACCGCCACCGGTCTGATCTCGGGCACCGCCGAGGACAACGTCGGCTCCTTCACGGTCACCGTCTCGGCCACCAACAGCGTCGGCACCGCGACGCAGTCCCTCACCCTCACCGTCCAGCACGCGTGACGCGGCCCTTCCGAACCATGGAGTCACCCGTGCTTCCTCTCAGCCGACGGTCCTTCCTCGGCGCGGCAGGGCTCGTGGTCGCGGCCGGAGGCGGACTGCTGTCCGCCTCCGCCGCGGCGGCGTGGGCCCAGGACGACAAGGCCCCGCTCCGGACCTTCGCCCACCCCGGACTGCTGCACAGCGCCGCCGACCTGGCGCGCATGAAGGCAGCGGTCGCCGCGCGGGAGTCGCCCGTCCACGACGGTTTCCTGGCCTTCGCGGCGCACGCCCGGTCGAAGTCCACGTACGCCGTGCAGAACACCGGCCAGATCACCTCCTGGGGCCGTGGCCCCACGAACTTCCAGAACCAGGCCGTGGCCGACTCGGCCGCCGCCTACCAGAACGCCCTGATGTGGTGCGCCACCGGCAACCGCGCCCACGCCGACAAGGCCCGCGACATCCTCAACGCCTGGTCGGCCTCCCTGACCACGGTCACGGGAGCCGACGGACCACTGGGCGCGGGGCTCCAGGCCTTCAAGTTCGTCAACGCGGCCGAACTGCTGCGGCACACCGGCTACGACGGCTGGACGGACGAGGACATCGCCCGCTGCGAGCGGTCCTTCCTGGACGTCTGGTATCCGGCCGTGAGCGGATACATGCTGTACGCCAACGGCAACTGGGACCTGACGGCCCTTCAGACCATCCTGGCCATCGGCGTGTTCTGCGAGGAACCCACCCTCTTCGAGGACGCCCTGCGCTTCGCGGCGGCCGGTGCCGGCAACGGCAGCATCGGCCACCGCATCGTCACCGATGCCGGCCAGGGCCAGGAGAGCGGCCGCGACCAGGGCCACGAACAGCTCGCGGCAGGCCTGACCGGCGACATCGCCCAGGTCGCCTGGAACCAGGGCGTCGACCTGTGGGGCCACGACGACCACCGCATCCTCGCCAACTTCGAGTACGCCGCCCGCTACAACCTCGGCGGCGACGTCCCCTTCGTCCCCGACCTCGACCGGACCGGCAAGTACGTCAAGCAGACCGTCTCCGCGATCGGCCGCGGCAGCCTGCCCCCGATCTACGAGATGGCGTACGCGCACTACGCCGGCGTCCGTGGCCTCGACGCCCCCAACACCAAGGCGGCCGTCTTCCGCGGCACCGGCGGCACCCGCTTCGTCGAGGGCAGCAACGACGACCTGCCCAGCTGGGGCACCTTCGCCTACGCCGGAGCGACGGCCCCCGCGCCGACGGCGCCCACGGCACCGGCGGGCGTCACCGCGGCCGGCGACGGCAGGTCCGTCACCGTGAGCTGGCTGCCGTCCGCGGGGGCGACCACCTACACCGTCCGCCGGGCCACCGTCCCCAAGGGCCCGTACGAGGAGATCGCCACCGGCGTCGACAAACCGACGTACACGGACAGCGCGGTGCGCCCGGGACGCACGTACTGCTACACCGTGACGGCCGCCAACTCCCTGGGTGCCAGCGGGGATTCCGCTCCCGTCGCCGCCACGGCCGGGCTCCCCGAGCCCTGGTCGACCCAGGACCTCGGGGACGTGAAGATCCCTGGCTCCGCCGCCTTCGACGGCGAGCGGTTCGTGCTGGAGGCGTCCGGCACCGCCGACACCTACCGCCTGGTCCATCTGCCGCTGCCCGGCGACGGCACGGTCACCGCGCGGATCGTGTGGCCGCTCAGCTCCCAGTACTCCAAGATCGGCGTCAGCCTCCGGGCCTCCCTCGACGCGGACGCGGCGCACGCCGCCATGCTCATCCAGGGGCTGCCGCTGCACACCTGGAGCGGGGTGTGGAGCGTACGGCCGTCCGCCGGGGCCGACGTCTCCGGCACCGGCAGCACCCCCGTGCCGCCCTCCCAGCAGCAGACGATCACCACGTCCGCCGCCTTCCCGATCTCCAGCCTCGGCTCCCTTCCCGAGTCGGCGACCCCGCTGGAGGCGCCGTACGTGGAGGGCGCGGGCGACGGCTACCGACTGCGCGCGCCCTACTGGGTGCGGCTGACCCGCAAGGGCCGGTGGTGTACCGGAGCGATCTCGCCGGACGGCATACGGTGGACAGAAGTCGGTCGGACCCAGGTCGACGGTATGCCGCATATTGCATACGCGGGCCTCGTCCTCACCTCCTGCCTCGGCGTCGACGAGGCGTGGGCCGAGACCGGCACCGGCGCCTTCGACAACGTCAGCGTGACCTCCGCCTCGGGCGAGCTGTGGTCCGTGCCCCGGCCGGCCCGCGCGGCCGACGACCTGCGGGCCGCCTCCGGAGCCGACGCCGTCCGGCTGGCCTGGACCGACCCCGACCTGTCCGCCCGCTACAAGGTGCTGCGCGCCACCGACCCCGACGGCCCGTACGTGACCATCGCGACCGGCATCGGCCCGGTCGGGTCCGGCACCCGCATCCGGTACGCGGACGCGACCGGCACGCCCGGGACGACGTACCACTACGCCGTCGCGAAGACCAACACCGCCGGACGCGGCCCGCTGTCGGCATCCGCCGCCGCGCGGATGCCGGCACCCACCGTGCCCCAAATCACCTCCGCCACAACGGCGTTCGCGAACAAGGGTGACGCCTTCCGGTATCTGCTGCGCGGCTCGCACGAGCCCGTCCGGTTCGCCGCGAGCGGCCTGCCCGACGGCCTCCGCGTCGACAAGCGCACCGGCCTGATCTCGGGAACCCCCACCGAGACCGGCGAGTTCACGGTCACGACCGCCGTGGGCAACGCGGCCGGGGACGGCACCGGCACGCTCACCCTCACGGTCGGCACACCCCCGCCCGCCCCCTGGACGTACGGCGATCTCGGTGACGTGGTCCTCGACGACCGCGCCTTCGGGACGCTGGGCGTGGTCGCCATCCGTACCCCTGGCAGCACCGCCCACGAGGACGGGACCTTCGTGGTGCGGGGCGCGGGGACCGACCTCACCGTGAACAACCAGGGAATGACGGGCCAGTTCGTACGGCGGCCCGTCACCGGCGACTGCGAGGTCACCGCCCGGCTGGTCTCCCGCACCGGAGCCACCGCCGACCGGGTCGGACTGCTGATGGCCAAGTCGCTGTCGCCTTTCGACCAGGCGGCCGGGGCGATCGTCACCGGCGGGACCACCGCACAGCTCATGCTCCGCAAGACGGTGGCGGGCGCCTCCGCCTTCTCCGGCAACGCCACCGTCACCCCCCTTCAGCTCCCCCTGCTGCGGCTGAGGCGCACCGGGACCGCCTTCACCGCAGCCGTCTCCACCGATGACGGCACCACCTGGACCGCCCTCGCCTCCGGCGAGGTCCCCGGCTTCGGTGACGCCCCCTACTACGTGGGTCTCGTGGTCTGCTCCCGCAGCCCGCTCGCCCTCGGCACAGCGCAGTTCCAAGGGGTGAGCATCACGCCCCTCTAGATCCCCCCACGGATTGGAGATGCACCGCAATGAGCCGCACATCCCCCCACCGGCACCTCCCGCACACCGAGCTCAGCCGCCGCGGTCTGTTCAGGACCGCCGGCGGACTCACCGCCGCTCTCGCCCTGGGCTCCGCGTTCGCCGCCACCACGGCGAACGCGGCGCCCGCGGCCTTCACCCACCCCGGCATGCTGCACAACGCCGGCGACATCAACCGCGCCAAGGTCAGGGTCGCCGCGGGCGACGACCCCTGGCTGTCCGGCTGGAACAAGCTGACCGCCAACTCCCACTCCCAGTCGACCTGGACCCCCCGGGCGACGGCGACGATCATCCGCGGAGGCACCGGCGAGAACTACGGCCTCCTCTACAACGACATCGCCGCCGCCTACCAGAACGCGCTGCGCTGGCAGGTCGGCGGCACCGAGGCCAACGCCCAGTGCGCCGCCCGGATCCTCAACGCCTGGGCGACGACTCTCACGACCGTCACCGGCAACGCCGACCGGTTCCTCGCCGCCGGAATCTACGGCTGGCAGTTCGCCAACGCGGCCGAACTCATGCGGGGCTACTCCGCCTTCGACCTCGGCGCCTTCCAGGAGATGATGACCAAGGTCTTCTACCCGCTCAACAACCAGTTCCTGACCGGCCACAACGACGCCTGCATCACCAACTACTGGGCCAACTGGGACCTGTGCAACATGGCCTCGATCCTGGCCATCGGGATCCTCAACAACGACGGGGCCAAGTACGACCAGGCCGTCACGTACTTCAAGTCCGGCGCGGGCAACGGCTCCCTCGCCCACGCCGTGCCGTACCTGTACACCGACGCGGACGGCTACGCGCTGGGCCAGTGGCAGGAGTCCGGCCGCGACCAGGGCCACACCGTCATGGGCATGGGTCAGATGGGCGCCATCTGCGAGATGGCGTGGAACCAGGGCGAGGACCTCTACTCGTACGACGGCCGCCGCTTCATGAAGGGCGCCCAGTACGTCGCCAAGTACAACCTCGGCAGCGACGTGCCCTTCACCACCTACACCTGGGGCACCGGCCAGAGCTGCGCCCAGCAGTCGCAGACGGTCATCTCCTCGGCCTCCCGCGGCCAGGTGCGCCCGGTGTGGGCCATGCTCCACTACCACTACAACCGGCGCGTCTCCCTGGACGACAAGTACATCTCCCAGATGTGCTTCTCGGTCGCCCCCGAGGGCGGGGGAGGTGACTACGGCACCACCAGCGGCGGCTTCGACCAGCTCGGCTTCGGCACCCTGATGTACGCCAAATAGCCGCAGAACCGTGCTCGTGCACCGGAATACCGGGCCACCATGGGGTGCTCTGTTCTTCACGGTGCACGAGCGCGGCGCGGGAGGCTGGTGGGCGCATGACGGCGGCAGACCAGGCAGACCAGGCGGACCAGGCGGACGAGGCGGACCGGACGAACCGGGACCCGGTGGTCAGGACGCCGTACGGGGCCGTACGCGGCCGGTACGAACGAGGTGTCGCGGTGTTCCGGGGCATCCCGTACGCGGCCCCGCCCTTCGGACCGCGCCGGTTCCGGCCCCCCGAGCCGCCCGAACCCTGGCAGGGTGTGCGCGACGCGGGCGGCTTCGGGCCGACGGCGCCGAAACCGCCGTACTCGGAGGCCTTCGCGCAGTACCTGTCCGACCCGGTCGTGCCCGGCGACGACTGCCTCAACCTGAACGTCTGGACACCGGAGCCGGGCCCCGGTGCCCGGCTCCCGGTCATCGTGTGGCTGCACGGCGGCGCTCTCACCAGGGGGTCCTCGGCCGTGCCCGTGTACGACGGGGGCACCTTCGCCCGCGACGGGATCGTTTTCGTCTCCGTCAACTACCGGCTCGGCGTGGAGGGCTACGGCCTGTTCCCGGACGTCCCCGCCAACGCCGGCCTGCGCGACCAGCTCGCCGCACTGAATTGGGTGCGCGAGTCGGTCGCGGCCTTCGGCGGCGACCCCGACCGGGTGACCCTGGCCGGCCAGTCCGCCGGGGCGATCAGCGCCGGCGCCCTGCTGGCCGCCCCGCAGGCACAGGGCCTGGTCCGGCGCGCGGTCCTGCAGAGCGGGCCGCCCGAGGCGAGCGACCGGGACAAGGTGCGGCGGATGGTGCGCCGGATGGCGACCCGGCTGAAGATTCCCGCCACCGCCGCCGCCTTCGCCGAGGTCGACCGCGAGCTGCTGCTGCGCACCCAGGCCGAGGTCGGCAGACTCAGCAGTTCGGTGCTCGGCGGCCCCGCCTTCGGGATCGTCGTCGACGGCGACCTCGTCCCGCGCGACCCGCTGGAGGCACTCACCGAGGGTGACGCGGCGGCGGGCGTCGACCTGATGACGGGCTGGACCCGCGACGAGTACCGGCTGTGGCTGGTGCCCGGCGGGCTCCTGGAACGCGTCGACCGGCTCGGCACGGTCGCGCTGGCCGGCGCCATGGCCCGCTGCCACTGCGGCCCGTACGTGCCCCGCGGCTATCGCGCCCTGCACCCCGAGTCCGGCACCGCCGAGATCGTCGGCCAGATGGTCACCGACCACGTGCTCCGCCTCCCGCTGCACCGCCTCGCCGACGCCCGCCCCGGGTCGACGTACGTGTACGAGTTCGCCTGGCCCTCCAACCTCCCGGGCCTCGGCGCCTGCCACGCCCTCGAACTCGGCTTCGTCTTCGACACCGGCCAGGTACCCGACTCCGCCAAGCTCGCCGGCTGGGGCACCCCGCGGGAACTGGCCGACGCGATGCACGGGGCGTGGGTGCGGTTCGCCGCCGAGGGCGACCCCGGCTGGCAGGGCTGGGACGCCTCGCACCCGGTGCGGATCTTCGGCGACGGGGAGCCGCACACGGCGTACGGCCCGCGGGATGGGGAGTTCGCCGTGTGGACGGCGGACGCGACCGCGCGGGCGGCCGCGGCGGACGAGCCGGGGGAGCCGGGGGAGCCGGGGGAGCTGAGGGAGGGGCTGCCCGGCGAGTCCGGTCTGCCCGCGCGGATCGCGGCGGCGCGCGGTACTACGGCCGCGCGCGGTGCGGAACTGCGGTCGGTGGTACGGCGGCTGCGCCTGCCCGGATCGGTGCGCCGCCCCTGACGGGCGGCACCGGCTCGGAACCGGGAACGCCTCAGGAACCGGTTGCCCTCACCGAGTCGCGCATCACCACATGCGTGCCGAGGAGCAGATGCTCGTCCGGGGTCCCGGCGGTGCGGCCCAGGACCGTGCGCACGGCGAGGCGGCCCAGTTCCTCGTAGGGGACGTGGACCGTCGTCAGCGCGGGGTGCAGGTCGCGGGCGAAGGGGATGTCGTCGTAGCCGGCCAGCGAGATGTCGCCCGGCACGTCCAGGCCCGCCTCGTGCAGCGCGGTCAGCGCACCGGCGGCGACCATGTCGGTGGCGGCGACCACGGCCGTGAAGTCCAGCCCGTCCTTCAGGGCCTCGCGCATCAGCCGGTGGCCCGCGTCCCGGGTGAAGTCGCCGTGCAGCAGCAGTGCCGGGTCGGGTTCCACGCCGCGGGCGCGGTGGGCGGCCAGATAGCCGCGCTCGCGGCCCTGCGCGGTGGTGTGGTCCGGCTTGCCGCCGAGGAACAGCACGCGCCGGTGGCCCTGGGCGAGGACGTGCGCGACCAGGGCGTAGGCGCCGCCCTCGTTGTCGTACTCGATGACCGTGACCGGGGCTCCGGGGCCGAGCGGCGGGCGGCCGCACAGCACCAGGCGGGAGCCGGCCGACGCCAGCGAGTCGGCCATGCGGCGGGTGCGCGCGCGGTACTCGGCGGTGTCGGCGGCGCCGCCCACCAGGATCACGGCGGCGGCCCGCTGGGCCCGCATCATCTCGACGAACTCCAGCTCGTGCCGGACGTCGCCCTCCGTGCTGCACACCACGCACAGATGTCCGAGCCGGGTGGCCTCACGCTCCACGCCGTGCGCCATCAGCGCGAACGACGGTCCGGTGATGTCCTCCAGGACGAACGCCAGCGTGGGCGTACCGACGCCCGCAACCGCCTTGGCGCGCGCGTCGGCGACATAGTCCAGTTCACGGACCGCCCGCATCACGCGCGTCCGCGTCGCCGCGCTCACCGGGTACTCCCCGCCGAGCACCCGCGACACGGTCGAGGCGGACACCCCCGCACGAGTCGCCACGTCCCGGATCGTGCTCCGCCCCGCGTCCTCGCTCTTCCTGGTCATCCCTGCCTCGTCCCTCTCCCGGGCGCGCCGCCCACCCCGCGGGAACAGCGGCAACATGGATGGAAACCGGTTCCCGATGCGGAGGCTAGCAGTGGTGGGGGAGGGGGACGAGGGGAAACGACAGGACTGGGCTCACGCCTCGTCAGCGACTCACACTTCCTCGCCGGCTCACGCCTTCGTCAGCGTCCGCGCGAGGGAGGCGATCGCCTGCGGCCCCACCCGGCAGCACCCGCCGATCAGCCGGGCTCCGGATTCCCGCCAGCCCCGCACCTCCTCGGGCGCGAACGAGGAGCGGCCGGTCCACGCGCGGGCCTCGGCGTCCCAGGCCTCGCCGCTGTTGGGGTAGACGACGACCGGCTTGCCGGTGACGCGGGCGGCGGTCTCGACGGCGTTGTCGACGTCCTCGGGGACGCAGCAGTTCACGCCGACGGCGATGACCTCGTCCGCGTCGGCGGCCACGGCGAAGGCCTCGTCGAGGGGCTGGCCGGCGCGGGTGCGGTCGCCCGCGACGCTGTACGACAGCCAGGCCGGCACCCCCAGTCCGCGTACCGCCCGCAGCAGCGCCTCGGCCTCCTCGGCGTCGGGCACCGTCTCCAGGGCGAGGACGTCCGGACCCGCGGCGGCCAGCACCTCCAGGCGGGGCCGGTGGAAGGCCTCGAGCTCGGCCACGCTGAGCCCGTACCGGCCGCGGTACTCGGAGCCGTCGGCGAGCATCGCGCCGTACGGCCCGACCGAGGCCGCCACCCACAGCGGCCGGGTGACACCCTTGGCCCGCGCCTGCGCCGCCGCGTCGCGGCCCAGTTGGACGCTCAGGCCGAGGAGTTCGGCTGCCCGCTCCCGCTCGATCCCCCGCTTCGCGAAGCCCGCGAAGGTCGCCTGGTAGCTGGAGGTGATCGCCACGTCCGCGCCCGCCAGGAAGTACGCGAGGTGTGCCTCGGCGATCGCCTCGGGGCGTTCCGCGAGCAGCCGCGCCGACCACAGTTCGTCGCTCAGGTCGTGCCCGGCGGACTCGAGCTGGTTGGACATACCGCCGTCGAGGACGACCGTCCCGGCGGCGAGGGCTGCGGAAAGAGAGGAAGGCGTGTCGCTGGTCATGCCACGACGCTAGTCGACGGGGCCGCGGGACAGCCGCATGTGTCCGGTACATGAACAGATTGCCCAGCATGTGGAATGCCGGGTTACGATCACGCCCTCCCCGTCCCCTTCCCCAGGGATCCGCCATGACCGCCCCCAGCCCCAGCGAGACCACCGAGCCGGAACCGGCCGAACCGGCCGGCGCCACCCCGCGCCGCCGCACCTTCGGCCCGGCCGCCGCCACCGCCCTCGTCATGGGCAACATCATCGGCGGCGGCATCTTCGCGCTGCCCGCCACCGTGGCCCCGTACGGCGGTGTCAGCCTGCTCGCCTTCGTGGTCCTGTCGGTCGGCGCGGTGCTGCTCGCCCTGCTCTTCGGCAAGCTGGCCCGGCGCAGCCCGGTCACCGGCGGTCTGTACGTCTACCCGCGTGACGCCTTCGGGCCCTTCGCGGGCTTCCTGTCGGCATGGTCGTACTGGACGATGTGCTGGGTCAGCATCGCCGCTCTCGCGGTCGCGGTCGTCGGCTACGTCGACGTCCTGATACCCCTGCACGGCAACCACACCCTCGAAGCGCTGGTCGCGCTCGCGGCGCTGTGGCTGCCGGCCGCCGCGAACTTCGCCGGCACCCGCTGGGTCGGCGCGGTCCAGGTCGTCTCCACCATCCTGAAGTTCGTGCCGCTGCTGCTCGTCGCCACGGTCGGCCTCTTCTTCGTCGACACCGACAACTACGGTCCGTTCAACGCCTCCGGCGAGAGCGTCTCCGGCGCGCTGGCCGCCTCCGCCGCGCTGCTTCTCTACAGCTTCCTCGGCGTCGAGTCGGCCGCCGTCAGCGCGGGCGAGGTACGCGACCCGGAGCGCAACGTCGGCCGTGCGAGCGTCCTCGGCACTCTCGGCTCCGCCCTCGTCTACATCCTCGGCATCGTCGCCGTCTTCGGTCTCGTCCCGCACGACAAGCTGGTCGACTCCGGGGCCCCCTTCGCCGACGCCGTGAACTCGATGACCGGCGGCACCTGGGGCGGCACCGCGATCGCCCTGGTCGCCGTCGCCTCGATCACCGGCTGCCTCAACGGCTGGATCCTGATGGCCGCGCAGATGCCGTACGCCGCCGCCCGCGACGGTCTCTTCCCGGCGCCCTTCGCCAAGGTCGGCAAGGGCGGGGTGCCCGGATTCGGCGTCTGGGCCTGCGTGGTCCTCGGCACGCTCCTCATCGGCCTCAACTACACGGCGGGCCCGGACACCACGTTCCGCGTCCTCGTCCTGATCACCACCTTCACCGGCTGCGTGCCCTACCTGCTGTCCGCCGCCGCGCAGCTGTACTGGCTGGCCAAGGGCACCCGCGAACAGGTCCGCCCGGCCGGCCTGGTCCGCGACCTGATCGTCGCCGCCCTCTCCTTCGCCTTCGCGTTCTGGCTGATCGCGGGCGCCGGCTACGCGGCCGTCTACCAGGGCGTGCTGTTCCTCTTCGCGGGCATCCCCGTGTACGTGTGGCTGCGTGGACGCCGGGAGACGACCGAGGTGGCCGCCTAACCTTGGGACATGCCTGAGCCCGATGCCGTGGATGCCGATGCCGTGGACGCCGAAGTCGCCGATGCCGAGGCCGTGTACGAGGAAGCTCAGCAGGTGCTCGGCCCCTTCACCGGGCCGGCCTTCCTGGCCTCCCTCACCCACAACGCGAAGAACGGCGTCACCGGCGGCGTCTGGAACGTCAGTGCCGGTGACCGCACGGCGATCCTGAAGGTCCTCACCCGCTCCAAGGGGGCCACCGGGCGCTGGGCGGCCTCGGACGACCCCCGGCACTGGAACTACTGGCGGCGCGAGGCCGACGTCTACACCTCCGGGCTCGCCCAGGCCTGGCAGCCGTACGGCATCCGCGCACCCCGGCTGCTGGCCCGCGTGGAACGGGCCGACGGCGACATCGCGCTCTGGCTGGAGCGGGTGCGGGGCCAACCGGCCACGCGCTGGAAGGTCGCCCGCCACCTCGAACACGCCCGTCGACTGGGCGCCGCCCAGGGAGCCGTCGGCGAGGCCGAAGACCAGCCGTGGCTCTCGCACCGCTTCCTGCGCCAGTACGTCGGCAGCAACACCCTCGGCCAGGAACTCCTCGACGACGACGAGGCCTGGCAACAGCCCTTGGTCCGCGACCACTTCCCCGAGGGCCTGCGCCGTGACATGGTGCGGCTGCACCACGACCGCGAGTGGTTCCTCGATGTCATGGAGTCCCTGCCGCGCGCCTTCAGTCACCTCGACCTGTGGCCCGCCAACACCTGTGCAGACGGCCCCCGCAGCGCGGTGTTCGACTGGGCGTTCGCCGGTGACGGAGCCCTGGGGGAGGACCTCGGCAACTACCTCCCCGACACCGTCTTCGACCTGTTCGTCCCGGCCGCCCGCCTCCCCAAGTACGCGGCGAGGGCCTACGAGGCGTATCTGCGCGGCCTGCGCGACAGCGGCTGGAAGGGCGACGAGAACCTGGTACGGCTCGCGGTCTGCGCCTCCGCCGTCAAGTACGACTGGCTCACCGCGCTCATGCTGGCCCGTGCGGGCGAGGAACAGGTGGCCTACGGCGGCGACCGCCCAGTGGACGCCGAACACCGTTACCGAGAGCGCGGCTCGACCCTCGCGTTCCTGGCGGAGTGGGCGACGGAGGCCCGAACACTGGCTCCCAGGCTGGGCTTCCCGGAGGCCCCGAGCGGCCGCTGACACCCCGGCCGCGCCCCAGCTGCGGGCAGTCGTGCCGCTGGGGCGGCACGGGTGGGCGCAGCGGCACCCCGCAAGCGCGGGTAAGCGACACCACCCGACCCCGGCCCCCGACCCGACGCCGCGCACCGCTACCCATGGGCCGCGTGCCGCCCGCCCTTCTGCCGTCCACGGCGCGCTCGCCGGGCCGTCGGCACCACGAGCCCCAGGAGCAGTCCTACAGCGAGCACGCACGGCCACCAACCGAGCCCGCTGCTCGCAGTGTTCGCGGCACGCGTGTCGGCCGCAACGGCACCGGACGACTCCGTCCCGCGAGCGGCGGACGCCGACGGGCTCACCACATCCGCACCGAGCACGACGTCGTTGCCGTCGCCCCCCTTGTAGCTGATGCGATAGGTCGTGTCGGCGAGCTTCACCTTCGCGCCCTCCTTGAGGCCGGTGAACGCCCCGCGGGTCTTCGCGCGCCCCGCATGCTCCAGCACGGTGATCTCGCGCGCGGGATCGGATCCGGCGGCCGACAGATCGAGGTCCCCGGCGAGCCGCACCGCCCCCGTCACCGTCAACGGCTCGTCCCCCAGAACCAGTTCGCCCTTGGCGCGCTGGGTGTAGTCACCGGAGACGGTGAGGCCGCCCCCGACGACGCCGTCGTTCGTCACGGCTCCCTTCACCGTGCCCTTGCCGGTCAGCGTGGTCGCCACCCGCAGTCCGGACGCCCCGGCGTCCAGCCGCGACCCGGCCGAGGCGAGCCGGATCACCTTGCTGCGTACGAGAGTCGCTCCCGAGCGCAGGGCCAGGGTGCCCTTCTTGACCGTCGTGGCTCCGGTGTAGGTCACGGCGCTGCCCGTCAGGGTCGTCGTGGCGGCCCCCGCCTGCGTGAGCGCACCGCTCCCGCTCAGGTACGCGAGGGAGATCGCGGTCCTGGCGTTGTTGACGACGAGCGAGCCGTCGTTGACCACCCGTCGGCGCTCGGTGCCGGTGAGCAGGGAACCGTCGCCCTGTGCCGAGCCCAGCCGCAGCACCGCCCCCTTCCGCACGGTCGTCGAACCGTCGTAGTACTGCTTCGCCGCGAAGGTGACGTCGTTCCCGCGTGTCCCCGCGATGACGACGTCCCCGGCGCCGGGTGCGGACAGCGTGTCGTGGAACCGGCCGCCGCCGATGGGGGCGCCGAGCGTCACCGGGCCGTTGTAGTCGAAGGTGAGCAGCGAACGGGAGCGGGCGGCGAGGAGGTTGATGTAGACGGTCTCGGCGGTGCCCGGCATGAAGATCTTGTTCGTGGTGCCGTCGCCCCACTGGACGTCGGCACCCTTGATGTTGGTGCCGCGCTTGTTGACGTTCTTCCGCGCGGGTGTCCAGTTCAGGGCGGGGTCGCTGAGCGAGGGGTCGGTGTCGCCGCCCTGGTCCGACCAGCTGTACTGCCCGGTGAGGACGACCTTGCTGCCGGGCCGCGACTGGACGTTGATGTCGCTGCCGTACTCGCGCTGGTAGAAGTCCATGCCCATGGTGACGGTCCGGCCCAGCGGGGTGTCCACGGTCCAGGTGCCCTGGTTGAGGACCTTGCGCACACTCGGCAGTGAGGTCGCGAACTCGGGCCGTCCGGCGTTCACCTGGGTGCCGTTGTCGATCACTCCGGAGAAGGAGTGGGTGCCCGACAGGTCCCAGGTGCCCCAGAGGAACCTCGGCTGGGTGATCAGTCCGGAGCCGCTGATGGTGCCCAGGTTGTAGGCGCTCTTCAGGGACAGCCGCAGGGTGCCGTCGACCCGGATGTTGTCCTGGTTGAGCCGGAACGCCGGGGTGTTGTAGGGGAAGTGGCCGATGAGCCCGGTCGTGCCGCCGGTGCCGTACTGCAGGGTCGCGCCCCGCTGGACAGTGATCGCGGGTGGGTCGGGGTCGGCCACGGTGACGTAGGGGTGGTTGCCGCCGGGTGTCGCCACCTTCTGCCGCTGCCGGGACTTCGGCAGGGTGAAGTCGCTGTCCTTGGTCAGGACCAGGGTCCCGCTGCCGCGCACGGTGAGCGTTCCCTCGCCGCGGAAGACTCCGTCGTACGTCGTCGTCCCCGAGGGCACGGTGACGACCGTGTCGCCGCTGAGCGTGACGTCCCGGTCCGCGAGCACATCGGCGGTGACGTCCCGGGTGCCGGCGGCCGCCGCGGGGGGAGCGGTGGCGAGGAGGGCGGCCACGGCCGCGAGGGCGCCGGCGGCCGCTGCTGTCTTGTGGGTATGGCTGCGCACGGATCGGAGACGGACCGGTACGCCGACCGATAACAGAAAATCGCGCGGCAGAAAGCGCCTGCTCCAGTCTCGTCCAACCCGTTGACCTCTCGGTTGCACACCCTTACCTTTTCGGCGTTCGTAATGACAGATGTCGTTCGGAATTCCGAACATCTCGTACCCCCCGCGAGAGGCAGTTTGCATGAGCCGCGACAACGACCTGCCGGAAGACCCCCACCGCAGACTGCTGCTGAAGGGCGCCCTGGCCGCGGGCGCCCTGGCGGCGGCGGCCCCCGGTGTCGCCCACGCCGCCCCGACCCCGAAAGCAGCCCCGTACGTGAACCCGCTCGTCCGCAACCGCGCCGACCCGCACATCCACCGTCACTCCGACGGCCACTACTACTTCACGGCGACCGCGCCCGAGTACGACCGGATCATCCTGCGCCGCTCCCGCACGCTGAACGGTCTCGCGACCGCCGCCGAGTCCGTGATCTGGACCAGGCACACGACCGGCGACATGGGTGCGCACATCTGGGCGCCGGAGATCCACCGCATCGGCGGCAAGTGGTACATCTACTTCGCCGCGGCACCCGCCGAGCGCGTCTGGGACATCCGCATCTGGGTGCTGGAGAACGCCCACCGCGACCCCTTCAAGGGGACGTGGACCGAGCGCGGCCAGATCAAGACCGCCTGGGAGACCTTCTCCCTCGACGCCACCACCTTCACCCACCGGGGCAGCCGCTACCTCGCCTGGGCGCAGCACGAGCCCGACATGGCCAACAACACCGCCCTGTGGCTGTCGAAGATGGCGAACCCGTGGACCTTGACGGGGCCTCAGGTCCGCCTCTCCACCCCGGAGTACGACTGGGAGTGCATCGGCTACAAGGTCAACGAGGGCCCGTCGGTCATCGTCCGCAACGGCCGCCTCTTCATGACGTACTCCGCCGCCGCCACCGACTTCAACTACTGCATGGGTCTGCTGACCGCCGACGCGCACAGCGACCTGATGAACCCCGCGAGCTGGTCCAAGTCGCCGACCCCGGTCTTCACGAGCAACGACACGACCAAGCAGTACGGGCCCGGCCACAACTGCTTCACCGTCGCCGAGGACGGCCGCAGTGACGTCCTCGTCTACCACGCCCGCCAGTACAAGGAGATCGTCGGCGACCCGCTGAACGATCCCAACCGCCACACCCGCGTCCAGAAGCTCGGCTGGAAGGCCGACGGCACCCCCGACTTCGGCATCCCCGTGGCCGACACGGCCGCCGCGACCGTCAAGGAGAGTGCGTGAGATGAGACGTGCCTACGCTGCTCTGTTCGCCCTCTGCCTCGCGCTGCTCGGCGCCCTGGCCACCGCCGGACCCGCCCAGGCCGCACCCCAGACCATCACCAACGGCACCCAGTTCACGGACACGTCGGGCAACCCCGTGCACGCCCACGGCGGCGGGGTCCTCAAGGTCGGCTCCTACTACTACTGGTTCGGCGAGAACCGCAACGCCGACAACACCTTCCGGTACGTGGACGCCTACCGCTCCACCGACCTGAAGAACTGGGAGTTCCGCAACCACGTCCTGACCGAGGCGACCGACCCCGAGCTGGCCACCGCCAACATCGAGCGGCCCAAGGTCATGTACAACGCGTCCACCGGCAAGTTCGTGATGTGGATGCACAAGGAGAACGGCACCGACTACAGCGAGGCCCGCGCCGCTGTCGCCGTCTCCGACACCGTCGACGGCAACTACGCCTGGCGGGGCAGCTTCCGCCCGCTCGGCCAGCACATGTCCCGTGACATCACGGTCTTCGTGGACACCGACGGCGCCGGCTACATGATCTCCGCCGCGCGCGAGAACTACGACCTGCAGATCTACCGGCTCACCGCCGACTACACCGGCATCGCGAGCCTGGTCGCCGACCCCTGGCACGGCGGGCACCGCGAGGCACCGGCCCTGTTCAAGCGGGGCAACGTCTACTTCATGCTGACCTCGGGCGCGACCGGCTGGAACCCCAACCAGCAGCAGTACGCGACCGCGACCAGCATCGCCGGACCCTGGTCGGCGATGACCAACGTCGGCGACTCGACGACGTACGGCTCGCAGACCGCGTTCGTCCTGCCCGTGCAGGGCACCTCGGGCACCTCGTACCTCTACCTGGGCGACCGCTGGGGCAACGCCTTCGGCGGGACCGTCAACGACTCCCGGTACGTGTGGCTGCCGCTGAGCTTCCCCAGCTCGACCTCGATGTCCATGTCCTGGTCTCCGGAGGTCACCGTCGACACGGCCGCCGGCACGGTCAGCGGCACGAGCGCCACGTACAACACGCTGATCGCCCGGCACTCGTCCAGGTGTGCCGACGTGACGAGCCAGTCGCTGTGGCAGGGCGCCCAGATCAAGCAGTACGACTGCAACGGCGGCAACAACCAGAAGTACTGGTTCAAGCCCCTCTCCGGCGGCTACTACCAGTTGATGGTCAGGAGCAGTTCCCTGTGCGTGCAGGAGAACGCGAGCACGGTCACGCAGGAGAACTGCAACGCCTCCGCGACCAGCCAGCAGTGGTCGCTGACCACCAGCGGCTCCTACGTCACCATCAAGGCCCGCACGAGCGGCGAGTGCCTGGACGTGAACGGCGCGTCCACCGCCAACTCCGCCGCGGTGATCACGTACACCTGCAACGGAGCGACCAACCAGCAGTGGACGCGCGGAACATGATGCTCTGTCAGGTCAGGTCAGCAGGTCGATCGCGTCGATCGCCGTGCCCGCACTGAGATAGGCCGTGTTCCCCGAACCGCTCGCCACGTAGATCTTCAGCGTGTTGTACGCGCTGGTGTCCGTCAGCCAGGCGGACGCCGGCACGCTGTAGGTGAACGTGTTGTTGTTGCCCCGGTACGAGCCCACGGTCAGCGACCGTGTGCTCGGCTGGGTGGGCGGCGAGGGGACGGCCGAGGTCCAGGTGTCGTTGATGACGACCTGCGGGCGGCCGTTCGCGTAGGCCGTCGTCACACCGATGCGCAGGGTGTGCGCGGCGGCGGCCTGGGCGGCCGTCAGCTTGAAGTAGACGATGATGCCGCTGTTGACGTCCTTCCACAGGTAGCAGGGGAAGGCCGAGGTCTCGGTGCCGCTGCCGATGACGACGTTGCCGGTCCAGGAGGAGGCGCGGACGTCGGACGGATGGGCGTACGTCATCAGGTCGGCGTTCTTGAAGCCGCTGGGCGTGCCGTTCCAGTCGTTGATGCGCCAGATCGCGCTCGCGTTGCTCGGGTCGTTCGAGGACGGGATCGCGATGGAGTTGAGGGCGGTCGTCCCGCCTGCGCTGACGCTCACCGAAGCGGTGTAGACGGCGAGTTCACCCTTGAAGACGGTCAGGGTGTACGTCCCCGGAAGGACACCGCCGATGGAGAAGTAGCCGTCCGAGGACCGGGCCGAACCCCAGTACTGGGCGGCGGAGTTGGCGAGCCCGACCGTGTAGGCGTACGACGTGTTCCGCCCGGTGATGCCGACGCCGGTGACCTTGCCCCGGCCGCCCGAGGCGACGTACCCGGAGATGCCGAGCGAGTCCGCCCACGACGTGGTGAGGGTGCCCGGGTACAGCGAGGAGGAGGGGGCGCCGCCGTCCGTGAAGGCGATGACGTACGGGCCTTGGAGGCCGAAGCGCTGGGCCTCCGTCTGGTTCTCGCCGTAGTACAGGATCTCGTACAGGCCGCCGCCGTCCGCGCTCTGGTGGCGCAGGAGGGAGCGGTAGAACGGGCCGCCGGAGGCCTTCTCGTGGTTGGAGCGCACGATGTACAGGCCGACGCTGCCGGTGGTCCAGCCGACGTAGTTGTAGTCGATGACCCGGGACTTCGTGTAGTGCTTCGAGCGGGTCTGGCCGTCGGACTTCGCGAAGACGTCCGAGGCCTCGATGGTGGTGGGCGCGTACGTGTAGGAGTCGGACTCGTCGTTGAGGAACTTGCCCCCGTTGACGCGCAGGATGTAGCGGGTCGCGCTGACCGACGTGTCGGCCTTGTTGGTCCACAGGTAGACGTTGTTCTCGCCGCTGCGGGCCGCGTAGTAGTGCTTCAGCGTGCCGTACGTGACCGAGATCAGGATCGTCGTACCGGACTGCTTGATGCTCACGGTGGAGGTGCCGAGGCCGGACTCGATGTGCGAGTTCTTGCCGCCGTAACCCTGGTACTCCACGCCGCGGTAGACCAATGAGGTCAGGTCGCCGTTGGTCTTGCTGACCTTGAAGACCAGGTTGGCGCCGGTGTCGACGACGTAGCTCGTTCCGTCGTCGGTGTAGCCGAAGGCCGCGGCGGACGCGTTCTGGGCGAGCGGGCCGGCGAGGGCGGCCGTTCCGGCGGCGGCCGCGGCGGAGAGGACGAAGGTGCGGCGTCGGACCGGTCTGTCGTTCGCGGTTCCGGACATGGGGGGTGCCTCCTTCGGGAGGTGTGGGGGTGCGGGTGATGGTTGGCAGAGTGACAGTTGAATCGATTTCGCGAAAGGGCTTTCGCCGCTGCCGAGTTGGCGATTATGTGAAAACGATCCAGGGACTAGAAAGCGCTTGCCAGGAGCGGTACGGTCCAGCCGCCAGGCCTTGTCGCCCTGTCGCAGGACCGTCGGAGGAGCCGTATGAGACGTTTCAACCTCGCCGTGCTGGCGGCGCTGACCCTGAGCGCCGGAACGATCGCCGTACCCGCCCAGGCGCACGGCGGTCAGCGCCCCCTGGGCATCGACAACTGCACCGCCACCGCCTGCCACTTCGACCTCCCGCCCGGCACCTACGACGTGAAGGTCGTCCTCGGCGGCGACGCCGGGTCGAGCACGAGCGTCGCCGGCGAGACCCGCCGCTCCCTGCTCCCCGAGACCGCCGTCGCGGCCGGCGAGCGGGTCGCCCGCAGCTTCACCGTGAACGTCCGCACCCCCGAGGGCGAGCCGACCGGGCCCGAGGGCACCCCCGGCCTGGACCTCGTGCTGGGCGGCACGGCGCCCGCGCTCGCCGACATCAAGGTCACCTCCGCCCGGCACGTCCGCCAGATCTTCCTGGTCGGCGACTCCACGGTCTGCGACCAGCCCGGCGACCCGTACTCCGGCTGGGGCCAGCAACTGCCCCAGTACCTCCGCAAGGGCGTGTCCGTCGCCAACTACGCCGATTCCGGCGAGAGTACGGTGACGTATCTGGGGAACCCCCAGTTGTGGGCCACCGTCCAGCCGCAGATCCGCCGCGGTGACCTGGTCCTGATCCAGCTCGCCCACAACGACAAGACGACCGACGAGGCGACCTACCGGGCGAACCTGGAGACCCTGGTGGCGGGCGTGCGGGAGCAGGGCGGGAAGCCGGTCCTCGTCACCCCGATCGTGCGCCGCTGGTTCAACTCCGACGGCACCCTGAACAACGGCACCGCACTCCTGGTCAACGGCCTCGGCGTGAACCATCCTGAGGTCGTCCGCTCGGTCGCCGCCGCCGAGGGTGCCGCCCTGATCGACCTGACGGCGAAGACGAAGGCGGTCGTGGAGTCGCTGGGAGTCGAGGGCTCCAAGGCGCTGTACCTCTACAACGAGAAACGGGACAACACGCACACCTCCGCCCACGGCGCGACCGTGTACGCGGAACTGGTCCGTGACGAACTCGTCGCCCAGCATCTGGTGCCCAAGGGCCTGGTGCGGGTGTCATAGACCCCTGGGGCGCTCCGACCGGAACCGGGGCGCCCCAGGCTTCGGCCGATCCCGGTGTCGAGCAAGTACATCCCGCACGAAAGAGACCCATGCAGCTGCCTCCCGACGACCGCACCCTCAGCCCGCTCACCGGCTGCACCCGCGCCCACTGGGAGGCGGCCGCCGACGCCCTCCTCGCGGCCGTCGAGCCGTACGCCAGCGACGACCGCGCCCTCTACCACTTCCCCGGCGACCACCAGAGCTGGTCGGGACGGCTCTCCGACGGCCTGGAGGGCTACGCCCGTACGCTGCTCCTGGCGGCCTTCCGCCGCGACGAGACCGCCCTCGAACGCTACGCCGACGGACTCGCCGCGGGCGTGTCGGGTGTCTGGCCCCGCATCGAGGACCGCGGCCAGCCACTGGTCGAGGCCGCGTCGATCGCCCTCGCGCTCAGGCTGACCCGGCCGCTGCTGTGGGACCGCCTCGACGAGGGCGTGCGTCAGCGGGCGGCCGTCTGGCTCGGCGACGCGCTCACCGCCGAGGCCTGGCCCTGCAACTGGGAGCTGTTCCCCGTCACGGTCGGCGGCTTCCTGCAGGAGATCGGCCACGAGGCCGACGCGTCCCGCAAGGCGATCGACAACGGCCTGGAACGCATCGAGCAGTGGTACGTCCGCGACGGCTGGTACACCGACGGCGACGGCCGCAAGTTCGACTACTACAACGGCTGGGCCATGCACCTCTACCCGGTGCTGCACGCCTATCTCGCGGACGACGAGCGGCTGCTCGACCTCTACGGCGGCCGCCTGGAACGCCACCTCGCCGACTACGCCCGCCTGTTCGGCGGCGACGGCGCCCCGATGCACCAGGGCCGCTCCCTGACGTACCGCTTCGCGACGACCGCCCCGCTGTGGCTCGGCGCGATGACCGGCCGCACACCGCTGGCACCGGGGGAGACGCGGCGGCTGGCCTCCGGCGCGCTGAAGTACTTCCTGGACCGGGACGCGGTCGACTCGCGCGGCCTGCTCACCCTCGGCTGGCACGGGCCCGACCCGGCTGTCCTGCAGGGCTATTCGGGCCCCGCCTCCCCGTACTGGGCGAGCAAGGGTTTCCTCGGCCTCCTCCTGCCGCCGGACCATGCGGTGTGGACCGCCGCCGAGGAACCGGGCCCGGCCGAGCGTTCCGACGCCGTGACGTCTGTCGCCGCACCCAACTGGCTCCTGCAGTCCACGAGTTCGGACGGGCTCGTCCGCCTCCACAACCACGGCAGCGAGGACGTCCGCTACGACCCGTACTACACGCGCCTCGCGTACTCCACGGTGACGACGCCTTCACCGTCGTACGACAACAGCGTGATCGTCGGCGACGATCCGAGCCGTACCGGGATCGAGCCCCTGGGCCTCGGCGACGGCTGGGTGGCCTCGCGGCACACGGCGGGCGGGGGTGCGCGGGTGACCAGCGTGGTGCTCGCGCGCGGGGCGGTGGAAGTGCGCGTCCATGCGGTGTCGGGCGCGGAGCCGGGTACGGCGGTACGGGTCACCGGGTGGGCGGCGGCGGACGGTGTGCGGGCGGAACTGGTGCCTGTCGTCGGCCTCGACGACGACCTCGCGGGTGTCACGGGCGACGGCGACACGCTCTTCGTCGCGCTGGCCCGTCTCACTGCCGAGCCGGACCCGGTGCCGCTGGCGGAGACGGTGAGCGTGCGGGCGGACGAGGTACGGGAGTTTACGGTCCGCTGGAGCGAGGGACCCGAGGTGCGGGTGCGGTGGGACTCGGGAGTGGTCGTAGAAGCGGGGGAGCCCCGTCGGGCAGGATGAGCCCCGTGGCGGGTGCGGAGGACGAGTTGTCCGACCGGTTGCGGCGGGCCGGGCTGGAGATCGCCGGTGCCCGGCGGAGCGAGGAGCCGCCTGGGCGTCTCTGTTTCGAGGCCCGGCGCCGGGCGAGAAGCTGCTGGACGCGTGGGCACGCGGGCTCGCGCTCAACGCGGCCACCCCGGACGACGTACGCGCCCGACTGCTGCACAGATCCCCGTACGCCCTGTACAGCCCCACGCCGCCGCCCTCCACCCCCGTCTGCCTGCCCACGTGCTGATCCGGCTGTTGCGGGAGACCGGCACCGCGGTGGTGGCCGCCCGGAATCCGGCGCTGCCCGTGGAGGTCATGTGCTGGATTCCGGGCGGATGCGTCAGCCGCTCTCAGGGCTTGAGACGAGCGATCCGCAGACTGGTCGAGGTGGGGGGCGCCCCGGTGAGCGCACTCGCGTACGAGGGCGTGACTGGCGCGTACGCCCAGGTCAGCGTGCCGTCCTTCTGTACGGCGATGTCACCCGTCAGCCGCGCCGCGACGACCTTGTCCGCGCTCTGGAACTTCCCGTTCCAGTCGATGAGCCGCAGATGCGTGCCCGCGAAGGTACCCGTGCAGGTGCCGCTCGCGCACTTGGCGTTCTTCAGCGCCTCCCAGGACAACAGCAGACGGTCCTTGCCGTACGGGGCGAGGCGCACGTTGACGTGTTCGGTGCCCGGCGTCTCGGACAGACGGATCGCCTTGCCGGCCGGGGTGTTGCGGTTCTTCAGGAAGGCGACGGTCACCTGGTGCGCGCCGGTCTTCGGCTTGACCGTCCAGCCGCGGCCGCTCGCGTCGTCCGGGTTCTTCGCGGCGGAGGCGGCGCCGCGCGAGGCGAAGGCGGTGGCGTAACGGCCGGTGGACGACTTCACGAGGTCACCGGTACGGCCCGCGAACGTGCCGCCGCAGTAACCCGCCCAGCACTGCTCGCGCTGCACGACAGGGGCGTTGTCCGGGGCGCCGATCCCCGTCGAGACGAACAGCCCCGAACGCCAGTCGTCGAAGCAGAGTGAGGTGAAGGCACCGGTCTTCTCCGGGTGCAGGGCGATGCCCTCGTTGTGGCTGCACCCCCAGCTCCAACCACCGCTGAGCTTGGCGCCCTTGGCGCTGACGTACGACAGCTTGTCGCCGAAGTGCCCGTCGGCGGCGCCGCCCGCGCCGTGCACGACGAAGTACGCGCCGTACTTGGTGCCGTTCCAGGTGAGCTGGCCGTCGAGGAGCGGGGCGGTGTCGTGGGTGGTGGTGGAGGTGAGCTTGGTGCGGAAGGTCTGCTTGGCGCCCGTGTAGCGGACGACGGCCGCCGCCGTCTCCTTCCACTTGTTGGTGTCGGCGACGCGGGTGAGGAGTGCGAAACCGTCGTTGTGCGCGACCAGACCGCCCACCTCCTTGGCGCCCTTCACCACCGTGTCCGCGCCCGAGCGCTTTCCGGCGGCCGTCAGCGGGGTGACGTGGATGCCGTCCGAGGCGGGCCAGGCGACGCGCAGGGTGCCGTTCGGCGCCGCCGCGGTCGCCGTCCGCGTCCACTCCCGGGTGTTGTTGTAACCGGCGGACAGATAGGGGAACTTGGCCGGCAGGCTCACGGTCGTGCTGGTCACGGCGAGCGTCGGGGCGGCGGTCGTGGCGGCACCGGCCACGGCGTACCAGGCACCGACGAACGCACCGGCCGCGACGAGTCCGGCGAGGACGGGCTTGCGGGCGGCGCGGACCCGGCGGTGGCCGGCGGGGCGTCTTGCAGATGTCATGACCGGGAGTCGCCGCCGGACGATCGAAGGTTGCCGTGACCTTGTACGAGGGTGAGTCTCCGGAACACTTCGGCCGGCACCGAACCGAGCCGCGCCTACCGTGGCGGACATGACCGCCTTCGCCGACCTCCACCACCGCCCCGAGGAGCCCTTGCTCCTTCCCAATGCCTGGGACCACGCCTCCGCGACGGCTCTGGCCGGACAGGGCTTCCGAGCGATCGGCACGACGAGCCTCGCCGTCGCCGCGGCCGTAGGTCTGCCCGACGGATCACCGGCCACCCGCGAGCACACCCTCCGGCTCGCCCTGACCCTGGGCAAGAAACCCTTCCTGCTCTCCGTCGACGCGGCGGACGGCTTCAGCGACGACCCGGAGCGGGTGGCGGAACTGGCGCGCGAGCTGTCCGTGGTCGGGGCGGCCGGCATCAACCTGGAGGACGGCCTGGGCCCGGTCACCCTGCACGCGCGGAAGATCGCCGCGGTGAAGTCCGCGGCCCCGGACCTCTTCGTGAACGCCCGCACCGACACGTACTGGCTGGGCGACGGCGACCTGTCCGAGACGTCGGCCCGTCTCGACGCCTACCAACAGGCGGGTGCCGACGGCGTGTTCGTCCCCGGCCTGACCGATCCGGTCCACATCGCCGCCCTGGTGAAGCGGCTGGCCGTCCCCCTCAACATCCTCTACTCACCCACCGGCCCGACCGTCCCCCACCTCACCGACCTCGGCGTACGGCGCGTCAGCCTCGGCTCGCTGCTCTACCGGCGAGCCCTGGGCGCGGCGCTGGAGACGCTGGCGGACATCCGGGCGGGCCGTTCACCGCAGGGCACGGCGCCGTCGTACGCCGAGGTCGAGGGATGGGCGCGGCGGAGCGGGATCAGCGGGACTCCCGCGCGACCGGAAGCAAAGTCGCCATGAGCCGTTCGGCGAACGCGACGGGATGCTCCACGGCACCGAGGTGCCCACCGGGGAACTCGACGAGGTCGCTCCCGGTCCGATCGGCGACGAACTCGGCGGTGCGGTGGAGGAGTTGACCGCGCGAGTCGGCACCGGCGGCGAGGGTGAGACGTGAGGTCAGGGCTGTCAGGTCGGGAGTGTACGAGGAGAACGGCACCAGGACATGGGCGAGGAACACGGCCATCGGCCGGCCCAACTCCTCATCACGGGACAGGGGCCGCCCCGGGGGAAGCTCACCTGCCTCCCGCCCCGCCAGCCCGGCGCCGAGCCGTGCGCCGGCGGCCTGGAGCCCCGCCGCGCGATAGGTGTCGTACACCCTCCGGAACACGGCCCGCTGCCGCTCCCCGTCCGGCAGCACTCCCACGCACGGCGGCTCGTGCGCGACGACGTGCCGCAGCCGCCGCGGATGCCGGGCGAGCAGGTCGAGGGCCGCGATGCCGCCCGAGCTGGTGCCGAGGACGTACGCGAAATCCCCATCGGGCAGCGTCCGCTGGAGCACGCGGTACGCCCCCTCGCTCCACTCCTCCACCCGCTGGTCGTGGACGGGTGGGCCGAGGCGGCCGTGGGCGAGGCCGAGCGGGTCGTACGTGACGACCGTGAAGTGCTCGGCGAGCACGTCCGTCATCGGCTCCAGCCCCATGGGATGGCCGGCGCCGCCGGGGATGACGAGAAGGACGGGCCCCTCGCCACGAACGTCGTAGTGGAGTGGTGGCTCAGCCATCGCTCTTCTCCTCGCGGGGCCAGTGTTCGAGCGCGATGTGCAGGGCGTCGATCGCCCTGTCCCACGAGGCCTGCACGGCACGGGGGTGCCCGAAGCCGCCGGCGGACTCCAGGGCGCAGTAGCCGTGGAAGGTGGCCCGCAGCAGCCGTACGGCGTCGGTGAGGTCGGGTTCGTCGAGACCGTAGGCGCGGAGCATGCCGTACGTGATCTCGGCGGTGCGGAGCATGGCGGCGGAGTCGGTGACGAGGGCCGGATCGACCCGGATCTGCGTGGCGGCGTACCGGCCCGGGTGCTGGAGGGCGTACTCCCGGTAGGCCCCGGCGAAGGCGGCCAGCGCGTCCTTCCCCGACCGCCCCGCCACGGCGGCGGCGATCCGGTCGATCATCTCGCCGCCGGCGAGGAGGGCGACACGGGTGCGCAGGTCCTGCAGATTCCTGACGTGCGAGTACAGGCTCGCGTCCTTGACGCCGAAGTGCCGGGCCAGGGCGGAGAGCGTGACGTGCTCGAAACCGGCCTCGTCGGCCAGGTCGGCGGCGGCCGCGGTGACGCGGTCGGGGGTGAGGCCGGCTCGGGGCATCGGGTACGTACCTCCGCTGTGGCTAGGGCAACTAGCTTATAGCCTAGTCACCCTAGCTTTCCGGGCGAGCGGCGAACCGTACCCCTGCTTCACCGACTCGCGCGGCGCCCGGCGGACCGCGATGCCGAGCCCGAGGCCCGGCTGACCCGCCCGGGGGTGGGGCGTCTGGGCCGGACTCAGCCGATCGGCGCGTACAGCACGCCCAGCTTGTCGATCTCGCTGCCGGCCCGGCCCGTGAAGCCGACGATCTGCCAGCCGGAGGGGGCCGTGAAGGTCTTCGTGTCCGCGGTCGCCGTGCCGGAGGACAGGGTGCGGCCCTTGTCGGTGGTGAACGCCGCCGAGAAGATCCTTGTACGGCCGTCCTTCTGGCCCTGTGTCAGCTTCGCGGACGTGAGGTGCTCGCCGGAGGCGAGGGTCAGTGAGCCGGCCGTGCCGCCCGTACCGCCGTGGGCAAGCGTCGTGCCGCCGTCGTGGGTCAGGGACACGGCGTCCAGGCGGGAACCGCCGCGCAGGGTCAGCGTGCGGGGGGACGGCGTCGCGGGCAGGTCGTCCGCGTCGTTGAAGGCCGTGCCGTGCGGGCCGCCGAAGAAGTCGCTCGCCTTCAGGGACGGGTCGAGGGTGTAGGAGAAGTCGACCGTGTGCGGGAAGTGGTCGGAGAGGTTGGCGCCCGCGGAGTCCAGGAAGGACACCCACTCGTTGTTGTAGCGGGTGGCGTCCAGGGTCAGCAGCTCGCTGCCGCGGTAGAAGACCTTGTCGACGACCTCGCAGCCGTTGGTCGGTGCCGTCGTGGGGCACAGCAGCGCGTCCGCGCCCAGCGGCGGCGGGGTGCCGCCCTTCACCAGCTTCACCCACGGGTCCGTCAGGCCGTTCTCCTCGGCCAGGGTGCGGATGTTGTCGCCGCTGCGCGTGTACCGCGTGTTCGTGTCACCCATCACGATCACCGCGTTGCCCGCGGAGTTCGCCTGGATGAAGTCGGAGAGCTGCTCGATGTTGGCGCGCCGGGCCGCCAGGGCGTCGTCGGTCGAGTCGGCGTTGGTGTGGACGTTGTACAGGTCCACGAAGACACCCTCGGCGAGCCGGACCCGGGCGAGCGTGAAGCCCTTCGGGGTCAGACAGTTGGTGCCGGTGCAGTTCTTCCACTTCACCCGCTCGAAGTCCTCGAACGGGACGTCGGAGAGGGTGTTGAGGCCGTCGCCTATCGCGGCGCCACCGCTGGTCGCGGTGCGGTACGGGTGGTTGTCCCCGGCGTACAGGGCCGCGTGGTAGTTGAAGTCCTCCTGGACGTTCACGATGTCGTACGACGCCAGGCGCGGGGAGATCAGCGGGGTGTTCTTCTCCGGGTTGCCGGAGCTGAGGCCCTCGGGGAGACCCGCGACGTTGTACGTGAGGACGTTGAACGAGCCGGTGGTGGCCGCTGCCGCGGGCGTCGCGCCGGTGGCGGCGAGACCGGTCACGGCCAGGGCGGCGGCCGCGAGGGTGCCGATGAGTCGTCTCATGGGGGGTGTCTCTCCGGTGGGAGGAAGAGGGGGTGGAAGGTGAACGCTGTTCAGGTTCACCGGCGAACAGTGTGACGGGCAACGTCAGTTGGGGGAACAGTGAGAGACGAGGTGACTTGCCGGGCCTCCGTCGGCTGTCCCCGGCCGCCCCTGACCTCCAGCCGACCCTCGTCAGCTCTCCCGTGGGGGAAGCTCCGTCAAGCCCGACTCGCGCATGATCCGCACAACCGTCTCGGGGACCGGACTCGCCGCGTCGATGACCGTCTCCACGGCATCGGGGAGGAGGTCGAGAGGGCGGTACCAGGAGCGCAGTTCCGGCTCGGTGATGTGGGCCAGGTCGGGCTTGGTGGCGTGCCGGGTGAGGGTTTCCTCGAACGGGACGTGCAGGTAGTAGGCGTGGGTGGGGCCGCGGTGATCGGCGCGCAGGCGAGTGAGCATGGCGCCGTAGCGGTCGGCGTAGAGGATGCCCTCGACCACGACGTGGTAGCCGGCGTCGAGGGCGTAGCGGGCGACGGTGTCGATCAGGCCGATGTTGGCCGCTCCGGGACGGTCGTGCTCGCGCAGGACGACACGGCGGAGGTTGTCCTGGGCGACGACGGCCAGACCCCGGCCGAAGCGGTCACGGATTCCGGCCGCGAGCGTCGACTTGCCCGAGGCGCTGTTGCCGCGCAGGACGATCAGCCGGGTTTCCTCGGTGCCCACGGTCATGGCGTCACCGTAGTGCGGAGGCGCAGTGAGGGGTGGGACCCGGTGGCGCGGACCCAGCCCCCTGCGGTCACGCGTTGGGGTTCGAACAGGCATGGCTGCTCCTGGGGGCGGGTGCGTCCTATTCAAGTGCGGGTCGCCGCAGGGCAGCCGTAAGGTTGCCGGGTCCAGGACAGGGGGGAGGGGCCGCGTGGCGTACGAGGCGCAGCGCGAGGGCGAACCGGGCAACCGGACACCACCCGCTCGACCCGCCGGCCGGCCGCCCGCGAAGAGCCGCTCGCTGTGGCGGCAACGGGACTTCGGGATCTTCTGGGTCGCGCAGACCCTCTCCGTCCTCGGTGACTCCTTCGCCCTGATCGCCCTGCCCCTGCTGGTCCTCCAGGCCACCGGCTCCCTCGCCCGGATGGGCCTGCTGACGGCGGTCGGCGGAGCCGCCTCGGTGCTGGCGGCCGTCTTCGCCGGGGCCCTGGTGGACCGGGTCGACCGCCGCCGGCTGCTCATCGTCTGCGACCTGGTGCGCATGATGCTGTACGGCGTGATCCCGCTGGTGTGGCTGTTCGGCCCGCAGGTCTGGCTGCTGTACGTCGTCCTGCCGCTGTGCGAGGCGGTCGGCATGCTGTTCGCCGTCGGCTACGTCACCGTCGTCCGCAGCCTGGTCGGCACCGAGCAGCTCACCGAGGCCAACGGCCGGCTGAACGCGACCGCCGCCGCGGCGGGCGTGCTCGGCCCGCTGTGTGCGGGCCTGGTGGCCGCGTGGACCGGCCCGGCCGCCGCGGTGGGCGTGGACGCGGCCAGCTTCGGGGTGTCGGCCGCCTGCATGCTCTTCGTACGGTTCGCCCCGCGCGCCGGAGTCGGGGGCGGCCCGGCCGAGAGGGGGAGCCTGTGGCAGGACCTGCGGACCGGGGTGTCCTTCCTGTACGGCCATCCGGTGCTGCGCTCCCTGACCGCCCTGCTGTTCGTCTTCAGTTTCCTCACGCTCGGCATGACCGACCTGGTCATCTACCACGTCAAGCACGACCTCGGCCACGACGACACAACGGTGGGCACCGTCATGGCCGTCGGCGCGCTCGGCACGATCACCGGCGCCCTGCTGGTGGCCAGGATCCGCCGGGGACTCGGCTTCGGGCCGACCTGGACCGGTGCGGTCGCGGTGTGCGGGCTGGCGTTCGCCGGGCTGGGCTGGGCGCGTGACGTGTCCGTCGTCGCGGCGCTGAGCGCGGCGTTCCTCGCCTGCGGCGGCATCGCGGGCACCTGCTCCATGTCACTGCGTCAGGAGGTGACCCCGGAACCACTGCTGGGCCGCGTCACCTCGGCGTTCTGGACCCTCCAGTACTCCGCGGCCCCGATCGGCGCGGCCGTCCTGACCTGGGCCGCGGAGCGGCGGGGTACCGCGCCGGTCGGCCTGGTCGCCGGCTTGTGCTGCGTGCTGATCGCGGTGGCCGCGCTGTTCACGCCGATACGGCGGTCACGCGCCGCGGGAGCATCGGCCACGTCGGCCGAAGCAGCCACGTCGGCCCCGCCGCCCCCGTCAGCCCCGTCGCCCCGGCAGCAGTGACGCCGCCGGCACAGTGGCAGGGCCGGCATGACCGCCGCCACCGCGTACGCGATCCGGCATCCGGAGGAAGGGCCCGGATCGCGGGGATCGGAGCCGTCCAGCCGCCCTGCGTGGCCCCGGGGCGACGAACACGAGGCTCACCGCGAGGCGCGGACCTGAGCCGGAGGCGGTGCGGTCGTCATCCGTTGACGCCCGCGTAGTGCCTCAGGCTCCACCGCCACAGCAGCCGCGCCCCCAGGTACGCCAGCACGCCGAGGAGCGGGGACACCGCCGCCAGCCAGTACGGGACGCCGGTGTCGTGGCCGTGCCCGGTGAGGACGGCGGCCGGGAAGTACGCGACGAACGCGAGCGGAAGGCCGTACGTCAGAAGCCCGCCCACCGCCTTGGGCAGCACGTTCAGCGGGTAGCTGCCGAAGGTGCCGAGGAGTTCCTCCAGCCAGCGGCCCCAGTAGTCGGCGGCCGGGAAGCGGAGGGAGGCGCAGGCCACCGCCGTGAACAGGGCCGCCTCCAGAAGCATGCCGCCGAGGAGCGCCGCGATCAGGTACGAGATCCGGCCCGCCGTCCAGTCCAGATCGCTGCGGCTGAGCGCGCCCGCCATCAGACCCGCCGCGACCGTCAGGTCGCCGATGGCGTTGGTGGGGAAGAAGCGCAGCTGCAGCTGACGGTGGACCGGCATCGGACGGACCAGGTAGACGTCGATCATGCCTTCCTGGATCTGCCGGCCGGAGCCGTGCACCCGGCCCAGCAACAGCACGAACAACCCGTGCGCGAGCATCCGCGTCGCCGGGATCAGCAGCACCTCCGAACTGTCCCAGCCGCCCATCCCGGTGAACCGGGTGAGCAGGACCGTCGCGAACACGATCACCGACACCTGCCAGATCGCGCCGATCGCGATCATCAGCAGGAACTCGGTGCGGTACTCCAACTGGGCACGGAAGTTGAGAAGCGTGACGCGCCAGACGATCCGAACGGCGTTCACCGGCATCAACCTCCTTGGGACATGACACGAAGGGCGGCCCGCCGCCACAGGAACCCGGTGAACAGGGTGAGCAGCACGACCCAGACCGCCTGGATCGCGAGCTGCCCGGCCGCGTCCGACAGCGGGATCCGGCCGATGTACAGGGACAGCGGCACGCTCAGCGTCGCCTGGAAGGGCAGGAAGGCGCTCAGCGTCACGAACCAGTCGGGGAAGAACCACAGCGGCGCGTACACCCCGGACAACAGGTTCTGCGCGAAGATCAGGATCAGCATCGCCGCGTTGTTGCGGACCGTCCAGAAGCACAACTGGTCCAGGACGAGCATCACGTGGTACAGGACCAGCTGACCGAGCAGCAGGCTGAGCGCGAACACCCCTGCCACCGCCACCGACCTGGGCGGTTCGATCACTCCTGCAGCGAGACAGACCACGTATCCGCCCAGCGCCCACGTGAAGCCGTACAACTGCTCGCCCAGGGCGCGCAGGGCGTGGTAGCGCTGGGGCGGCAGCGGGCGCAGGTACCAGTAGATGATGGTGCCGAAGTGCATGTGCTGCAGCACGGTGTCCCGGCCCGCGTACTGGTCCAACTCCCGCAGCCGCGAGGCGAGTACGGCGAGCACGGCATACGTGACCGCCTGGTCGCGGTCGAGTCCGGCGGTGGTGCCGGTGTGCGCGTACAGGCCGTGCCACAGGGATGCCACCAGCACCACCTGGACGGTCAGCCGGAGCAGTACGGCCGTCATCCGGGGCGGGGTGTGCAGTTCGCCGAGCGGGGTGACGCGGGCGGTGCGCCAGGCGTGCAGGACGGCCATCACACCACCTCGGCGTGGACGTAGGCGGCCCGCATGACGTCCTCGAGATCCGCCTCGTCGATGGCGATGCCGGACACCTCGTACCGCTCGATGACCGCCTTCAACGCCTGGTGCACGGTGGGGGCGTCGGGGCCGTCGGGCCCGAACACCACCTCCGGTCCTGCGTGGCGCAGCACCGCGATCCCCGGCAGCGCCGCGATGTCCGTGTGCGGGTCGGCGAGGGTCGCCCGCACCTGCCAGGTCGAGCCGAACTTGCGGCGGATCTCGTCCAGGCTGCCGTCCAGGACCAGACGGCCGTGGTTGATCAGGACGACCCGTTCGGCGAGCCGCTCGACCTCCGTCATGTCGTGCGTGGTCAGCAGGACCGTACGGCCGCGCTGCTCGACCTGGTGCCGCAGGAACTCCCGCACCTGTTCCTTGACCACCACGTCCATGCCGATGGTCGGCTCGTCGAGGAAGACGACCTGCGGGTCGTGCAGCAGGGCGGCGGCCAGGTCGCTGCGGACGCGCTGGCCGAGGGAGAGATGGCGCACCCGGGTGTCCCAGAAGGACGACAGGTCGAGCAGGTCGTCGAACTCCTTGAGGCGGGCGGCGTGTTCGGCCTTCGGCACCTCGTAGATGTCCCTGAGGATCGCGAACGACTCGCGCACCGGCAGGTCCCACCACAGCTGGGTGCGCTGCCCGAACACCGCGCCGATGTTGCGGGCGTTGCGCTCGCGCTCCTCGTACGGCACCACGCCCGCGACCCGCGCCTCGCCTGAGGTGGGCGTGAGGATGCCGGTGAGCATCTTGATGGTGGTGGACTTTCCGGCGCCGTTCGGGCCGAGCAGGGCGAGGAGTTCGCCCGGGGCGACGTCGAAGGTGACCTCGGCGACGGCGTGCTTGGCGACCCGCTCGGGGTTGACCAGGGAGCGCACCGCGCCCGTGAAGCCGGGCCGGCGGACGGTCGTGTGGAAGGTGCGGGACAGACCGCGGACCTCGATGTTTCCGCTCACACTGCCAACTCCCTTGCTCTGGACGTGAGTGCGGCCGGTCGGCTGGAGAGGCCGACCGGCCGCGGGCACCTCACGACCGTCGCAGAATGTCGATCAATCGGTCAATGGATTAATCGATCACGGAGTTGGACTGACGGAGTCGGACTAACCGATCACCGAGAACACGAACGAGAACTCCGTCGGCTCGGCCCGCAGGAAGTACTGCGGCAGCGGACCGGGACCGCAGGACTGCGAACCGATCCCGTGCAGGCCGTGATCGAGGTTCACCCACACCCTCGCGGTGGAGCCGCTGTCGGATGCAGTGCCGGCCGTGAGGTCGGTGAGGTGGGTGGCCGCGTCCAGCTGCTCGGTCGTCCAGCGGCGGGCAGTGAACCAGAACTCCGGGTCACCCTCGATCCTGAGGCCGCCGAGCTCAGCCCAGCGGACGTCGGCGCGGGCGCCGTTCTCCTGTGGACGGACGTACGGCGTCTGAAGATCGTCCACAGTCGACTGCCAACGACCGACCATCGACGCCGCCTTGGTGTCGGGGTACGCCTCGCCGGGACCGCCGCCGAACCACTTCACCTGGTCCGCCTCGGACAGTCCGAGCCGGACGCCCAGCCGGGGCAGCGGCAGTGTCCACTCGCCCTCGGGAGCCACCGACACCGTCAGTCGCAGCCGGTCGCCGTCCGAGGTCCAGCGGTACACCGTGCTCAGTCCCACCTCGCGGGCCGCGGGCGCCACCCTGGTCCGTACCGTCAGCGCGTCCTCACCCAACTCCACCGAGTTCAGACGGTGTTGCATGCGGTGCAGGCCCAGCGTGCGCCACAGCACCCCGTACCGGGTGTCGGTCTGCCACTCCGCGCCGTCGTCGTTGTCGGTGGGCGCCCGCCACACGTCGAGGCGCGGGCTCACGACCGACACCTCGCCGATCGTCCGCAGCGCACCGGTACGGGCGTCGAAGGACGCCGGGCCGAGAGTGATCAGCTTCCCGTCGGCCACCGGCCGGCCGGTCGGCGTGACGGAGGGCGACGGGCGGGCCGCGGCCGGGAACTGGCCCCAGGCGACGACATGGCCCTTCGGCGCCCACGCGGTACCGGCCGCGAGCAGCGCCCGTACCGTCCACTGCGACTCCGCGCCGCGGGTGTCCGCGGGCGGCTCGGGCAGCTTCACGTCGGCCGACTCGCCGGCGGCGAGCGACGGGACGTTCAAGGTGCCCGCCTCGACCGTCTCGCCGTCCACCTGGTACTGCCACTCGAAGGCGAGCGCGGACAGGTCGGTGAAGTCGTGCTGGTTGGTGACCCGTACGGTGCCGTCGGTGCCGTCGCCCTCGATACGGACCGGCTCGATGACCTTCTTGTACTCGACCAGGCCGGGGGAGGGCCTCCGGTCGGGGAAAACCAGCCCGTCGCAGACGAAGTTGCCGTCGTGCAGCTCCTCGCCGAAGTCGCCGCCGTAGGCGTAGCCCAGCTCGGGGTGCTTGATGCCGTGGTCGATCCACTCCCAGATGAAGCCGCCCTGCAGCCGCTCGTACTTCTCGAACAGCCGCTGGTAGTCGGCGATGCCACCGGGGCCGTTGCCCATGGCGTGCCCGTACTCGCACTGGATGAAGGGGAGTTCGCGCCGCTTGTGGGTGCCTCCGTCCAGGCCCTGGCCGATCTGCTCGACCTCGGCGTGGAAGGCGTACATCCGCGAGTACACGTCGGTGTCCCGGCAGTCCCAGTCGCCCTCGTAGTGCACGAGACGGGAGGAGTCGCGGCCGTGGATCCACTCGGCCATCGCGGTCAGACCGCGGCCGGTGCCGGCCTCGTTGCCCAGTGACCAGAAGACGATCGACGGGTGGTTCTTGTCCCGCTCGACCATCCGGGCCGCACGGTCCAGGAGGGCCGGGGTCCAGCGGTCGTCGTCGACGGGGTTGTCCCGCCAGCCCTGCTCGGTGAACCCGTGGGTCTCCAGGTCGCACTCGTCGATGACCCACAGGCCGTACTCGTCGCACAGGTCCAGGAAGGCCGGGTGCGGCGGGTAGTGCGAGGTGCGGACGGCGTTGAGGTTGTGCCGCTTCATCAGCAGCACGTCCTCGCGCATCGTCTCCAGGTCGAGCGCGCGGCCCTTTTCCGGGTGCCACTCGTGCCGGTTGACGCCCTTGAAGAGGACAGGCCTGCCGTTGACCTTGATGAGACCGTCTTCGAGGACGACCGTACGGAAGCCGACGCGCAGCGGCACCCGCTCGCCCTCGGTCGCCAGCACACCGTCGTACAGATGGGGCGTCTCCGCTGTCCACGCACGCACCGGTACGGTCACCGACTCGCCGGTCGCCACGTCGATGCCGAGGTCCGGCACGGTGACCCGGCCGTCGACGTCGGAGTCGACGCGCAGGGTGCCCTCGCCGCTGACGTGGTCGTAGGAGGCGTGCACGAAGAAGTCGAGGGCGCTGCCCGCCGGGCGGTGCAGCAGGGTGACGTCACGGAAGATGCCGGGCAGCCACCACTGGTCCTGGTCCTCCAGGTACGAGCCTGCCGACCACTGGTGGACGCGGACCGCGAGCACGTTGCCGGCCGGCTTCAGCAGGTGGCCGACCGCGAACTCGTGCGGCAGCCGGGAGCCCTTGAACTCGCCGATGTCCGTGCCGTTCAGCCAGACCCGCGCGCACGACTCGACACCGTCGAACCGCAGCACCGCGCCGCCCTCCGACAGGGCGGGCCAGTCGTCCGGCAGGTCGAACACCCGAAGGTGGTCGCCGGTCGGGTTCTCGGTCGGGACGTGCGGGGGGTCGACCGGGAAGGGGTAGAGGTGGTTCGTGTAGATCGGCGATCCGAACGCGCCGTCGCCCTGCAGGACCCAGTGCCCCGGGACCGTGACCTCGGCCCAGTCCCCGGCGTCGTATCCCTCCTCGGCGAAGGAGTCGTCCTCGGCGTCGGCTGTCGCCGACACCCGCAGGCGCCAGCTGCCGTTGAGCGACAGGGACGTGGCGTCCGAGGACGAGTACCAGGCGCGGGGCGGGAGGGCCCCGCTGCCCGGTGAGACGTCCTCGACGTAATCGATGGCCGTCGTGGTACGGAAAGACATCGGTCTCCAGATATCGGGAAGAGGGTGTCAGCCCTTGATGCCGGTCTGCGCGATCCCCTGCACCAGCCACCGCTGGAGGAAGAGGAACACCAACAGCAGGGGCAGGATGGAAATGGCCGTGGCCGCGAAGATCAGGTGGTAGTTGACGGTCTGGTTGGTCATGTACGAGGACAGCGCGACCTGGATGGTCCAGGAGCTCGGGTCCTGACCGATGACCAGGGGCCACAGGAAGGAGTTCCAGCCGCTGATGAACGTGATCGTGGCCATGGCCGCGAAGAAGTTCAGCGAGTTGGGCACGACGACCCGCCAGTACGCCCCCCAGTACGAGAGACCGTCCACGCGTGCCGCCTCCTCCAGCTCCTTGGGGAACCCCAGGAAGTACTGCCGGAACAGGAAGCAGGTGAAACCACTGAACAGGGCCGGAATGATCAGACCGCGGTAGGTGTCCACCCAGCCCAGCGACGAGACCAGCACGAAGCTCGGCACGAAGGTGACGGCCGTCGGGATCATCAGGGTCACGAGGACCATGTAGAAGATCTTGTTGGCGTGCTTGTACGGGATGCGGGCGAGGCCGTAGCCGGCGAGCGAGCAGATCAGCAGGATGCCGGTCGTGTGCAGGATGGCGACGACCCACGAGTTCCACAGGGCCCGGCCGAAGTCGACGGTCTCGTCGTTGAACGGCTCGGCGAAGTTGCCCCACTGGATGTCGGTGGGGAACCACTTCCAGTTCTCGCCCGTGATCTCCGGGTCCGTCATCAGGGCGTTGCGGACGATCAGATAGAAGGGCACCAGGAAGAGCAGGGCGGCGACACCGGTGGCGATGTACAGACCGGTGTTGCCGATGACCTTGCCCCCCCGCTTCTTGCCGGGGGTCTTCCTGACGTCAGGTGCGGTGGTGGTCACTTGGACTCCTCACCCCTTCCGAAGCCCATGATCCGGCCCTGGAACAGCGTGATCACGAGGATGAGCAGGGTCAGGATGACGGCGCCCGCACTGCCCTGGCCGTAGTCCTGGCTTTCACCGAGGGCCGTCTTGTACAGCTCCACGAGGGGTGGCTGGCCCCAGGTCGCCTTGCCGAGCAGGTTCCAGAACTCGTCGAAGGCCTGGTAGGCGGCGATCAACAGGAGCAGGATCACCGCGGTCGAGGTTGCCCGCAGCTGGGGCAGCGTGATGTACCAGAAGGTCTGCCAGCCCGGCTTGGCACCGTCGATCGCGGCGGCCTCGTACAGCTCCGCCGGGATGTTCTGCAGTGCCGCCAGGAACAGGATCATGTAGAAGCCGGCCTGCAGCCACAGCCGCAGGGTCACGATGACCAGCCAGTACCAGGGCGGGTCGGGGTTGGCGAGCCAGGCGACGTTGTCGACGCCGAACCAGCCGACGACCGTGTTGGCCATGCCGAAGCGGACGCCGTTGAAGATGGACATCTTCCAGATGAGCGCCGCGGCCACATAGGAGACCGCGGTCGGGATGAAGAACACCGACCGGAAGAACGCCTTCATGAACGTCAGCCGGTGCACCAGCAGCGCCAGGCCCAGCGACAGCCCCCAGGTGGTGGGCACGATGAACGCGGCGAAGACGGTGAAGGTGACCAGGGACCCGGTGAAGTCGGGGTTGTCCAGGATCGCCTGGTAGTTGTCGAAGCCGATGAAGGTGCTCGGCGAGACGGTGAAGCGTGCCTCGAAGAAGCTGAGGTAGATGCTCCAGCCCATCGGCACGAAGACGAAGATCACCAGGCCGATGAGGAAGGGCCCGGTGAAGAGCCAGAAGTTGAGGGTGCTGCTCGCCCGCAGACTCCGCCGCGGCTTGGCCTTCGCAGGCTCGGCCGGGGCGGAGGTGGCGAGGTCGATCTTGGTGGTGGTCGACATGTCGAGGTCCGTCCGCCTGCCTATCCGAAGAGCTTCTTGAGCTCTGCGTTGACCTTCTTGTCACAGGCGTCGAGCGCTGCCTCCGGGCTGCCGTTCTTGCGCACGGAGTTGGCGATCACATCGTTCAGCGAGGCGATCATCGACTGCGTCCAAGCGATGTTGTCGAAGTGCCCGTAGTCGGTGAAGAGCTTGACGCCCTCGGCCGGCAGGCCCGACTTGAGCTTGGTGGCGGACTGGGCGATCGACGTGCGCGGCGGGACGTGGAAGCCGTAGGACAGCGCCCAGTCCTCCTGGTATTCCTTCTGGTCGATCCACAGCCACTTGACGTACTCCTTGGCCGCGTCGACGTTCTTGCCCTTGGCGTTGACGAACATCGACCAGCCGCCGTTGGTGACCGATGCCTTGCCGGCGGAGCCGACCTTCGGGAACGGGAAGATGCCGACGTCGTCGCCGAGCGCCTTCTGGATCACGGGCATGGCCCACATGCCGCACCACTGGATCGCCGTCAGACCCTGGGTGAAGGCGGAGGGGTCCCACCAGTCGGCGGGGGCGTCCAGGAGCAGGTTGCCGCTCGTGAACAGTTTGCGGAGCTGGCTCAGACCGTCGGCCACGGCGTCCGTGTGGTAGGCGATCTCGTTCTTGGGGTTGAGGGTGTCGGCGCCGGCCGACCAGATCAGCGGGCTCTGGACGGGGGTGATGTCGTTGCCGAGGAAGCCACCCTTGACCTTGTCGGTGGTGAGCTTGGCGATGGCTTCGATCAGCTCTTCCAGGGTCTGCGGGACCTCGATCTTGGCCTTCTCGAAGAGTGACGGCCGGTAGTAGAAGAACTGCGGGTCGTCGATCATCCGGACGCCGTATATCTTCCCGTCGACCGTGTGCGAGGCGATGTCGGCCGGGTTGAAGTCGTCCTTGACCGGGTTGATGATGTCGCTCAGGTCCGCCACCTGACCGCTCTTGACCATCTGGAGCTGCGGGTGGAACTCGAAGAGGTCCGGCGCATTCTTGGTCAGCAGGGCCGGGAACAGCTTGTTCTCGAAGTTGCTGCCGGTGATCCACTGCGTGCTGACGTTGCCGCCCTTGTAGGCCTTCGCGTACCGCTTGATGGCCTGTTCGGTGCCTGCCTCGCCGTACGCGTGGAAGTACTGGACGAGTGCGTCGCCCGACCCTCCGCTGCTGCGGCCGGTGTTCCCGCCGCACGCGGCCAGACCGCCGGCGGCGGCCAGTCCCATCGCGGCCCGCAGTACGTTGCGGCGGTCCCAGTTGGTGTTGCTCATTGCCGACATGGTGACGTCCTTGTCTCGAGGCGGCTTGCGGCTCTGTCGCTCAGCGCCAGGTGGCTCAAAAGGGGTTGCGGTGCGGGACGTTAACCTTCGGCTAAGGCTTCGGCAAGGGGTTGGACGAAGTCTGTTCGAAGCGTTGCGTAGTGTTCGGGATTCCGGACATGGGAGGTGGCGGGCCGCCGCACCAGCGGCCCGCCACCCGGGAACTACTGGCGGAACCAGGCCTGGTTGGCCCCTCCGTTGCAGCTGTACACACTCACCTTGCTGCCGTCCGCGGTCGCCTGTCCGCCGACGTCCAGGCACTTGCCCGAACCCTCGTTCACGACCTGCCCGTTGGAGTTCAGCAGCCACTGCTGGGAGGCGTCACGGGTGGCTGTGGGTGATGCCACCAGTCCCGCACTCCCCGCCGTCAGAAAGCCGTTCGCGCCCTTCAGACGTCCCTTCGCGTCGTACGACCACGACTGCTCGGCCCCGGCCGTGCAGGCGCCGATCACCGCTCCCGAGGCGTCCGCCGTCAGGCACTTGCCGGACTGCTTGCCCTGCCAGGCACCGGTGACGGCCGTACTCGGGGCGTGGCGCTTCTGGTCGAGGACGTACGTCGTGATGGAGCGGCCCGGCAGCGACGCGGAGACCGTGCCGCCCTTGACCGAGGGCTTGGCGACGTTCGCCCAGTTCTCGTCCGCGGACGTGCGCACGGCCTTGCTCGCCCGCACCGGCGACTCGCTGTTGAAGTGCAGGTCGAGGGCGGCCTCGGTGGTGTTGTGGTTGTTGACCACGACCACCCACTTGCCGTTCTTGTCGTACGTCGACACCTCGACACCGTCCGGCACCCCGGTCACGTTGTGCGCGACCGAGCCCGGCTTCACGAACTTGCTGTACTGGCCGAGCGCGTAGTACCGCTTGGTGTAGTACAGGGTCTGGTTGCCGTTGGTGGCGTAGTTCGGGTCGTAGTAGATCAGCCCGTCGTTCCAGCCGTCGTCGTTCTTCGCGTACGGGTCGCTGCCGATCATCTCCGACAGGGCGACCCACCAGTGGAACGCCGAGTCGTGCGCGGTCGCGAAGTCCTTGTAGATGATCCGGGACAGGTTCAGACCGCCGTCGATGGTCGGGTCGTACTCCTGCGCCCAGCCCGTGCCGCCCTTGCCGAAGCAGCAGATCTCCGTCGACCAGGACTCGATGCCGGCCGCCTTGGAGGTCTCGTAGATCTTCGCCCGGTTCGCGTCACTGGGGTTGTCGTACGTGTGGTGAGCCAGCTTGTCGACGTACTGGGCCGTGCCCGGCTGCGAGATCCACTGCGGGACCTCCTCGTTGAACTTGACCGCGCTGGTCGACTCGTCGGCGATGATGCCGGTCTTCTGGCGGCGCGCGTCCTGCTCGGCGCCCAGCGCGCGCACGATGTCGTCGCGCTGGTCGACGTTGACCAGCATGCCCTCCTGGCCGCAGCTGTCGAAGCTGTTGGTCGGCTCGTTGAAGGGGCTGATGTGGTCGAACTTCTGGCCCAGCCCGGCGAAGTGGTCGGTGACGTCCGCGACGTACTTCGCGAAGTCCTGCTCGTTCTCCGCCTTCAGGTAACCGCCGCAGCTCTTGGCGTTGGTCTTCCACCGGGCGGGCGCGCTGTTCACGAACGCGACCAGGTTCTCGACGCCGTACTTCGCCGCGTAGGAGAGGAAGGTGCGGCCGCCCTTGTCCTTGCTCCAGTCGTACGTTCCGTCGTCCTTGAGGAAGTCCTCGGGGGCGCGGGACGGGGTGGTGACCGCCGTGCCGCCGCCACCGATGTTGTAGCGGTAGTTGCTGAGGTCGAGGCCGCCGGAGGAGAACAGCAGCTTGGCCACCTTCGCCTGGACCTTCGGGTCGAAGTTCTTCAGGTCGTTCACCCACCACGCGCCGGAGGCACCGATGTTGTCGATGGTCTGGGCGGCGTGCGGGGAGACCTCGGCCACCGTGGGGGTGGCGGCCGAGGCGGTCGGGGCGGATATCAGGGGCCCGGAGACAGCGAGCGCGGCTGCGGCTGTCAGCAGGACCGATCTCCTGGGGTGGGGGCGAGTCACGTGCATCCCTTCCGTCGTCATGAAGGCGGTGCGGTACGGCTCCTTGTGGGGGTGGTGCGTTTCCCGTTCCTCTGTCCGACCGACTGGAGCGCCCCTTCGAGCGCGAAGGTCGCGGCCCCCAGGCACACCGGATCGGTGGGGATCGGGGAGAGGACGATCTCGGTGGCGGCCATCGGCCGCGGCAGCGCGTGCCGGGCGACGGCCTCGCGCACCTCCGTGACCAGTGGTTCGCCGAGGGTGGCCGCGACCCAGCTGCTGAGCACGACCACTTCGGGGTTGAACAGGTTGACCAGGTCGGCGATGCCGGCGCCGAGGTAACGGGCGGTGTCGCGGACCACCTTGAGCGCCACCGGGTCGTGCGCGAGCACACCCCGGGACAGCGCGTCGATGGTGGCGGTCTGGTCCTCCGGGTGCAGCAGCGTGCTCCGGGGACTGAGCTCGCGCAGGTTCAGCATGATTCCGGGCGCGCCGACGTACGTCTCCACACAGCCGTGGTTGCCGCAGTGGCACAGCCGGCCGTCCAGGACGATCGTGGTGTGGCCCCACTCGCCGGCGCTGTTGCTCACGCCCCGGTGCAGCCCGCCGCCCAGGACGAGGCCGGCGCCCACCCCGGTCCCGAGATTGACCACCACGGCGTTTCCACGCCCGCGCGCGGCTCCGAACCACAGCTCGGCCACCGCGCAGGCACGCAGCGGGTTGTCCAGGTAGAGGGGGTAGGCGATGTGCTCGGTGAGCAGGTCGAGCAGCGGCACGTCGTGCCAGTCCCAGTTGGGCGCGTACTCCGAGATGCCGGTCGCCCGGTCCACCTGCCCCGGCACGCTCACGCCGACGCCGAGCACCCGGGCGCCCTCGATCCCGGCCTGCGCGACCACCGAGCCGACGGCGGCCGCGACATGGCCGACCACCTGCTCGGGGCGGCTCTCGCCGGGGCGGACGTCCTCCTCGGCGCGGGCCAGGACGTTCAGCGCGAGGTCGAACAGCTCGACATGGACGTACGTCTCCGCGATGTCGACGCCGATCAACGCGCCTCCCGACGCGTTGACGGCCACGAGGCCCCGGGGGCGGCCCCCCGCCGAGTCCTCGAACCCGACCTCCGTGATCATCCGCAGGTCGAGAAGTTCACCGACCAGCGTCGCGACCGTGGCGAGACTCAGACCGGTGGCGGCCGCCAGCTCCTGCCGGGAGGTCGGCGACTCGGCGATGATCTGGCGCAACACCTCGTAGCGGTTCGCGGTGCGGATGTCCCGTGATGTGCGCTTCACCGGCCCGGCCCCATCCCTTCAGATCGTGCCGGGACGACATCGGCACCGGCGCGGCGCAAGGCTATGGGCTGCGAGGGACTTTCGACAAGGGGTTAGGAAAGGGGCTTTATAAAGTCAGTCGGCGAGTACGTCCCGCACGAAGGCGTTGGCGAATTTTGCCTCGGGATCGAGCGTCCGTGCCAGCTCCCGGAAGTCGCCGAGCCGCGGATACCGGCCCCGCAGTGCCGCCGCCGGGGCGGTGAAGACCTTCCCCCAGTGCGGTCGCGCGTCGAAGGTGTCCAGCGCCGCCTCCAGTCGCCGTACGACCGGCAGTACCGCGGCGGTGTCCTCGATCCAGGTGAAGTGCAGGGCCACGGTGTCCCGGCCGTAGGCGGGACTCAGCCACTGCTCGTCGGCGGCGACGGTCCGCACTTCGCAGGTCTGCAGTACACCGGCGACCGCATGCCGAATACTGTCGATTGCATACAATGCGTCCCGGGCGTACCGGCGCGGCAGCAGGTACTCCGACTGCAACTCGCTGCCACTGCTCGGCGTGAACTCGGCCCGGAAGTGCGGCAGCCGCTCGTGCCAGGGCCCTGCCACCCCGAACTGTTCCGTGCAGTTGACGGCCGGCATCCCCGGCACCGGGTGCATCTTCTCGGTGGCGGGCGCGGCCCACGGGAAGTCGGGCAGCGGCTGGTCGGTGCGCCGCTTCAGCCACACCTGCCGGAAGCCGGGCTCACGCCAGTCGGTGAAGAGACTCACGCTGTACGCCGTCGCCGCCACCGTCTCGAAGTCCAGCCCGTCGAGCGGCAGCTCGGTGAACACATGCTGCTCGACCTCGAAGGAGGGCTCCAGGTCGAGAGTGAGCGCGGTGACGACTCCGAGGGCGCCCAGGGATGTCACCGCACCACCGAACCGCTCGTCCCCCCGCCCGATGACGACCGTCGACCCGTCCGCCGTGACGATCTCCACCTCACGCACGGCCGAGGCGAGCGGGCCGTTGCCGACCCCCGAGCCGTGGGTGCCGGTCGCCACCGAGCCGGCCACCGAGATGTGCGGCAGAGAGGCCATGTTGGGCAACGCCATCCCGTGGGCATGGACGTGGCGGGCCAGCTCCGCGTACCGGACGCCGCCGCCGACGCGTACCGTCCGGGCCGCCGAGTCGACGTCGACCTCGGTCGGCAGCGCGGCCAGCGACAGCAGCACCCCGCCCGGGCCCGGCTCGGCGATCTCGTTGAAGGAGTGCCCGCTGCCCAGCACCCGCACGTTCGCACTGCCGGCCACGAGGGCGCCGAGCGCGATGAGCGAGTGCGGGCGGTGCAGCTCCTTGGCGAGGAACGTGATGTTGCCCGCCCAGTTGGTGACCGTTTCGGCCATTTCCGTCGTCCCTTTCGGAGGGTGCGTTTGGTTGACCTTCTCATTGCCGCCACCCTCGGTGGAGAACGGTTTCTGCAGCCAGGTCGCCGAGCGGAGCGCGGCCGGCGTCCAGGCAGGCCTCGGCGAACCATCCCGAACCGGGGTGTATCGCTCGACGCGGGGGCCCCGGCACGGCTCCCGCGAGGACGAGCGCATACCGTGAGGAGTCGTTACGTCCGATCCGGGAGGAGACACGGGATGGGCAGCCGTACCGCACTGGTCGAGGATCTGATGGAGCGGTTCCCGCACGTACCGCGGGAAGCCGTCTTCAAGGAGGATCTGCTCCGGGGCGGGGTGGCGTTCGATCCATCGGCCCTGAGCGACAACGAGGGTGGCGAGGTCAAGCCGAAGTCGTACTTCATCTTCTCCTTCGACCACGGCACCCTGCCGGAACTCGGCGAGGCCGCGCTCCGGCGCCCGCCGGAGGAGATCATCCTCACGGGCGGGCCGTACGACCTGCGGCGGACCGTGGTGTCCGTGCGGGTCAACCCGTCCTCGCTGTACCGGGTCGCGGCCGACGACGACGGTGTGCTCGGGCTCTACCTCGACGGGAAGCGGATCTCCGACGTCGGTGTGCCGCCGATGCCGGAGTACTACCGGCACACGCTCGCGAGCGGGAAGTCGGTGATGGAGGTCGCCCCGACCATCCAGTGGGGCTACCTGATCTACCTCACCGTCTTCCGGGTCTGCCAGTACTTCGGCGCCAAGGAGGAGTGCCAGTACTGCGACATCAACCACAACTGGCGCCAGCACAAGGCGGCGGGCCGGCCGTACACCGGAGTGAAGGACGTCGAGGAGGTCCTCGAAGCCCTGGAGATCATCGACCGGTACGACACCGCGAAGGTGTCCACCGCCTACACGCTCACGGGTGGCGCGATCACCAAGACGGTCGCCGGGCGCGACGAGGCCGACTTCTACGGCCACTACGCCAAGGCCATCGAGGAGCGCTTCCCCGGACGCTGGATCGGCAAGGTCGTGGCCCAGGCGCTGCCGCGCGACGACGTGCAGCGGTTCAAGGACTACGGCGTGCAGATCTACCACCCCAACTACGAGGTGTGGGACCGCCGCCTGTTCGAGCTGTACTGCCCGGGCAAGGAGCGCTACGTCGGCCGCGACGAGTGGCACAAGCGCATCCTCGACTCGGCGGAGATCTTCGGCGCCCGCAACGTGATCCCAAACTTCGTGGCGGGCGTGGAGATGGCCGAGCCCTTCGGCTTCACCACGGTCGACGAGGCGATCGCCTCCACCACCGAGGGCCTGCGCTTCTTCATGTCGCACGGCATCACGCCCCGCTTCACCACCTGGTGTCCCGAGCCGACGACCCCGCTCGGCAAGGCCAACCCGCAGGGCGCGCCGCTGGAGTACCACATCCGTCTCCTGGAGGCCTACCGCGCCACCATGGACGACTTCGGCCTGTCCTCGCCCCCCGGCTACGGCCCGCCCGGGCCCGGTCGCGCGGTGTTCTCCGTCAGTTCCTTCATGGACAGTCTTCCGGCGGAGGAATCGGCGACGGTCTAGTTGAGTCGCACGGCGGTCGCATCCGTACAACAGGCAGGAGTTGTAGGGTGCGGCTGTCCTGTCATGACATTTGAACAGGGCGCTTGTCAGTTGTGTGGGAGGCGTGAAAAACTCGTTCTCTGCCGCGAGGTTCCCCCCAACTCCTTTGCCAATATGGCGAGTTGACCTCGCACGTATACGCAGGAGACCCATGCCCGACCTGCCGACTCCTCAGGACGCCGCCGAGGCCGCGCTGTTCTCAGAGTGCTGGGATGCCGTGCTCTCCTACGCGGACCTGTGCACGTCCGGCTCCACCGCGGCCACCCAACTGGCCACGGAGGCGTTCTCCCTCGGTATGCGCGAGGCCCGCGACGCGCAGTCCGGCCCCGCCCGCAGCGCCGGCCGCCGCCCGGCCCGCCTGCCCAGGATCCCGCTGCTGCTGACCGCCGTACGCAACACCGCGGCCGCCTGGGAGATCCAGGGACAGGGCCACACGCTCGACCCCGAACTGCGCCTGTGGCTCAACTCCGACAAGGCCGCCCGCTACACCGGCCCCCCGCTGCGGCGCCCGCTCGCGCTGCGCGGCCTGCGCGACCTCCAGGAACCGGACGCGGCCCTGCTGTGGCTGGCCGAGGTGGAGGCGCTGCCGCTGACCGTGGTGGCCCGCCGGCTCGGCCTCGACCCGGCCGTCGTGGGGGAGGAACTCACGCAGGTGCGCGGCCTGTTCCGGGACCGCTGCCACCGCAACCATCTCGACTCGCCGATGGACGCGCGCTGTCGCAGCTACGCGCGGCTCCTCGACGCCGTCACCCGCTCGCCGGCCGCCGACACCCCGAACGACCTGTCCCGGCACCTCGCCCGCTGCGTGGAGTGCGCGGAGGCCGCCGCCTGCCTTCGGCTGGAGGGGGGCGGAACGCCCGCGGCCCTCGCCGGCGGAGTGATCGGCTGGGGTGGTCTCGCCTACCTGGAGCGCCGCCGCCGGGCCGCCGAGGTCCGTCTCGGTGCCGGGCGCCCGGCACCGGTGGACAGCGAGGACGGCCCGCCGAACCCGGACGCGCACAAGGCGCGCGTCGTGCGCAGCGGCCTTCTCGTCGCGGCCGTTCTGGTCTCCCTGCTGGCACTCGCCGTCTCGATGACGCCGGGCGCCGGCACCGACAACACCACCGCGTCGCCCGGCGACTCGGCCGACCGCCAGCCGGTGGCCGACCCGCGTCCGTCGGTCCCGTCCCTCGGCGAGGGGGTGTCCGCCTCCCCGGAACCGACGGCCTCCGGCTCGCCGAGTACCGCCCGGGCGTCCTCCGGGAAGAACCCCGGGACCACGCCCCAGGGCACGGCCGCCCCCACCGCCTCCGGCGGCGCGGAACCGGCCCCCGACAAGAGCGCCCCGGCGTCCTGCAGTGTCCGGTACGACCTGGTCAGCGAGTGGCCCGACGGTTTCCAGGCCACCATCACGGTCACCACCGAACGCCCCCTCGACTCCTGGAGCGTCGCCTGGTCCTTCCGGGACGGCCAGAAGGTCGGCCAGATGTGGGACGCGAGCTTCGCCCAGAACAGCTCCCGAGTCACCGCCACCGCCGCCGACTACAACAAGAAGGTCTCCGCGGACGGCAGCCTCGCCTTCGGCTTCCTCGCCTCCTGGCAGGGCAAGAACTCGCCGGCGTACGACTTCACCCTGAACGGGGCCCGCTGCACGAAGGCGTGAGGGCGGCGGCTTTGGGGAGCCGTCGAGCGGCCCGGCGGTGTCCGGCGGGACGCGGTGGTGAGCGTGGCGGATCCGGGCGGCGGCGGCACCGAGGGTCGGGCCTCCGGGCCCAGCCGCGCGCGGCCCCGGTGGACGTCTCGCCGGGCAGACACCGGCGGTCACCCGGCCACGACCTCAGCGGCCCCGCGGGCGGGAGCCTCGCCGGAGGCCGTGGCAGCGCATTCGTCCCGCCCCTACGCGCCCGAAGTGAGCCGGACGAGCAGAATCCCGGGCGTACGCGGCAGCGACACCCGCAGTCCGTCGCCGTCCCAGACCGCCGAGTCGGCGGCAGCGGTGGACGGGTGCAGGGTGTCCGCGCGGACCTCCTGGCCGGCCAAGTGCGGTACGGGCAGGTGAAGTTCGCGCTCCCCGCCTCGCCGCCACACCGAGACGTACGAGCAGCCGTCAGGCACCCGCAGTCCCAGAGCCAGCCACTCGTCCGTCCACCCCGGCAGACCGAGCGGCCAGAACGGCACCGCTCGGGCGAGGTCCCCGCGGATCGTCTTGTACGTCCCCACGGCGTCCCGCACGAGCCCGAGCTGGTGGGCCGACATGTGGTCCAGATGGCCGGACAGATGGATGCGCCCGAGCAGCGCGCCGCCCAGGGTGAAGGCGATGAGGTCGTCGTCGAACTCGGGCTGCGGGTAGGCCCAGACGGCGCCCTGCTCGGGCGGGACGGCAGTCGGTGCCGCCGCGGCGATCGCCGGGTAGCGCAGCGGGTCCTGCTGGTCGCTGGTGGACTGGAGCTGGGCGACGGCGAGTGTGGCGCCGTCCATGCGCATGCCGCCCGAGGCACAGTTCTCGACGACCAGCCCGGGGTGGCGGTCCAGGACGTCGGACAGCCAGTCCAGGTAGGCCTGGGCGTGGCCGAGCAGTCCGGCTCCCGGTGCGAGGTCGCCGGGAGCGAGGGTTCCCGGATCGACCACGATGTTGTAGTCCAGCTTGAGGTAGCCCACCCCCCAGTCGCCGACGATCCGGTCCACGGTCTTGTCGAGGTGCGCGCGGGCGGCCGGGTGCCGCAGGTCGAGCTGGTGGCGGCCCTGTTCGGCGAGGCGTACGCCGTCCCGCTGGAAGAACGCCTCCGGCGGAAGCTCGGTCGCGACGGGGCTGCGCACTCCGACGACCTCAGGCTCCAGCCACAGGCCGGGCACCATCCCGCGTTCCCGGATCCGGTCCAGGACCGTGCCGATCCCGCCGCCGGGAAAGCGGCGGGGCGAGGCCAGCCATTCGCCCACGCTGTCCCACCAGCCCCGGGTGTCGTCGTCGTACCAGCCGGAGTCGACGCAGAAGTACTCCGCGCCGGCCTCTGCCGCCGCGTCGATCAGCGGCAGCAGCTTCTCGGTCGTCGGGTCGCCCATCAGCGTGTTCATGTAGTCGTTGAAGACGACCGGAAGCGTGGTGTGGTCCGGGTGCGGGCGGCGGACGGCACGGCGGTACGAGGTCAGCGCGCCCATCGCCGCGTCGAACCCGGAACCGAGGGCCAGTACCCCCGGCACGGTGGTGAACTCCTCACCCGGCGCGAGCCGGACCCGCCACTGGTGCTCCGCGTCGGTGGGGCCGTTCAGCGCCAGATACGTGCCGCGGGCGTGTTCGCCCAGGTCCCAGCGCCAGCCGGCCGGGGACTCGGTCTGCCACAGCCAGGTCCGGCCGCCGCCCCGCTCCGTCAGCGCGCCCATCGCCAGGTGCCCGTCGGTGGGCCAGCTGCCGCGCCCGGTGAGGACGAGGGCGGCCCGGCTGTCGTGCTGGTGGGCGTCGACGTTGATGTCGGCGACGGTGGCGCGCAGCGGTTCGGCGTACCAACGGCACTCGGCGAGCCAGTCGTTGCGCGCCCGGTGCACGTCGAGCGCGTCCGGTGAGGGCAGGCCGCCGAGCAGCAGGCTGCTGACGGACTGCACGACCAGGGGCTCGGTGCCCTCGTTGCGCAGCCGGACGCGGGAGCGGAGCACCGGCAGTCCGGTCGGGGACGTCAGCTCGACGAACGCCGTCAACCCGGTCGCCGGGTCGTGGAGTTCGATCGTCAGCCACTCCCAGTCGGCGCGGCTGCCGCTGCGGTGGTCGCGGTGTCGCAGGCGCGTACCGAAGGCCGTGCCGGTGAAGCGCGGGCCGGACCAGCCGCTGCCGTGGCCGAGGGCGGTCAGCTCGACGAGGGGGAGGGCGGCCTCCGGGTCGCAGGCGGACCCGGCGTCGCCGGGAGGGGCCAGCCGGACCAGCCGCAGGGTCCCGTCGGAGGCGGTGGCGAACTCGGCCCGGAGCGCCGAGTGACCCCAACTGAACGTGTCCTCCGGGTGGTTGGCGATCTTCCTCGTCGCATCCGCCGTACCGGCCAAGGCGTTTCCCCTCCTGACCCCGCCCCAGTCGTTCCACGGCGGCGGTCTGCGTCAGTCGCGTGAATCCATCGTTACGGTCTCTTGACGACCGCATTGTGACCGGTCACAATCCTGGCATGAATGTGACCGGTCACACAAGCCGCCCGCCGAGCATCCGGGACGTCGCGACGGCAGCCGGGGTCTCGTACCAGACGGTCTCCCGGGTGATCAACGGCCACCCCAGCGTCAAACCGGCCACCCGGGAGCGGGTGCTCGCCGCCATCGACGAGCTGGGCTTCCGGCGCAACGCCACCGCGCTCGCCCTGGCCAGCGGCCGCAGCAGGGCCGTGACCGTGCTCACCGCCAACACCACCCACTACGGTTACGCCTCCATCCTCCAGGGCATCGAGGAGGCCGCCCGCGCCGCGTCCTACGCGGTGGGGATCGGCGTGCTCGAATCGGCGGACGAGCCCGCCGTCGCCGCCGAGGTGCAGCGGGCCGCGGACGCGGGCGGCGGACTGATCGTGATCGCCTACGATCCGGCCGGGGTACGGGCCCTGGCCGCCGTCCCCGCCGAACTGCCGGTCGTCGGCGTCGTCGAGACCCCCACGAGCCCGCCCTCCGGCGACCGCCCCTGGGTGTGGACCGACGACCGCGAGGCCGCCTACGAGGCGACCCGCCACCTGCTCTCCCTCGGCCACGACACCGTGCACTACGTCGCCATCCCCTCCAGCACCCGCCGCACCAGCGCCCGCACCACCGGCTGGCGCCAGGCGCTGCAGGAGGCCGGAGCACCCGAACCCCGCCCCGTGCAGGGCGGCTGGAGCCCGGTCGGCGGCCACGCGGCGGGCCTGAAACTGGCGAAGGACCCCGACGTCACCGCGATCCTGTGCGGCAACGACGACCTCGCCCTCGGCGTGCTGCGCGCCCTGCACGAGTCCGGCAGGTCCGTCCCCGGCGAGGTCAGCGTGGCCGGTTTCGACGACGCCCCGCACTCCGCCTTTCTGACCCCGTCACTGACGACCGTACGCATGGACTTCACCGGCCTCGGCCGGTCCGCGTTCGCCCTGCTGCACGGGGTCCTGGAGGAGTCCGCGCAGATCGCCCCGCACCCCGTGTCCGTACCGGAGCTGGTGGTGCGGGAGAGCTCGGGTCCCGCGTCCGCCCGCGACTGAGATCTCGATACCGCCGTCCTGAACCACCCGTTCGCGAAAGGCACTTGAGGTACGTGATGAAGACAAGAGCTCTCCCCGTCCTGGCCCTGATATGCGCCGTCGGCCTGGCCGCCACGGCGTGCAGTGACCCCTCCGCCGGTGACTCCGGCGACTCCGGCACGGACGCCAAGCAGTCGGCGGTCGACCCGACCGCCCGGCTGGAGGGCGTGAAGCTGACCATGTGGACCGCGCAGAACACGGTCAACGCGCCGAAGCAGGTCGTCGACGCCTTCGAGAAGGCCACCGGCGCCGAGGTGGAGACCCAGGCGATCCCGGACCTCTACGAGCAGAACGTGCCGACCAAACTCGCCTCCGGCGACCGGCCGGACCTGATGTTCTGGCAGCCGTCCATCTCCACACTGCCCTTCATCCAGCCCCAGCAGAACCTGCTCACGCTCGACGGGGAGGAGTGGGTCTCCAAGCTCGGCACCACCGAGCGGTCCCTCGGCGTCATCGACGGCAAGCGGTACGCGGCGATCGTCACCAGTCCCGCCATGCTCGGCGTCTACTACAACAAGGACGTCTTCCGGCAGGCGGGACTGGCCGAGAAGGACTTCCCGAAGTCGTACGACGAGCTGCTGGCCCTCGGCCGCACCGTCACCGACAAGACCGACGCGGCCGCCTTCTACGAGGCCGGCGGCGACCAGTGGCCCCTGCAGTGGCAGATGCAGGTCCAGCTCACCGACCTCGACAAGCAGTGGTGGGCCGACCTGAACCAGAACAAGAAGAAGTGGACCGACCCGGTCGTCGTCGGCGCGATCAAGAAGTACAAGGAGAAGCTGCTCGACGCCGGGCTCGCCCAGAAGAACTACAGGACCGGCACCTTTACCGGGCAGGCCGACTCCCTCTGGAAGGGCGAGGCCGGCATGGTCCTCAACGTCACCTCCTTCCAGAGCCAGTTGCAGGCCAAGTACTCCACGGCCGAGATCGACAAGAAGATCGGCTGGTTCCCGATCGCCAACTCCTCGGCCACCGGCCTGTACTCGCCCGACCAGACCAACGGCGTGGTCGCCTTCAAGACCGGTGACGAGAAACGGCAGAACGCCGCCCGGCAGTTCCTGGCGTTCTGGCTCGGCCCCGACTACGCCGACTACATCAAGGCGATGAAGATCCCGTCCGTGCAGCCGTCCGTGCCCACCCCCGACGGACTCCCGCAGGCGTCCAAGGACCAGGTCGCGGCCCTGCCCAAGGCCATCGGGGTCTTCCAGGCCAAGGCGATCGTCGCCCCGGACACACACCTCTACCTCGCCGACATGCTCTACGGCAAGAAGAGCCCGCAGCAGGTCGCCCAGGCGATCCAGGACCAGTTCGCGCAGGTGGCCAAGGCCCAGGGCGCGCCCGGCTTCTAGACGACACGGGGCTTTGTGATGGCGGACACAGCCATACGTACGCGCAAGCAGGCATCCACGACAGGCGAACCCCGGCGGGTGGGACGGCTCCCGCGCGCCGCCGTGCACCACCCCTGGTGGTTCGCGCTCCCGGCGATCGTCGTCTTCGCGGGCTTCTTCCTGGTGCCGAACCTGCTCAACTTCTACTACCCGTTCACCAACTGGTCCTCGTACCACGCGGACATCGCCTTCACCGGCCTCGACAACTTCAAGACCATCGCCGACGACGGCTCCCTGCTGCGCGCGATCCGTACGACCCTGCTGTACGCCCTGCTGGCCGCGCTGTTCCAGAACGGCTTCGGGCTCGTGCTCGCCCTGCTGCTGGAGGCCGACACCCGCTTCAACCGGTTCTTCCGCGCCGTCTTCTTCCTGCCCGTGCTCATCTCCGCGCTCGCCACCGGCTACGTCTTCCAGGCCCTCCTCGACCAGGACGGCGCCGTCAACTCCGTCCTGGGCACGGACATTCCGTGGCTGGGGTCGACCACCTGGACGCTGGTCCTGGTGACCCTCATCCACGGCTGGAAGTGGATGGGCCTGGCCATGCTGATCTACCTGGCCGGGCTCAAGGGCATCCCCGGCGAGATGCTGGAGGCCGCGAAGTGCGACGGCGCCGGGCCCTGGCGGACCTTCTGGTCGGTGCGCTGGCCGATGCTCGCGCCAGCCGTCACCTTCAACGTCACCACGGCGCTGATCGGCTCGATGAACACCTTCGACATCGTGCAGGCCACCACCGGCGGCGGCCCCGCCGCCTCCACGGAGGTCTTCAACATCTACATGTTCCGCGTATTCGGACAAGGGCTGTACGCCCAAGCCTCCACGATGAGTTTGGTGCTCTTCCTCATCGTGGTGGCCTTGGCGATTCCGCTTGTTTTCGGCTTGCGTCGAAGGGAGCAACTGCTTTGAACCCTCCTCCTCGCGGGCGAGGAGGATTCCTGGCTCACACTGCTCTGTCGCTCAACGCGCGACCGAGACTCACACGATCAGCACCAGCCGGGTTGGAACCAGCCCGGTCCCCGAAAGAAGGGAGGTTGATGTGCTGGCTTGGTTCTCGCGCAACACATCGATAAGCCTACCAACTGTCGGCCCACGTCTGTGGCGCATCGGTCGCCCCACTCTGATCGTGGCCATCGCTGCCCTGGCCGTGGGCGTACCGCTGTGGCTGGTCGCCGTCACCTCCGCCAAACCGCAGGCGGAGGCCATCAAGCCGAACCTCGACCCGCCGCGGCACTGGCAGGCTGGCAGCAACTACGCGGACGCCGTCGGCCAGGGCGAGATGCTGCGCGGCTTCGTCAACTCGCTGCTCGTGGTGCTGCCTTCGGTGATCCTCGTCCTGATTCTCGGCGCGGGCGCCGCCTGGGTCTTCGCCCGCCGCAAGTCCAAGCTGGTCTCGGCCGCGTACGCGCTGTGCATCAGCGGACTGCTGCTGCCGCCCGCCGTCATCACCATCGTGATGGAACTGCGGCAGCTCGGGCTCTCCAACACCCGGCCCGGGATGATCGCCGTCTACACCGGGATGTACCTCTCCACGTCGATCTTCTTCATGACGGGCTTCATCCGCGCCATCCCCTTCGAGCTGGAGGAGGCCGCGCGGATCGACGGGGCGCGCCCGGCGCGGATCTTCCTGCGGATCATCCTGCCGCTGCTCAGGCCCGTGATCGCCACCGCGACGATCATGGTGATGCTCTACGCCTGGAGCGACATCTTCTACGCCTTCTTCGTCCTCGGCGGCGGAGAGCGGGCGACCTTGCCACTGAACCTCTACAAGGTCGCCAGTGCCCAGCTCTACCTCAACAACTGGCATCTCGTCTTCGCGTACGTCGTGGTGATGAGCCTGCCCATGGTCGCCGTGTTCCTCGTCGGCCAGCGAAAGATCGTGTCCGGAATCACCAGTGGAGCCGTCAAGTGACCGGAGGTCCAACCGCGTGATCACCCCCACCCGCACAAGATCCCGTCTCAACACACTGTTCGTCACCACCGCACTCGGAGTCGCCGCCATGGCAGGCACCCTCCCCGCCGCGGGGCCCGCGGCAGCAGCCGCAGACCCCCAGCGGCTCACCGTCGATCTCGGCGCCTCCGAGGGCCCGGTGATGCTCGGCGCCAACGGCGCGCTGTACGGGCTCAGCGACGACGGCGTGCCCAGCGACGCCGCCCTGGAACCCCTGAAGATCACCAGCATCTCGCAGAAGCCGGAGGGCGGCGCCCAGCACCCCAACGGCGACGCGCTCACCGTCTCCAAGTCGTTCTTCCGCAACGGCGGCGGCGAGATCAACGTGATGATGCAGGACATCTACGCCAAGTGGCCCTACGAGGACCTCGGCATCGACGACTACCTCCCCAAGGTCGACAAGATCGTCAAGGAGGTGTCGGCCGACCCGAACAGCGAGCGCTTCGTCTACATCCCGTTCAACGAGCCCGACCAGATCTGGTACAACCTCGGCACCTCCGACCAGGCGCAGTACGAGGCCAACCGCGACCGGTTCTTCAAGGACTGGAAGACGGTCTACCAGCGCATCCGCGCGATCGACCCCGACGCGCGGATCGCCGGCCCCAACGAAGCCGGCTACCACACTCGCCTGCTGACCGACTTCCTCACCTTCGCCAAGCGGGAGAACGTCCTGCCCCAGGTGATGACCTGGCACGAACTGAGCTCCGGTTCACTGCGCGACTTCCAAGGCAACTACGACAACTACCGCTCGATCGAACGCCGGTTGGGCATCGCACCGCTGAAAATCAACATCGACGAGTACGCCAACCGCCGCGACCTGTCCGTGCCCGGACAGCTCGTGCAGTGGGTCTCGATGTTCGAACGGAACAAGGTGTACGCCAACCAGGCCTACTGGGACGCCGCCGGCAACATGGACGGCAACGTCGTCCGGTCCAACATCCCCAACGGCGGCTGGTGGCTGTTCCGTTGGTACGCCGGGATGACCGGTGACACCGTCAAGGTGACCCCGCCGCAGGCCAACACCATCGACACCCTCCAGGGACTCGCCTCCCTCGACCCCTCGCGCCGCCAGGCCCAGGTCCTGCTCGGCGGCTCCGCCGGCGACTCCGACGTCGTGGTCCAGAACGTCCCCCGGTCCGTGTTCGGCCGTACGGTCACCGCGACCGTCGCCGAGGCGGCCTGGTCCGGCTACGAGGGACAGCACGCGACGCCGCGCGTCCTCGCCCGTACGAAGGTGAAGGTGGCGGCCGACGGCACGGTGACCGTCCCGCTGCGCGGCCTGCACAAGATGTCCGCCTACCGGATCGTCCTCACCCCCGGCGGCACCGGAACCCCCACCGCGGCCTCCGTCCCGTGGTCGGCTTCGTACGAGGCCGAGAACGCCGCCATCACCGGCGGCCAGGTCTACACCCAGGGCACGGTCAGCAACGCCAACGGCTACGCGGCCTCCGGGACGAAGGACGTCGGCTCGCTCAACCAGGCCTCCAGCAAGGTCGACTTCACCGTGACGGTGCCCGAGGACGGGACCTACGACCTGGCGATCCTGTACGGCAACCAGTCCGGCGCCCCGTCCACGCAGAAGCTGTCGGTCGACGGCGGCGACCCGGTCACCGTCACCTACCCGTCCACCGAGAACTGGACCTACCGCGCCAAGAAGGACGTCACCCTCGACCTGCCGGCCGGCACCCACACGCTGACCCTGGCCAAGGGCGACGCCGAAGTCACCCTCGACCGCGTCGACCTGACCACCCGTACCGCCAAGCCCTCCGCCTCGTACGAGGCCACCCTCGCCGACATCAGCGGCAGGCCGTCGTACGACTACTCCTCGTCGGCCGGGGTGGGCACCGGCGCCCTCGTCCTGCGCAAGGGCGACAAGGCCGTCTTCGACGTGTACGCCCCGCGCGACGGCTACTTCACCGTGCTACCGCGCGCCTCGGCGCCGGTACGGCTCACCCTGCACGGCGAGACGGTGTCGGCGGCGCCGGACCGGCCGCTGCGGCTGTACCTGGTCGCCGGCAACAACCGGGTCGCGATGACGGCCCAGAACGCCGCCGTACGCTCCCTCGACGTCTCGGGCGACGGCTCGACCTCCGGCACGCTCTCCTACGAGGGCGCCTCGGCCACCCTCGCGGGCGGGGCCAAGCTCGTCGACTCCGCCCACGCCTCCGCCGGTTCCTTCATAGGCATGCTCGGCAACAGCGCCGCCAGCACGGCCGAGTTCACGGTGGACGCCCCCAGGTCCGGCCGATACCTGCTGGTCGTCCACTACGCGCACAACGACCGGCGCGACAACGGCCACGCCTACAACACGGACATCATGTCCCGCACGGCGGACATCACGGTGGGGAGCGCGGCGCCCCGGAAGGTCACGTTCAAGAACACCTGGAGCGTCGACGACTACTGGACGCTGGGCGTCCCCGTCGACCTGAAGAAGGGCTCCAACAGCGTGACCTTCGGGAACGCGAGCGCCTGGGCCCCGAACATCGACCGCATCGAACTGGGCCGGATCATCGGCTAGGAACGTCCGAACTCGACGGTGGCCCCGACTGCTCCTCGGTCGGGGCCACCGCCCTGAGCGGGCCTGACTGTGGCCGGGGGCCAGGAGAAAAAGGGTTGGCGCGGGTGCTCGCGGTTCCCTATTCTGGCGGAGCTTCACGCGGTGGCCCTCGGCCGCCGCCGTCAGTCGTTCAGGAATGGGAGGTGTGACCGATGGCTGTCTTTGAGATGGGCGCTGCCCTCATCCAGAAGTTCATCAAGTCCACCTCCGTGGCCGCCGGCTGACACGACTCCTCAACACTCCGCGCGTCCGTGACGCGCGTGCCGGGGCCGCCCTTGTGAAGGGTTTCCCTTGACTTCCAGCGCAGCTTCATCCGCTTTCACCACGTCTTCTGCCTCCTCCGCGCTCGCTCCCTACGGCTGGGACGAGACATGGGCGGACGAGTTCGCCCCCCACGAGCCCGCGGGGCTGCTGCCCGGACGGGTGATCCGGGTCGACCGCGGGCAGTGCGACGTGGTCACCGCCGACGGGATCGTCCGGGCCGACACCGCGTTCGTCACTCCGCACGACCCGATGCGGGTCGTCTGCACCGGCGACTGGGTCGCCGTCGACGCCGCCGGCCACCCGCGCTACGTACGGACGTATCTGCCACGCCGTACCGCCTTCGTACGCTCCACCTCCTCCAACCGGTCCGAGGGGCAGATCCTCGCGGCCAACGTCGACCACGCGATCATCGCCGTGTCGCTGGCCGTCGAACTCGACCTCGGCCGCATCGAGCGGTTCCTCGCCCTGGCCTGGGAGTCCGGGGCGCAGCCCCTGGTCGTGCTGACCAAGGCGGACCTCGTGCCGGACCCGGTCACGCTCGGGCATCTCGTCCAGGACGTCGAGACGGCCGCGCCGGGCGTGCCGGTACTGCCGGTCAGCTCTCTGGACGGGGCCGGACTGGAGGTCCTGGTGGCCGTCGTCGCCGGCGGTACGTCCGTGCTGCTCGGCCAGTCCGGTGCGGGCAAGTCGACGCTCGCCAACGCGCTGCTGGGCGAGGACGTCATGGACGTACGGGCCACCCGGGACGCGGACGGCAAGGGCCGGCACACCACGACCACCCGCAACCTGCTCGCCCTGCCCGGCGGCGGGGTCCTGATCGACACGCCGGGCCTCAGGGGAGTCGGGCTGTGGGACGCCGAGAGCGGGGTCGGACAGGTCTTCTCCGAGATCGAGGAGCTGGCCGCACGCTGCCGGTTCCACGACTGCGCGCACGAGAGCGAACCGGGATGCGCGGTGCTGGCGGCCATCGAGGACGGTGTGCTGCCCGAGCGCCGGCTGGACAGCTACCGCAAGCTCATGCGGGAGAACCAGCGGATCGTCGCCAAGACCGACGCACGCCTCCGGGCGGAGATCAAGCGGGACTGGAAGCGGAAGGGGGCACAGGGCAAGGCGGCCATGGAGGCGAAGCGGGGGCGCTGGGCATGAGAAGACGGGCGTAGGGCGGCCCGAGGGCCATCTCGACGTCCGATTTCCGCCAGCCCGGTCCCTGGTCCTGGCTCACACTGGATGACGTGATGGACGAGGACACCAGGTACGAAGCGGTGCGCAGCCGGGACGGTCGGTTCGACGGCGAGTTCTTCTTCGCCGTCGAGACGACCGGCATCTACTGCCGGCCCAGCTGCCCGGCGGTGACGCCGAAGCGGCACAACGTCCGCTTCTTCGCGACGGCCGCCGCCGCGCAGGGCTCGGGGTTCCGGGCCTGCCGGCGGTGCCGGCCGGACGCCGTGCCCGGCTCCGCCGCATGGAACGTACGGGCGGACGTGGTGGGCCGGGCGATGCGGCTGATCGGCGACGGCGTCGTCGACCGGGAGGGCGTCGCCGGGCTCGCCGCACGGCTCGGCTACAGCGCCCGGCAGGTCCAGCGCCAGCTCACCACCGAACTCGGCGCCGGACCCGTCGCCCTCGCCCGGGCCCAGCGGGCTCACACCGCGCGCGTCCTGCTCCAGACGACCGGCCTGCCGGTCACCCGGATCGCGTTCGCGTCCGGCTTCGCCAGCGTGCGCCAGTTCAACGACACCATGCGGGACGTGTACGCCTCGACACCCAGCGAGCTGCGGGCCGCCGCCCCGCACGGCGGCCGGCCCTCCCGCCGCACGGCCACCCCGACCGCCGGGATCCCGCTGCGGCTCGCCCACCGGGGCCCCTACCGGTCCACCGCCGTCTTCGACCTGCTGGCGGCCGAGGCGGTGGCCGGCGTGGAGGAGGTCGGCGGGCCACGCGGGCGACGGACGTACCGTCGCACCCTGCGCCTGCCGCACGGCACCGGCATCGTCGCCGTCGACGAGCGGCCGGGCGCCGCGAGGTCCACGTCCGGCGCCCATCCGGGCGGCTGGCTGGACGCCCGGCTCCACCTCGCCGACCCTCGCGACCTGACCACCGCCGTACAGCGGCTGCGCCGGCTCTTCGACCTGGACGCCGACCCGTACGCCGTCGATGAACGGCTCTCCGCCGACGCACGGCTCGCCCCGCTGGTCGCCGCGCGGCCGGGACTGCGGTCGCCGGGCGCCGCGGACCCGGAGGAACTCGCGGTGCGGGCCCTCGTGGGCCGGGTCGAGGCGGAGCGACTGGTTCAGCGGTACGGCAAGACGCTGGACGCCCCCTGCGGCAGCCTCACCCACTACTTCCCTGAACCGGCCGTCCTCGCCGGGGCCGAACCCGAGGGCACCCTGGGCGCCCTCACCACCGCCCTCGCCGACGGCGTCCTACGGCTGGACCCGGGTGTCGACCGCGACGACGCCGAGGCGGCCCTGCTCGCCCTGCCCGGCCTGGAGGCCCGCACCGCCGCCACCATCCGTACCCGCGCCCTGGGAGACCCGGACGTGGCGCCGCCCGGCCCGGACACCCCCGACAGCTGGCGCCCCTGGCGCTCGTATGCCGTGCAACACCTGCGCGCAGCAGGGGAGTTGGAGTACCGATGACCACCGCAGTACCGCTGACGACCGGAGTCCCGATGAGCACCGACACGCACTACACCACCCTGGACAGCCCGGTCGGGCAACTCCTCCTCACCGCCGGCCCGGACGGCGTCCTGACCTCCCTCTCCGTACCCGGCCAGAAGAACGGCCGTACCCTCCAGGCGGGTTGGCGGCACGACCCCGACCTCTTCCGTGCCGCCGAGGAGCAGATCACCGCGTACTTCGCCGGTGAACTCAAGGAGTTCCGGCTGGCATTGCGCGGCGACGGCAGCGTCTTCCGGGAGCGGGTCTGGGCCGCCCTCGACACCGTCCCCTACGGCGCGACCACGACGTACGGCGAGATCGCCGCCCGCATCGGCGCCTCCCGGGCCGCCGTACGGGCCGTCGGCGGCGCGATCGGCGCCAACCCGCTGCTGATCCTGCGGCCCTGCCACCGGGTGATCGGGGCCGACGGTTCACTCACCGGGTACGCGGGCGGGCTGGAGCGCAAGACGAGGCTCCTCGCTCTCGAAGGCATCCTCTGAGCGTCCACCGGGCGACTCAGACGTCGTCCTCCAGCCCCCAGCTGTGGATCCGCCGCGGATGGACCCGGATGACCTCCTCGCTGAAGTGCGGGCCCAGGTCGTGCGGACCCGTGAGGAGTTCGGCCTCGCCCCGGATGTCGATCCCGCGGACCTTCCACGGCTTCAGGCTCACGATGTCGTCGACGACCAGGGCGACCTTCGGGTTCTGCCGGAGGTTGCGCCACTTCTTGGTGCGGCCCATCGCGTAGCCGCCGACCAGGATGGTCCCGTCGGGCCGGGGGTGGAAGCCGACCGGGTTCGCCTGGGGCTGGCCGTTCGGGTCGACGGTGGCCAGTCGTCCCAGCCGCTGGGAGTTGAGGTACGCGCGCTCGGCCTCGCTGAATTCGGTCATGGCAGCCACCCAAACACTCCGGGCCCGCCCCGCGCATCGGATCTTCGCCCTGGATCCCGGGACCTACGACGCCCGAGGCGCCGGGCTGCAGGCTCAGCCCCACAGCACCGCGCCCAGCCACGCCCCCATGATCAGCAGGCAGGTGAACAGCTCCGCCAGCACGCTGGAGCCGCCCGAGCGCATCGCCGTACGCAGAGCCGCCATCGCCTCGCCGTGCCGACCGAGCCGGAGGCGTTCGCACAGGTAGATGCCGCCGATGAAGCCGGGGATCGCGCCGAGCACGGGAATGAGGAAGAAACCGACGAACGCCCCCACGCCGGCGTAGACCCCCATGCGTACCGTGGCGTCGCTTGCCCGCAGCCGTCGGGGCGGCAGCGCCCAGCGCACCACCTGGGAGAGGAGCAGCGCGACGGTGGCGGCCACCAGGACGGCCCAGGCGAGCGGCCGGGGATCCTTCAGTGCCCACCACATGACCGCGGCCCACACCAGCCACGATCCGGGCACGCCGGGCACGAGCACTCCGCCCACACCGAGCAGAATGACCAGGCCGACCAGCAGGAGATCCACCACTCCCATCTGTCCAGGGTGCCGGAGTCCGACCGACGACGCAGGTCAGGGCGCGGGCCCACGCCGTGCGCCGACGCGTCGGGGGTTGTGGGACCGCCGAGCCACTTGTGGCGTACTTCCGTTCGGCGACTCACTCGACGCGCCGTTCGACGCGCCGTGCGCCGCCGGAATTTCCGGATGCCCCGTTTTCATACGGCCCGCGCGGTGGACAATTGGGGGCATGAACCAGCAGGGGGGAAAGCCCAGCGGTCACGAGGACGACTGGTGGGGGCAGCTGTACGACGACACCACCGAGGACACGGGCCCCACAGCCACGCCCGACTCCCTGGACGACCGCTTCGCTTCGGCGGCGGGGACGGTGGAGGGGCACGGCGCGACTCCGGGGGAGGGCGAGGGCGGAATCCCGGCTCAGCGTCCCGGCGGCACCGCGGTCACGGAAGACGCGACGCCCGCGACAGGGTCCGGTGACGCCGGTTCCGGTGGGGTCGTGGAGGGCGGGGTTGCCGGTCCGCGTTCCGGTGGTGCCGGGGTCGTGGAGGGCGGAGTCACCGATTCACGTCCCGGTCCTGCCGGTGTTCCAGCAGACGGAGGCCCCGCCTCCCGGTCCGGCGCCGCCGATGTCGTGGCCGGTCCTGTGCCCCGGTCGGGTGCCGCCGGTGCCCCCGGCGTCGGGGTTCCCGCGCCGCGAGCGGGTGGCATGGGGGTGGTGGACGCCCCGCGGCGGGCGGGATTCGCCGGGCTGCGGGCCCCTTGGGAGCCGCCGCCCGACCGGCCTCCGGGGCCCGTGACCTTCCCGCCCGGACAGAGGCCCCCGGGATTCGCCGAGCGGCCGCCTCCCGGGGGCCGTGCGGTCCCTGAGCAACCGCCGCCGGCCCCTGAGCAACAGCCGCCTCCCGGCCGTACAGCCGCCGCGACGGGTGGCGGCACCTCCCCGGAACCCGGCACCCCAGCCGCCCCCGCCCCGCTGATGCCCCCGGACACACCTCCGCCCCCGGACACACCCCCGCCCCCGTCCGCACCCCCTCCGCCCCCGCCCCCCTTCGGCCCACCGCCGCCCACGGCCCCGCCCGCGCGGGACACCGAGGCCGAAGCGCGGGCCGTCGACGACGAGCCGGAGCGGGACGCGCTACGGGGAGCGCCCGCCGGGAGAGATGCCGCCGCCACTTCGCGCCCCGTCGGTTCCGTGCCGCGGCGCGCGCCCTGGGAGCCGCCCCGCGCAGTCGAGGACGCCGTACCCGCATCCGCCCCGGTGCCGGATGACGCCGACGCCCAGGGCGGCCGTACCGACACGTCCCCCCAGGCCGGCCCCGGCGACCCGCGAACACTTCGGACCGCCACCCGGGTCGACCTCCCCCTCCCGCTGCCCAAGCCCGTCGGCTACGTCGGCTCCGGGCCTCCCACCTACGAGGCCGAACCCACCGTGCTGCCCCCGGCGGACCCGGACGATCTCGACGACCTGGTCGCGGACACCGTGCTGGACGGGGCCCGGTACGGCTCGTCCACGCTGCGGGCGGCCTCGGTGCGGGGGGACTCCGCGCGGTACCGGGGGGAGCCGCGGCGGGATTCCCTGCTCACCGCACGCTTCGGGTCGGGAGAGCACGCGCTGGTGCTGGTCGCGATGGCGACCGGCGCGCGGGCCACGCCGGGTGCGCACCGGGCGGCCGCCGAGGCGTGTCACTGGATCGGGCGGGCCGTGGGCCGTAGCCACGTCAGGCTTGCCGAGGACATAAGGGCGGGCCGGCGCGGCGACCTGAAGTCGGGTCTGCACCGTCTCACCGACCGCAGCCTCGGCAAACTCCGCGCCAGCGCGGCCGAGCAGGGCATCGAACCGGAGGAGTACGCCGCCGCCCTGCGCTGCCTGCTCCTGCCCGCCGACCCCGAGTGCCGTACGCGCGTCTTCTTCGGAGTGGGCGCGGGCGGGCTGTTCCGGCTGCGCGGCGGCGAGTGGCAGGACATCGAACCGCGGGTCTTCGACGTCCCCGGCGAGCCGGTCGTCGGCTTCGGGTCACTGCCCGCCGAGACCCCCGAGGGCGACCGGCTCACCATGGACCTCGGCATCCCGACACCCCCGAGCCCGTACGAACCCGCCCCCGAGCCGCCCCGCGAACCCTTCCGTTTCCGCGCCTCGGTGGCCCGACCGGGGGACACGCTCCTGATGTGCACCGACGGCCTCGCCGAGCCGCTGCGCGGCGAACCCGAACTGTGCGGGTATCTCACCGGCCGCTGGTCCGGGCCCACCCCGCCCGGTCTCGCCGAGTTCCTCGCCGACGCCCAGGTCAGGGTCAAGGGGTACGCGGACGACCGTACGGCCGCCGCCGTCTGGGAGGCCTGACACTCAGACCCTCAGTCGGTCCTCGCCACCCACTGGCGCGAGACGTCGTACCAGTAGCGCGGCAGCCCTTCGATGGAGCTCGTGCGGAACGGCCGGCCGCCGTCGTCGATGCGGACGGTGCCGGTACGGCCCTGCGAGGCCCAGTCCAGTTCCAGGTACCAGCGGCAGTCGCAGCCTTCGGTGCGAGCGGTGACGAGCAGGACCTCGGGGTCCTCGGCGGAGACACGGTACGGCAGGCGCATCGCCGGGATCGGCGTACCCGTGTCGTTGCCCTCGACGGGGCGGGCGATGGGGCGGTCGATGTCCAGGTCGACGTCGAAGTAGCGGGGGGTGACGGCTCCGCCGCAGCCCTGGTCCATGGAGTAGGCGGTGCCGGGGGCCGGGTCGGTGCGTCCGACGACCCGTACCCGCAGCGCCTCCAGGATCACGGCCGTGGAGGTCCGCCCCTGCACCGAGATCCGTACGTTCGTGTCGTGCCCGTGCACCGCGTTCTGGGTGCCCGCCCAGGTGCCGGCGTCCTGCGGGGCGGGAGGCGGGGGGACCTGCTGGGGCTGCTTGTCGATGACGTAGTCGTGGCCGCAGCCCTGCGCCCAGACCTGGGAGTCGGCGGTCCAGGTGAGGGGGACGGCGGGGACGCCCCCGCCGTCCTGCTCGTGGCTTCCCGAGGGACTGTGGCTCTCGGACGGCTTTCCGGAGGGCTTCGACGTGGGGCCGTCGGCCGAGGGGGACCCGGTGGTGACGGAGGGGCTCGGCGACGTGTCCGAGGGGCTGCCCGGGATACTCCGTGCGGTCGTACGGGGCAGGTCGCGAGAGGACCGTGAGGGGTCGTCCCCCTCCGGTGAACCGGACGGCATGGCCGACAGACTGCCCAGTGTGACGAGGAGTACCGCCGCGACGGCCGCGGACACCAAGGTGCGTCGACGGCGGTACCAGGGGCGGGGCGCGGGAGCGGGGACTGCGCCCACCGGGGGCACGGGCTCGCGGCCCGCGCCGTCGGCCGACTCCGGCGCGGGGCGCCAGGCGTCACCGTCCGACGACGCCGTGTCGATCGCCGCACCCCCTGCTGACGCGGACGGCACCGCCTCCGTTTTTGTCTCCGCCTCCGTCGTCGTCTCTGTCTCCGCGGCGTCGGCTGCCTCGGACACCGCGTGTCCGGCCCGCGGCCGTTGCCGTGCCGCCACCGCGACCAGCCACAGCCGGTGCAGCTCCAGCCGTTCCGCCGCCGACGCCCCGCACAGGGCCGCGAACCGCTCCACGGGAGCGAAGTCCTGGGGGACCGCCTCACCGGCGCAGTAGCGGTGCAGCGTGGAGGTGTTCATGTTCAGGCGGCGGGCCAGCGAACCGTAACTGCGGTCCGTCCGCTCCTTCAGCCGCGTCAGCAGCGCCGCGAACTCGCCGACGTCGTCCTGTGGTGCCGACACCGTTCCCCCGTCCGCCCCGGATCCGTATCCCAGGCACTCCATGTACCTGCACGTCAGACGGGCTGGGACGGTTCCACTCTGGTGAATCGGGTGTCCCCTGTTGCGCCCGCCCGCCGTGACCGCTGATGCTCTTGGTGTCGCACCGACGACCGCCGGACCGACCATCCGGCGTCGCGCGGCACATCCCACACCCATGCACTCGTTCACGGGGGACACCCATGCCCAAGCGCATCCGAGCCGGCGCGCTCACCGTACTGTCCATCACGGGCGTCACGCTCGGCGCCGCACTCGCCGTACAGGCCGACGCCCAGCCGGCGCCGGTCGCCACGACGAACGCCGCGGCGACGAAGACCGCCGCCTCGCCCAAGTTCCTCGCCGCCGCCGACCTCCCGCCGCACCCCACGTCCTCGTGGACCGCCGGCAAGGTCACCGACGGCGTCCCGGACGAGCTGCGGCTCTGTCTGGAGGAGGCGCTCCTCGCCTACGACTCGCGGTATCGCCCCTTCCACACCGACCTCGACACGAGCGCCCGGCAGCTCACCGTCGTCGTCGGCAGCACCGCCAAGGCCAAGGCGCTCGCCACGCGCCTGAACAAGGAGATCCGCTCCTGCGCGACGCGCATCGAACAGGCCGATCCGGAGACCGAGGCCACGTACAAGGGCTACGGAACGCTGCCCGTCGAGGAGGGCGCCCGTGTCCACGGCCTGCACACCGTCACGTCATGGGGTGCCTCGGACGTCCGGCTCCTCTCCGTCGGGCGCGACGGCCGGACCGTCACCGTCGTGGAGTGGTCGCAGTTGGGGGACCTCGGTGACGCGCCGGTGAAGGCATTCAAGAAGACGACCACGACCGCCGTGAACAAGCTCTACTGACCGCGCGACTGCCGCGGAATCCGGGGCCGCCCTCCCGCACGGGGGTCGGGCGGGCGGCCCCCGCACCACCACCGGTCGAGAGTCCGGAGGCTTCTGCGGGAGGGACCAGTGGATTCCGGCCAGTTTCGCGAGCTGCGGGAAGGCGGCCGTGTGCCTGACGGCCCGCGAGCAGGCGAACACCCGCGCCGGTGGTCGGGGGCCGGCGCGGTGACGTCGGCGAAGGTGCGCGAGGCCTCGCGCACCGTCTCGCACTGCGGCCACAGCCATACCGAGTCGACGGGGGCGTGCCCGGTCGACGAGAGCAGGTGGCGCCTCGTGGCGCCGGGCCGGTCCATGGGCAAGCTCGTGCAGCAGCTCCGACAGCACCTCGACGTCGAGTACCAACTGCCACATCGGTTCGTCGAGTACGACGAGGTCGGCAGCACGGAATCGTCAGATGGGCCCATCGCCCGCGGTCAGGACGTCACCGGGGTGCCCAGGCTCGAAACTTCGCAGGACGGCGGGTTGGCGGCCGCCTCCAGGAGCAGACGCACCGCCTCGCCCACACCGTGCCGGTCGTGAAGAGCTCGTAGGCGGGCTCAAGGCCTGGTCCACCGGCACCGGGTCGCCCGGTGCGTGCCACACGGGCAGGAGCAGCGGCACGCGCGCCTGTACCGGGCAGGCCGCACGAACTCGCAGGGCAGTTGCAGGCGGGCTTCCACCAGCCTTCGGTCGTCGTGCACGACGGCTCCCCGGCGGCTCATGGGGCACGGTCCAGGATTCCCTGCCCGTCCGTAGCTCCGTACCCGTGGCGGCGGAGAGGCGCACAAGGGCCTCAAGTGGGCAGCAACGATGGCCGAACACCTGGTCGTTGACGATTCGACATGACTGTCGCGAGTCCCAGGGGGGCATGGATCCTCGTGAACGTGTTCGAGCAGGAGGGGAACCGACATCGGCACGCGGGCGGGGGTCATGAAGAGGCAGGTACGAGGAGGCGGTCCCATGGCAGGAGGGGCCTTCTCGGCGGACACAGTGGAGGACAAGGCCGACAGCGTCACGGAAGAGGCGCCGGCACCGCAGCTCAAACGCCGACTCGGGCGGGCGGACCTGGGGGCGGTGCCCGAGGCGCGCAGAGCACTGCGCGAGCTGTTACGGCACTGGGGCAGGCCCGGACGGGCCGAGGTCGCGGAACTGCTGACCAGTGAAATCGTCACCAACGCGATCATCCACACCGACCACGACGCGCTGCTGACGGCCACCGTCGGACCGCGTGGTCTGCGGGTGGAGGTGCGGGACTTCGTCTCCCGCAGACCCAGACTGCGCGTACCGAACGCCGACGACGGTACGCACGGCCGGGGCCTGCTCCTCGTGCAGTCCCTCGCGGACGCGTGGGGCGTACGGGTGCACGGGGTGGGTAAGGCGGTGTGGTTCGAGCTGGACGCGGGCGTCGCCTGAACCGTCACGGGAACGGAAACGGGACGGGGTGCGGCTCCTGCGAGCCGCACCCCGTCCCGTGAAACCCGTTTGCCTCTAGCCGAACTGCTGCTCCAGGTCCTTGAGCTTGCGCTCGAGGGAGTCGAGACGCGGCAGGGCCATTGTGTCGTCCTCCGCGGTGAGATCGACGGTGATGGGGTCAGATCCGCTGCGGACGGGCTGCAGGGAGGGCCGCTGGCGTGCGGGAGGCAGTTGCTCCGGCGATATGGCAGGCTCCGCGGTCGTCCGGTCCGACGGACCACGCTCCAGGGTCGCCTGCGCCTCCAACTGCCGGCCCCGGCCGACGAAACCGCGGTGGCCCCGGCTGATCGCCTTGAGCTGCGCGCGCTCCACCCGCTGCTCGCCGCGCCGGCGAAGTCGGGCCGCTTCCTTCTCCCGCTGGTCCTCGCGGACCTCGTCGACCGCCTCGTCCAGGCTGCGCACGTTCTCCAGAAGCATCAGCGACCACGCCTTGTACGTCTCACGGGGCGCCCGCAGCCAGCGGACGACACGGATCTGCGGCAGCGGACGCGGCACCAGGCCCTGCTCGCGCAGAGCGGCCCGGCGGGTCTGCTTCAGCGCGCGGTCGAACAGTACGGCCGCCGACAGGGACATGCCGGAGAAGAACTGCGGTGCGCCGTCGTGGCCGAAACCCCTGGGCGCGTGCACCCAGTTGAACCAGGCCGCGGCACCCGCGAACGTCCACACGAGTATCCGGGAGCCGAGCGCCGCGTCACCGTGGCTGGCCTCGCGCACCGCGAGCACGGAGCAGAACATCGCCGCGCCGTCCAGGCCGAACGGGACCAGGTACTCCCAGCCGCCGGACAGGTTGAGGTTCTGCTGGCCGAAGCCGACGAGGCCGTGGAAGGAGAGGGCGGCGGCGACCGCCGCACAGCAGAAGAGCAGCACGTAGGAGGCGGTGCCGTATATGGCCTCCTTGCGCCTGCGGCGCTCCTCGCTGCGCTCCCACGAGTCGTCCGCGCGCGCGTCCTTCCCCGAGGTGCGCTTGCCACGCGCGAGCACCGCAACCGCCGCCAGCATGCCCAGGAGCAGTACGGCGCCCGGAAGCAACCAGTTCAGCGATATGTCGGTCAGTCTCATCTGGGGTCCCTTGCATTGGGATAGGGCGTAACGCCCGCCATAGTGGCCCAATCCCAACGGCCCTCAGGCGTTTTCGGGGCAAGAGGCCGCCAAGGAAGTGCAAGGGGATGCCCAGGGCGGCTTTCTGCTCGAACTGCCGCTTGAGGGGCGGGAGTTGAGTTCGAATAAGACTACCCGTACGGGTGGTTCCACGGAAAGTTCCTGCGACCGGTGAGGAAAATGTGAAGTGCCTGTAACCGGGGGGCGTCTCAGTCGCGAGTGATCTTACGGGACGCGTGATTCCGGCCCGACCTGAGGGTCCCTCAACTCGAGCCGAGAGCCGTCAGCTTGGCGACACGGTCCGCGTCGCAGGTGCGCGGACAGGTGGCGCAGGTGTCCTCGGGCTCCAGTGTGTAGAACATGCAGCAGCTCGCCCGGTCCCGGGTCGGCAGCGACTCGCCGTTCGGTCCGGTCAGCCGGCGGAAGGCCGCGGAGCCGACGTACGGCCTGGTCGATCCCGGCAGGAGCAGTTCCAGTTCGTGCTCGGCCCGTCGCTGCTCGCTCTCGCCGAACAGTTCGGCGACGTACCAGAGGCCCTCGACGATCTCGTCCGTCACCATGCCCCACAGGGCGCGGCCGCGACGTCGCATCCGCGGTCCGAACCCGGCCAGCACCGGTTCCATGTGCTCGGCGACCGCCGCCCGCACCTCGGCCCGCAGTGCCTCCTCGTCGGGGACCACCCGGGCGCCGGGCAGCGCTGCCGCCGGGTCGTCCGGCAGACAGGCGAAGGGGCCGGGGCGTACGGCGAAGGACATGGGGCCCCGGGTGCGGTCGTACGAGACATGCGTCACGGGGAAGCGCGGGACCCGGCGGTGCAGGAACCACGGTGCGGTGATCAGGAGGCAGGCGGGCCAGGCGTACCGGTGCAGACCGAAGCTGGCGATCACGTCCGGGCGGCCGGGGCGGCCGTGGTCCCGCACCACCTGTGCCTCGTCCCAGGCCAGGAACCCTTCGAGGCCGGGGCCGGCCTGCGCGAGCTCGGTGGCGGCGACCCAGCCGTCGCCGCGAGGGGGCTGCTCGCCGGGGTGGAGTTCCGTGACTGTCCATCCCGGAAAGACCCTGGTGACGTGTGCGTAAGCGTCTGCGACGGCCGAGCGGGGGGTGGGGGGCGCGGGCGCGGCGAGCGTGGGTGCGGCGAGCGGCGGTGGGGCGGGCGGCAGGGCCGGCAGCGGAGTGGGCATCCGGGACCATCGATTCGGGGTGCGCTTAGAGGTAAGGCTTACCTTACCCAAGGTCCTCGTCATGGGAACTGTCGGGTTATGCCCTAATCTGCTTGACGGGCGAGTAACAACCCGCCGTAATGACCCCAAGTACCGACACGTCCGGAGGAGGACCCGTGAAGCAGGGCGCGCAGGGCTCCGCCGAGACGGGTGTCCCCGGGTTCCCCGGCGTTCCCGCGGACGCCGTCCGTGTGCCGCCGCAGGCCCGGGCCGCGGACGTGAACCGGGAGTGGGGTGCCGCCGTCCCAGGGGCCGCCCGCGGTGAACACACCCACAGCGAGACGCCCATCCCGCGGCCCCGCCCCGCCATCCAGCGGTCCTCCGTGCGCGGGCAGATCCTCGACGCCCTGCGCACCGCGCTGGTCGCCGGCGAACTCAGGCCCGGCGAGGTCTACTCCGCCCCCGCGCTCGGCGAGCGCTTCGGGGTCTCCGCGACGCCCGTCCGGGAGGCGATGCAGCAGCTCGCGCTGGAGGGCGCCGTCGAGGTCGTTCCCAACCGCGGGTTCCGGGTGGTCGAGCGGGGCATGCGCGAGCTGGCCGAACTCGCCGAGATCCGGGCCCTGATCGAAGTCCCCGTGATGATGCGCCTTGCGTGTACGGTGCCGGTCGAACGCTGGGCCGAGATGCGGCCCCTCGCCGAGGCGACCGTACGCGCGGCGTCCTCAGGGTGCCCGGCGACCTACGCGGAGTCCGACCGGGCCTTCCACCGTGCGGTGCTCGCGCTGTCGGGCAACGAACAGCTGGTCCAGATCGCCGAGGACCTCCACCGCCGCGCCCAGTGGCCTTTGGTCGGCGCGCCCGCCTCGCGGAAGCGGGCCGAGCTGGTGGCTGACGCGGCGGAACACGCGGCCTTGTTGGACGCGTTGATCGCGCGGGACCTGGATGTGGTGCGGTCGCTGGCGGGGGAGCACTTCACGGGGGCTCGCTGAGGGGCGGGCGCGGGTGCCTGCGGCGCCTGTGCGAGTGAGTTGGGGTGCGCGTTGCGCCTGGCGGTTTGTTGGGGGTCGGGGCCGTGTCGGGGGGTGTCCGTCCTCGGAACGGCGCGGAATCGGTCGCTCACCGACTCACCGGTGTTGACGCGCCAACCGCTGCGGGCGGACACCCCCCGAC